>JAKLEQ010000099.1 GCA_022711635.1 Methanoregula sp. | reverse complement strand
CCTTCCCGATGGCGCTGAACCGCTGGAACCCGAGAGTTACGCGGGCCCTGCCGTATTCCGCGGCATAGGCCGGTGAGCTCAGATCGATCTCTTGGGGAAGATCGATCCAGAGAAGGTTATGACCCTCCGCAACACTGCGGTACTCGAACGCATAGTCTATCCCGCCAGCTTCAAGGAGGGAGATAACATAGATGCTCCCGTCCCGGATCACAAGATCCGGATCCGACGGTCGCATCGTCTCCGGAAGTCCGACGGTCTGTACGCCATTTGTGGCATTGATGACCAGCGGGGGCGTGAACCGCCTCCCGATGAGCGCCGGAAAAATCGTTGCGTTCCTGTAATAATCGGAGGCGAGGAGAGCAACCATGACCGTGCGGTACCCGGCGGCATCAAGCATCGGGTTCGAGAACCCGGTCCGGACCCCGCGCCGCGTGAGGATCCCGTACCAGTTGTCCTGCGAGATCTCATCAGCATACCTGCTCCGGTTCGTGTAGGCGATCACCATCGCGTTCCGGGCAAACGGGGTATACGAATCCGTAAAGTTCGCACCGGTCGCTTGATCGGTCCGGAACATAAGGTCCGGGATGAGGGAGGCATCCGCCACCGCCACGACATCGACGTTCCGGTGGAGATCGGTTACCTGTCGGATCGCCTGGATGCTGCCATGGCCCTCGATCTGGACATCGACCTGCGGGTGGGTCGCCTCAAATTCCTGTTCCACCTCGGCAAACGGCTGGAGGAGGCTTCCGGCCGGGACCACCTTCAGCACGGTCTTCTGGTGCTGTTCCCCGGTACTGCATCCCGCCGTGCTGCAGAGCAGGGCGAGCAGGAGGAATGCAATGAGCATCCCCGCACGGCAGGGACAGGTCATTTCCGTTTTACTTCGATCGTGTCCACCCATTTTACCCACGCGCTGCCTTCGGTGACGATCCCCTCCTCTTCGGAAATGATCACGAGACGCACCGGCCCTCCGTCATCATACGAGAGCGGTTTTCCGTCCTGTTCGTACATCAGGAGTACCTGGAGAGGAGGCGACGGGATCTCCCTGAGGCTCTCATTGAAGGTGATGAAACCTTCCCCCTGGGTCTGGTCGTAGTCGAAGACCCAGAGATAGCCATCCGGGGCGGAAACCCAGACCTGGTCCCCCTCCGCAATTCCCCCGGATTGTTCGAGGAGATCGGTTAAGAGGACGCCTTTACAGGTGTAGGGGCCGTACTTGATCCCGACCGTGGAGACCGCGTAACAATTGCCGGCCTTAGTGGGAAACGCCCGGATCTCGTCGAATGTATACGATGCCCGGGTCGTCCCGTTGACCGTCAGGTTCCACCCCCGGAAGTCATCGGCGGGGATCGTATCCGTTTCCCGTGGGGGGGCGGTACCAGTGCAGCCCGCAAAGATACAGGCAACCGCAAGCAGGACACAGAATACCGGTACCGGATCTGCGTTGAACGTCATGACCGCCTCCAAAGAATCAGGTACGCGAAAAAAATCCCCCCGATACCGGCTGCGGTCGGGAGCGGGCTTGCCTGCGTGGTTGCCGGTGTCACTGCCTTCTCTTCGAGCGACTTTGCAAGAACTCCTTTCGTCCCGTTATATCCACCGGTATAGACCCGTATGTCGTCAACCCACTTGACCGTATACCCACTGGTCGAAGGGTAGAGGTCTTCGAAAAGGTGGATGGCGGCCGGAGGCATCACCTCCCGCATATCATTGTTGCCGAAAACGTGTCTGCCTTCGGGGTTGACCGATGTGTCCGCAAAGAAGACGAGGCGCATCCCGGCATGGTACTCCGGCGGGTAGCCAACGCCCTGCCGCTCGCCTTCCGCCGTTTCCTCGCCGTTATACCAGCAGATAACAATGGGGCCCTGCCGGGGCTGGGGATCGTACACATTTTCATACGCGAACTCGACATGGTACCCATCCGGGGCCTTGACCATGACTTCATCGCCTGGCATCATGCCTCCCACGAGATTGCTGAGGTCTTTGATATCCGTACCTTTCACGGCGCCGCGGTCCTTGAAGTTCGCCGTCTCGTTCACATCCCACTGCGCTTCCTTGTCGTCAGCAAAGACCGGCCCCTGGTGGTAGTAGTGTGTCGTGCCATCCCCCAGGACCGGGAGGTTTGCCTCCAGCCAGCGATAGTCCACCGTGGTCTCGTTCAGGATCGTTGTTCCATCCACCGCGTATTTCACGATGTGGAGTGTCGTTGTCGGCGCCGCATATGCAACGGCCGCAATGGCGGAGATGAGGAGGAGGAGGGCAAGGACCGGCAGGATACGAATTGCCGGTACGGCCGGATCGTCAGTTGGCCGGTGTCGCTGCCTCACGTCCGTCCCCTCGTGTGCAGGAAGCCCCCGAAAAGACCACAGGCTGCAAGCGCCACGACGATCGTTCCGGGTGAGACCGCTGCCGGTGTCGGTGGCGGGGCGGGAACAGTTGTTTCCGCCATGACTTTCGCCTCGTCCTGTGCCCCATCGTGGGACGAGATCAGGATCTCTGCAACATACTGGACCGAGAGCCCGGTCGTCGTCGGGTACTTCTCCTCGCCCTGCCGGTAATAATACCAGTACTCCGGCGCGGCGGATTCGCGCCAGTCGGCATTCCCGAAGGCGTGGAGTCCCCACGGGTTGGTAGTATTGTCAGCGAGGAAGAGGAGCCGCATGCCGGCCCTGTACTTCGGGACGTATCCTTCCTCATCATGGTACCACGCGATCACCATGGGTCCCTGCCGGGATGATGGCGTATACACGTTCTCGTAGGCAAACGTCCGGGAGAATCCGTCCTCCGCACGGATCTTTACGGTGTCTCCCGGATCCATGCCTCCTACGAGTTCGCAGAGGTCTTTGAGCGCCGTCCCTTTCACCGCACCCATGTCCTTCTCCCGGACATTGATATCCTCCGCTGCGTTCCAGCGGAGATTTTCTTCCTGTGCCGTATCGGCATCGTCGACAAAGACCGGGCCCTGGTTATAGTACCGTGTTATCCCGTCTCCGATAACAGGCAGGTTCTCTTCCATCCAACGGTACGAAACAGTGGTTTCGTTAATCACCGTAACATTATCCGGTGCAAAGTTTACGATGCGAACGTCAGTGGTCGCCGCTGAAACCAGCGGGATGCACCAGACGATTGCAGAACAGACGATACCAATCACGAGATATCCCTGAAAACAGCCGTTCACCTTCGACGCCACGAACAACAACCCGTATGGGAATAGGCGGGAAGGCGTTATAAATATTGTAATCTGAGATTTGTTAACTGTTTCCGGCTACAATCACAGGTTCCATGACGGGAAGATTCTCCTTTACGGAAAAATCGGAGATTCTTGAGGGTTGAAAAAAAAATTACGCGGTCCCTGCGCTGTCGTAGAGCAGGTAGACGTACCGCATCGTGAAGACGCCGATAAAGGGGCCGAAGATGAACGAGAGTATCCCGCCGATGATGGGAATCATGCCGAGGACGAGGCTCACGATGAAGACGAGGATCGTCATGATGATGAGGGCGAGGATGTACGTTCCCCACCCGATCCTCCCGATTGTTGCGAGAATGGCCGAGAAGTTGAATGCCTCTCCCATCGCTCCCGTGCGGGCGAACCGGACAACCCCGACAAGCGCGAAGAGCCCGAGGATGAATGCCACAATCACGGTGATGAGGATGCCTCCCATCATGCCCATGATCACTTCGAATCCGGGCTCATAGCTCTCATCGGCAATGGCGGACGTCATCAAGGTCAGGAATGCGGGAAGCACCGTAACGCAGAAGACGGCGATCGCCGGAATCATGTAGATGAACTGGATGACCATGTACCTGATGCCGTCCGCAAACAGTTTCCCGAACCCGGTGACCGCCGGGAGAGGATTGTCTCCGCGGAGGATCTTCATGGTGTATCCCGAGTAGAACGCAGAGAGGATGACGGCAAGGATGATTGCGATGCCGAAACCGGCAGCAAGGGTGATAAGGTCCGGCGTTCCTGCCATCGTAAAGGCCATGTAGATGATCCAGCCGATGATCGGGATCACAGGGATGATTGTGAGGATGAGCAGCATCACCCAGATACCGATGTTTCCGACAAGCCCTTCTTTGGCGTACGCGAAAGCGTCGCCGATCAGTTTACCAAAGTCCATTTCATTCTCCATGTCTGTGCCGCCCTGCACGAGAGGGCGCCAGCAGATTGTGAACACTGTTATCGCGTGACAGAATAATTCCTTCGGTGACCAGGAAAATTCCTGCACATGGGAAACGATGGCAGGTCCCGCTGCTTCTGGTGCTCCGGCCCGGATACGATCAGCCTTCGGTAATCTGCTCCAATGACCCGGCCGGTTGTGCGTTCTCCCGGTGCAGACAAAAGCCGGCAGCCTGTCCCAAGGTATCCGGAGTGACACCTGCCCGGTTCATCCATCCTGATTCGGGGACGCCAAATCGTTACATGAACCGGCCTGCCGGGAAAAAATCCGCATCGTCTCACTCAACAAACCGCTCCAGCCACCAGTAGGTCTTTTCTACCGCAAGCCCGCCGGATTCAAAGTACCGGGAGAGGTACGGATCGTGCTCCGCGACGAGCGTTGAGAGGTATGCGATCTTTCTCTCCCGCAGGAGATCGAGGAGCGCCTGTATCAGCAGCTTCCCGTATCCGTGCCCCCGTGCCGCAGGGTGGACGTAAAAATTATCCAGGTATGCCCAGTGGGATGACATCAGCTTGCAGAAGAGGAAGCCCCTGACCTCCCCTTCGCAATCGAGCACGAGCAGGAGGTTGTCTTGCGGAGAAGCGACCCATTCATCGAGCTCCTGCCGCTCGTAGAACCGGATCCGCGGGCTCACGCCGAAAACCTCTTCTTCCGATCCCATCCGGAAGATCGCACCGGTGTCGGTGGGAGTGGCGTTGCGGACGATTGCGGGCATGGTTGGAGTACGATTGGGGAGCGAAGTGATGAACGTGTTGGCCGGCCGGGTTTCCAGCCCGGGTTTTTCCTTGCAGGAAGCCGGTCCATTCGTCATTCATTCACAAGAAAAAGTTTAAGCCCGCGACCTCAACTCTTTAACGTTTGCATGACCATCGACAAGATTTTTTTGGCAATCCTCGTCCTCCTCTTCGCAATCGCCGCAATCCTCGTTGTCTTCTCCATCTGGTTTTATGTCTGGAAATATGTCTCGGACCACAGCGGGAATATTGTCGAGTGGGACGATGACGATACCGGGGATTGCAGTGCGCCTGAAGCTGATACGCTGAAGAAAAAATGATTTTTTTTATTGTCAACATGCCCGGTATTTTACCAGGCCCAGATAGATGCACAGGAATCCGGCAGCGATCTCCAGGAACGTGATAACAACGTGATCCAGGTAATCCTCAATAAGACCAAATCCTGCCCCCAGCAAAAAAAGCCCGAGGAGGACCTCAAGAATGCCGCCGAGTTTTCCCATGATCTTTCACGTTGCATAATACCCGAAGGATTATAAAAAGGTGACGCTTTTCTAAAGAGCCGCGTTATTGTTAACGTTTTTCCCGGCACAACTCATGACCTTTTTTGAGAACATGGTTTTTCTCTGACAAAATTTTGCACTTTAATTTAGGCAACCTTATCAATAAAAAATGAAAAAATTGACCTATGCCGAAGTTCTGCCCACCTGCGGGAAATCCCTGCAGTACGAGAACGCCGAGATCTGCCCAGGCTGCGGGGTGAGAATCCATGATCCCCCGATAGTCAGTCAGCAGGAGATCCGGAGCCCTGTTCTGGCTGGTATCCTGAGTTTTGTATTTGCCGGCTGGGGGCAGTGGTATAACGGGAAGACCG
>JAKLEQ010000098.1 GCA_022711635.1 Methanoregula sp. | reverse complement strand
AAGCTGCCGAAGGGCGGTGCCCGAAGTGTCCGGGGCAGAACGGAGACCGCCCCTGAAGAGACGTTTTATCGAGGAGGGGATTGGCCGGTATGCCGGATGCCATGACGGCAACCGGGAGATGCATGCCGGCAATCGTTCCCCGGTTCTTTTCTTTGATCCGGATCCTTAAATCTTTATGCTCATATGTGTAATAATTCGGCAATCACTTCCTGAGGATTTTCCATGCCGAACTATGATGGGACCGGGCCACTGAAACGGGGGAGGCTCATCGGGCGGGGACGCGGGCCCTGCCGGCAAAGCCCCGGAGTCTGCACCCGGAAGACACCAGACGAAAAGCCACTGATCGAGAGCGGAGTGCCTGAAGGATAATCCTGGTGAGGAGACGGTCATGCCACAACCATTCATCAGCGTCCATGACCTCTGCATGGACTTTAACGACACGCGGGTCCTGAATAAGGTCTCGTTCGAGATCCCCGAAGGAGAGGTTATCGGGGTCATCGGCAGGAGCGGCGCGGGAAAGAGCGTGCTCATGCACCTCCTCCGGGGAGTGGAAGATCCCCCGACAGGAGGTTCTGTGATCTACCACATGGCCGCCTGCGACCGCTGCGCATTCATGGACGTGCAGAGCCGGGCCGGTACAAGGTGCCCGGAATGCGGGGGGAACCTCGTCGCGGTTGACATCGATCTCTGGGACCCAATGACCGACGGCATGAAGTCCCGGGTCATGAACCGGACCGCGATCATGTTCCAGCGCACGTTCGCCCTCTACGGCGACGACCGGGTCATCGAGAACGTGCTGCACGCGCTCGACGATATCCGCTACCCGCAGGAACTCGCGGTCGCCCGCGCTGCCGACCTCATCGACCAGGTGAAGCTCTCGCACCGGATGATGCACATCGCCCGCGACCTCTCGGGCGGCGAGAAGCAGCGGGTCGTCCTCGCCCGGCAGCTCGCCAAGAACCCGGCAATGCTCTTTGCGGATGAGCCGACGGGCACGCTCGACCCCGAGACGGCAAAGCTTGTCCACGGGATGCTGACCGACGTGGCGAAGCGGAATACGATGGGAATGATCGTGACCTCGCACTTCCCCCAGGTGATCGAGGATATGGCGCACCGGGCGCTCCTCCTTGTCGATGGCGAGGTCGCTTCCATCGGTTCCCCGGCGGCCGTGATCCGGTCCTTCGAGAAGGACCTCATCGATATTGAAGCTGCAGCACCCGTCGAACTGGGGGAGAAGATCCTCGCAGCCCGCGACATTACCAAGCGCTACATCTCGGTGGACCGTGGTGTTGTAAAGGCCGTGAATACGGTCACCTTCGATGTCGTAAAGAAGGAGATCTTCGGCATCATCGGGAAGAGCGGCGCGGGAAAGACCACGCTCTCCCAGATCATTGCCGGGAACATCGAGCCCACGAGCGGGGAGATGAACGTCCTGATCGGCGACGACTGGGTGGATATGACGAAGCCCGGCATCGACCAGCGGGGCCGGGCCAAGGAGTATATCGGGCTTCTGCACCAGGAGTACGACCTCTTCCCGCACCGGACCGTGCTCGACAACCTCACCGACTCGATCGGGCTCGAGTTCCCCAAGGAACTTGCGATGCGCAAGGCGATCACAACGCTCAGGATGGCGGGATTTTCGGAAGAGCGGGCCCAAGAGATCCTGAACCGGTTCCCGGGGGAACTCTCGGACGGGGAGCGGCACCGGGTTGCCCTTGCGCAGGTCCTCATCCGCGAGCCGCGCCTCGTGGTCCTCGACGAGCCGACCGGCACCATGGACCCCATCACCAAGCAGGATGTGAAGCACTCGATCCTGAGCGCCCGCGATGAGATGGATGAGACCTTCATCATCGTCTCGCACGACATGGACTTCGTCCACGATATCTGCGACCGGCTGGCGGTCATGCGGGGCGGGAAGATCATCGGGATCGGACCGACGGCACAGGTTCTCGCGCAGGTTGCTGAGGACGAAGAGAATCGGAATTAAGGCTGATCGATGAAGACCTGCGTCGGTAAAACCGATCCCGGTCGTTGTCGACGGGACCCGGAACAAAAAGACGAAAGAAGCCACCCTCCGGCCGGGGAAGAACCGGAAAGCACGGAATTTTCCATCCGGCCCTGATACGTTGCCGTCTGATGGTGGCTGGACCTTCTCCTGTTCCGATCGTGGTTTTTCTTGGAGGTTATTGCGGCAGTGAGGGAAGGTCCCCACATCCGATCCGCTTATTGCGCTTGAAAGGGACATTGAAGGTAATCTGAGAAGGGCACCCCCATGGATAAGCAACCCCCGCTCATCTACCTCAACAACGCGGCGACGAGCTGGCCGAAACCACCGGAAGTCCTCGCAGAGGTCGCCGCCTGCCTGCGGGCACCGGTGTACGAGGCGGGGAGGACGACCGGCACCGGTACGACCGACTACCCTGCAGCCACCCGGGCGGCGCTCGCGGAGTTATTCCACGCGGGCCCACCGGAGCATTTCGTCTTTTCAGCGAACGCCACCGATGCGCTGAACCTCCTCATCCACGGGTTTGCGAAACAGAACCCCTCCCCGTTCCATGTCGTGACGACCGAGCTCGAGCATAACTCCGTCCTCCGCCCCTTAAAAGCCCTGGAGCAGGAGGGGAGGATCGCCCTCTCCATCGTGCCATTCCGCGACGGGAGGGTCGACCCCGCGGTCATACGAAACTCGCTCCGGCCCGAGACCCGGCTCGTCGTGATGAGCCACGGGAGCAACGTGCTCGGGTCGGTACAGGAGGTAAAACCGGTCGCCGAGTACCTCGCAGCCAACGACATCTTCTTCATCATCGATGGCGCCCAGACCGCGGGGCACGTGCCGGTCGATTGCACGGATATTACGGCCGGTGCCTTTGTCTTCACCGGCCACAAAGCGCTCTTCGGGATCCCCGGCATCGGGGGATTCTTCATCAGCGATCCGGGGGCGGTCGCCATCACCCGGCAGGGTGGGACGGGCACGGACTCGCGGTCGCCTGCCCAGCCTGCCGACATGCCGGCGCGGTTCGAGACCGGGACACCCAACTACCCCGGGATCGCGTCGCTCCTTGCGGGAATACGGTTCATCAGATCCACCGGAATGGACGCGATCCGGTGCAGGGAGATGGCGCTCACGCAGCAGTTCACCCGGCTCCTGAAGCGCACCCGGGGGATCACCCTGTACAATGAGGCACCGGATCTCCCGGTTGTCGCCTTCAACATCGGCGGCATCGGCAACGATGAGGCCGGGTTCATCCTTGCAAAGGCGTACAACGTCATCACCCGGACCGGGCTCCACTGTGCCCCGCTCGTCCATGAACGCATTGACGGCGGGAAGGGGTGCATCCGGGCGAGCTTCTCGTTCTTCAACACTGAAGAAGAGGTCGGGGCCGCGGCGACGGCGGTCCGCGAGGTGGCGGCGGGTGCGGATCGTTAAGTCTGTCCAGTCGAAGGTCTGTGTCGACGGCTCACTGATGAAGGAATACCTCCTCGACGAACCGCTGACCGAAGGCTTCCTTAAATTCCTCGAACGGTTCGGCACGGTCCGGCGGCTCGAACAGCTCAAAAAGCCCTACTTCTCCTTCGAGAAAGAGCACTTCATCTCCATCAGGGGATTTTTAGGCGACCCTGCGGTCGAGGTCCGGTACCGGAAGATTGCGGCAGATCTCGTTGCCGACTACTTCCACCTCCTGCTCTACTACGAGCGGGAGGGCGAGCCCGGGATCGCGAAGCTGCAGGGAATCGGTGACGCGATCGGGGAGAAGATCCGGATCCGGCTGGGTACGCCCGGGCATGATCCCTCATGATCCCGAAGCGGCAGGTCTTCGATGAGCATGCAACGGACTACGACCGGTGGTTCGATGAGAACAAGGCGGTCTACGACGCCCAGCTCCGGATACTGAAGGACGCCACTGCCACGCCGGGCCCCGGCCTCGAGATCGGCGTTGGCTCAGGCCGGTTCGCCGCCCCGCTCGGGATCGGGTACGGGATCGACCCGTCCCGCAGGCTCCTTACGATGGCGAAGGGAAGGGGCATCGACGTCGTGGAAGGCACGGGGGAGCACCTGCCGTTCCATGACGGAGCGTTCCGTGTGGTCCTCATGATGACCGTCATCTGTTTTCTTGACGATCCGCCGCGGGTATTCCGTGAGGCCGGCCGGGTGCTCTCCGGCGGCAGCAGGCTCGTCGCAGGATTCATCGAGAAGGACGGGGAGATCGAAAAAGCGTACCGGAACGAGGAGACAAAAGGGCGGTTCCTCCGGTTCGCACGGTTCTGGACCGCTGATGAGGTCCTTGGATATTTCAGGGATGCAGGATTCTCTGATATCACTCTTGTTGCGAGGGTACGGGGTTTCTGCGTCGTGAGGGGTACAAACCACGAATAATCACAGAAAAGGGCAAACCGCAAAAAAGCACCGTGACCATCCGGTTCCTTAACGAACAAGGACGGATACTCCTAGCAGGGAAAAAGAGGTCAGTGTTTCTTCTTCTGGTCGTCCGGCACCGGGGAGAGGTACACGACCTCTGCCTTGACATCCTTGGCGATCTGCTCGATCTCGAATTTCCGGAAGTGCGTCGCCTCAATCTGGAGCGTTCCTCCGGTCACCGCGATGAACCGGTACTTGGGGGATTCGACACCCTCGCCGACCTTCTGGCGTTCACGAACATAGATCTTCATACGTTTTTCCTCCACAGACAGCCTGTACCGTGGTGGGGAATCTTCAACCCGGTACATTTTTGTCTGATATACCAACTGGTTTACATCATATTATACCTTTGCTTCGTGATACCGGTTGTATGAAAAATATGAAGGGACGGTTTGAACTCGTCAGCGCCCTTATGGGCGAGACCCTTGTCCGGAAGAAGGGCCAGCGGAGAGCTGCAGCAGAGCAGATCCGGATCACCCCGGAACTGAACGTGATCAAGATCGGCGGCCACGCCGCAATCGACTACGGGAAGAAGGTCATGCACCCCCTGCTCACCGAGATCGGGGAGCTCTCGAAGAAGCACCAGATCCTGCTGGTCACCGGGGGAGGCGGAAGGGTCCGGCATATCATGGACGTCGGGATGGACCTTGGGATGCCGACCGGGGTCCTCGCCGAACTCTCGGCAAAGATCTCCGAGCAGAACGCGATCATGGTATCCATCCTGCTCTCGCGGTACAACGGTGTCAGGATCCACACCGGTGACCTCCTCGAACTCCCGAGCCTCCTCAAGCTGAAGATGCTGCCGGTCATGCACGGGACGCCGCCCTACGGCCTCTACGAACACCCGGCAAAGAAGGGCGGGTCCGTCCCCCCGCACCGGACCGATACGGGTGCGTTCCTCATCGCCGAGGTGATGGGCGCGAAGAACTGCATCATCGGCAAGAATGTCAACGGCCTCTACCGGGAGAACCCGCAGAAGAACCCGGATGCAGAGTTCATCGCGAAGATCTCGGCATCCGAGCTGCTGGAGATGAATCTTGAGGACATGGTGATCGAACCCATGGTCGTCGAACTCCTCCGGGATGCCACCCACATCAGGGAAGTGAAGATCGTCAACTGTCACGTCAAGGGCAATATCGGAAAGGCGATCCAAAACAAGAAGGTCGGGACGGTCATCACCTCGGGATGATCCCTGCCGGATCCGGCATCACCGCGATGACCGACGACGAAAGCCTCCCGAAAATCCGGTTCACCCTCCCCGAGCTCGCCGGCTCGCTCGGCGATTTCGGGACGATCCTCCCGCTCATCCTCGCGGTCGCCCTGGTCGCACAGGACGTCAACCCCCGGTACATCCTCCTCTTCTTCGGGATCTGGTTTATCGTAACCG
>JAKLEQ010000097.1 GCA_022711635.1 Methanoregula sp. | reverse complement strand
ACCGCGGGGAGAAGTACGCCGCTGCACGGGCCCGCATCCCGGAGATCGCTGCAGCGATCCGCGCCCGGAAGGTCCTGCCGCCGGAAGGCAGTAATTCCGGCGTCCTAAAGACGGGGGGGCGGATCAGTCGGTACCTGGCAACGTCCGTCTATAACACGCCCCGCCGGCTCCATGCAACGGAGACGTGCAACCGCTGCGGGACGTGCATGAAGGTCTGCCCGACCCGGAATATCACCGTGGCGGATGCTGGCATCACGTGGGGGGATGACTGCACCCAGTGCTATGCCTGCATCCACTGGTGCCCGCAGGAAGCGATCGAGATCGGGGGGAGGACGAAGGGGAAGCCGCGGTACCACCACCCGGATGTGACGATAAAGGACATGCTCGACCAGCGGGGGGAGTGACCGTGGGCTGTGCCACGCGGATGCGGCATGCTGCCGGCGAAGTCTCGGACGCGATCCGGAGGATCGCAACCGGGAGAAATATCCTCCTCTCCTTTGCTCTCTGGCTGTTCATGCTCATCCTCATCTGGGGAAAGCCGTTCGGCATTGCACAGCTCCAGGACCTGACCGGCGGTGCGACGATCCTCGACATGACGTTCACGACAAGCCCGCAGCAGGTGTACGCGGTCCTCGATGCCCTCGGGCCGGCCGGGCGGTCGTTCGACCTGACCCGGATCGTCCCCCTCGACCTCGTCTTCCCGTTTGCCTACACGCTGTTCCTGTCGGTTGCGATCACGTTCTTCCTCGCCCGGTCTCTCCCGCGGGAGAGCCCGTGGTTCCGGCTCAACCTTGTCCCGCTCATCGCAGGGGCTGCGGATTACGGCGAGAATGCCGGCGTGATCGCGCTCCTCCTCTCGTACCCGGCGCGACTGGACATCGTGGCGATCTGGACGAGCGCCATGTATGTCATCAAGTTCATCTTTTCATTCCTGAGTTTCTCCATCCTGTTCATCGCGATCGCGGTGTGGGGGATCGGATTCGTACGGAACCGGATGACCGGGAAGGGAGGCTAAACGATGCGTCACACTACGGCAGGTTTTAAAGGGGGGCGGCAGTGACCGGCGATCCGCGGGAGTACCGCGACCGGTTCGATGCCGTGATTGCCGACGTCCTGCAGCAGGCGTTGCGGATTGCTGTTGCCGAACCGGCGCTGATGCTTACGGGAGCAGCAATCCTGCACCGCCAGAGAAAAGCAGCAGCCACCCGCAGGAAGTATGAGAAGGAGGGTGTCCTTGTCCCCCCGGTGATGATGATCTCGCTGACCTCCCGCTGCAACCTCGCCTGCAAGGGATGCTACCAGCGGGCGCAGCACCGGGCACCGGCTCCCGAGATGGATGAGCGGCAGCTGGCGTCCATCGTTGTTCAGGCAGAGGAACTCGGGGTCTCGGTCATCGTCTTTGCCGGCGGGGAACCCCTGCTGAAGAAAAACGAGATCCTTGCGCTCGCACGGGACCATCCCGCGCTCCTCTTCGCGGTCTTCACCAACGGCCAGCTCATCGACGCGGAGGCAGCGGACGCCTTTGCAGAGCTGCGCAACATCGTCCCGGTCCTCAGCTTCGAAGGCTTCCGGGCCGAGACCGACATGCGCCGGGGGACCGGGGTGTACAACCGGCTGAAAACTGCAAGTGAGCTGCTCAGGAACCGGCTGGTCTTTTCGGGAATCTCCGTCACGGTGACGTCCCGCAACCTCGGGGCGGTCGTAGGCCGGGATTTCATCGGCGACATGCTCGGTGCCGGGGTTAAGGCCTTCGTATTCGTCGAGTATGTGCCGATCGAACCGGGGACGGAAGACCTCGTCCTTACGGACGGGCAGAGGAAAAACCTGAATGCCGCCATCGCGGAGTTCAACCGGAACTCTCCCGCTCTCTTCATCGGGTTCCCGGGCGAGGAGGGCGAGTACGGCGGATGCCTTGCCGCCGGACGGGGCTTTGTGCACGTCAGCCCGTCCGGCAGCCTGGAAGCCTGCCCCGCGGCCCCGTACTCGGATACGAACCTGACGACGCTCCCGCTCAAAGAGGCGCTCCGCTCCGGCCTGCTCGAACGGATCCGGGCAGAGCACGGGCGGCTGACCGAGACGAAGGGCGGCTGTGCGCTCTGGACAAACCGGGACTGGGTGCAGGGCCTGCTCGTCAAACCGTGAAACAACGGACCTGCGATGCCGGACACCCCCACCTCTCTGCCGCAGGGCGAATGGTTGTTAAGGGTACCCTTCCCATGATCTGATGAACGTGTGAGGAACCGTCATGGAAAAACCGGAACAGGATACCGCGCCCGGCGCGAAGAAAACGATCCCGCAGCAGAACGTTGTCGAGAGGGTCTTCGAACGCACGCTCTGGAGCACCCGGTTTATCGTGCTCCTCGGCGTCATCTTCGGCGCCCTCTCGGCCATCGTCCTCTTCATCGCCGGCTCGCTCGAGATCTTCGACATCCTCAAAGAATACTTCCAGGTCTCGACCCATGCCCTCTCCCACGAGGAGATCCTCATCTCCATCATCGGCGCGATCGACTTCTACCTCATCGGGCTCGTGCTCCTGATATTCAGCTTCGGCATCTACGAGCTCTTCATCTCGGAGATTGACATCGCGCGGGTGAGCGGGGAGTACGGTGGGATCCTCGAGATCGAGACGCTCGACGACCTCAAGAACAAGATCATCAAGGTCATCATCATGGTGCTGATCGTCTCGTTCTTCCAGCGGATCCTCTCCATGTCGTTTACAACATCGATGGACATGCTCGCCATGGCGATATCCATCTGCGTCATCTGCATCGGTGTCTACTACATGGGCCGGCATAATATCTGACCAGCATGCCGCGATACCATGCACCGGTTTTTTCCACAATTTTCCACCGTTTGAACAGGCCGGGTCCGGGGCTTCCGGTCTGAAAACCGGAAAGGCACGCTCATATAGTACCGTGAAGCACTGAGTTTCCGGAAGGGTTCCATGGCAGGGAAATCCGGGGCGATCGAGACACGGGAACTGAAGCGCGAAGAATTCCCGCTCGCGGAAAAATTATGGGAAGAGTACCGCGGGCAGAAGAACGATATGCCCGACGAGCGGGTCTTTGGCGTATTCGAGGACGGCACCCTTGCTGCAACCGCCCGGTGCACCCGGCATCCGGACGGGCTCGAGATGGACTGCGTATTTTCCAGCGAACGGTTCCGCGGCAGGGGCTACGCACGCCTCGCCGTCCAGGCACTCATCGATGCGTGCGGCAGCGAACTGATCTTCATCCACTCTACCCTCGTCCTCATCCCGTTCTACAAGACCTTCGGGTTCACCCCGATCCCGGAAGACCAGCTCCCGCGTACGATCCGGGAGCGGTTCCTCTTCTGCTTTGGTGAGATGGCGGGCTGCAATGTCTGCCCGATGAAGCGGATGCCGGGCGGGAAACAGGACTGACCGTCCAGATATTTTTCCTAGCCACTTACCGGTACAGTAAAAACCGCGGCCGTTGAGACCGCCACATGCGAGGGTGACGTTTCGTTCTTCAGTTCTCACGACAGCATCACTTTCCCGCCCCAATCCCGTACCTTATAAGATCCCGGCCGGAATTCCTGAGCACGGAACATGTCCTCGTTCAATCTCACGTCATCATTCAAACCGGCCGGCTCCCAGCCCGACGCAATAGCGAAGCTCGTCAAAGGTCTGCAGGACGACGACCAGTACCAGACGCTGCTCGGCGTCACCGGGTCCGGCAAGACCTTCACGATGGCAAACGTGATCGTTGCCGCGGACAAGCCCACGCTCGTGCTCGCCCACAACAAGACGCTCGCCGCCCAGCTCTACCAGGAGTTCTGCGACTTCTTCCCGAAGAACCGGGTCGAGTACTTCGTATCATACTATGACTACTACCAGCCGGAGTCCTACATCCCGGCAAAGGATCAGTACATCGAGAAGGACTCCTCCATCAACCCCAAGATCGAGCAGCTCCGGCTCTCGGCGACCGCCTCGCTCTCGCACCGGCGCGACGTGATCGTGGTCGCCTCCGTCTCCTGCATCTACGGCCTCGGGAACCCGGAGAACTTCCGGAACATGGGTTTCGAGCTCGCGGTGAACCAGAAGATCTCCCGCACGGAGATCATGAGCCGGCTCATCGACATCCAGTTCGAGCGCAACGATACCGAGCTGATGCCGGGCCGGTTCCGGGTCAAGGGCGACACGATCGATTTCATCCCCGGGTACTTCAACGACATTATCCGGATCGAGCTCTTCGGCGATGTCATCGAGAAGATCCGGGAGATCGACAAGAACTCCGGCGTAAAGAAAGAGGAGATGCAGTATTTCCATGTCTATCCCGCCCGGCACTTTGTGACGCCGGAGAGCACACGGAAGACCGCGATCGCGTCCATCCGGAAGGAACTGGACGAGGTACTCCCGACGCTCGGACTCATCGAGGCCCACCGGCTCGGACAGCGGACCAACTTCGACATCGAGATGATTACGGAGACCGGCTCCTGCAAGGGGATCGAGAACTACTCCCGGCACTTCGACGGGAGAGCGCCGGGCGAGAAGCCCTACTGCCTGCTGGACTACTTCCCGGACGACTTCCTCCTCATCATCGACGAGAGCCACCAGATGATCCCCCAGCTCCACGGGATGTACAACGGCGACCGCTCGCGGAAGAAGGCGCTCATCGACTACGGGTTCCGGCTCCCGAGCGCCTACGATAACCGACCGCTCCGGTTCCACGAGTTCGAGCAGTACATGCGGCAGGTCGTCTTCGTCTCGGCAACCCCCGGCGACTACGAACTCCGGAAGGCTGCGCAGGTCGTCGAGCAGATCATCCGCCCGACCGGCCTCGTCGACCCGGACGTCGTCGTGCGGAAGACCGAGGGGCAGACCGACGACGTGATCGCGGAGGTCAACGCAGCAATCGCCCGGGGTGACCGGGCGCTCGTGACAACGCTCACGAAGAGGCTTGCCGAGGAGCTCTCCGAGTTCCTCTCCGAACGCGGGATACGGACCCGGTACCTGCACTCAGATATCGACACGCTGGACCGGACCGAGATCATCCGGGAGCTCCGGCTCGGGAAGTTCGATGTGCTCGTGGGCATCAACCTCCTGCGCGAGGGGCTCGACATCCCCGAGGTCGGTTATATCGGGATCCTGGACGCCGACAAGGAAGGATTCCTGCGGGACGCACGAAGCCTCATCCAGATCATCGGAAGGGCTGCGCGGAACGTGAACGCGAAAGTCGTCCTCTACGCCGACGCGATGACCGACTCCATGAAGAGGGCGATTGCCGAGACGAAGCGCCGGCGCGACCTGCAGGTTTCCTTCAACACGGAGCACGGGATTACGCCCCGGACGATCGTCAAGCCGGTGAAGGAAAAAGAGGTGGATATCAAAGATACGAAACACTTCCCGAAGAAGGAGATCCCGAACGTGGTGATCGAGCTCGAGAAGCAGATGCGGGACGCGGCCGAGAGCCTCGACTTCGAGCGGGCGATCGCGCTCCGGGACCAGATCAAGAAGCTGAATGCCCGGCTGGCAGGGTAGCCGATCGGATACTCAACCGGTATGATAGCCGGAAAAGAGACATGAGGAGGCGGAGGTACCTACCGTTGCAGATCGTCCCCGCCATCCGCGGTGACCGATGTCCGCTGCGTCTCGATCTCCGCAGGACCGACATTGTAGTACCGCTTGATGAAGTCCCGGACCTTCTCGGACTCGATCCACCCCATGTCAAGCCTCGTTACGATCCGGTCGATCTCCCGGGCCTGCGCGATGATCTTCTCCGTGACATCGTCCGCGGTGATGCTCGCGAGGCCGACGATCACGGTGAGCGGGTTCCGGATGTGGTCGCCGAGGATGGCGAACTGCTCGATGTTCTTTTCGATCTGCTCGAGC
>JAKLEQ010000096.1 GCA_022711635.1 Methanoregula sp. | reverse complement strand
TGACATCGGGGAACTGGCAGCATGATCTCCGTTGTCGGGCACACCGCGGTCGACCATATCTCCCATGTCCACCACCTGCCGGAGAAGAATGCATCGACCCACATCACGGACCGGCAGATCTTCTTTGGCGGCGGGGCGGCAAATATCGCCGCCGGTATCGCGATGCTGGGGGAAGAGGCGGCACTCATCTCCTGCGTGGGAAGCGATTTTTCCGGCAGCGACTACGACCGGTGGCAGAAGGAGCTGAAGATCCGGCAGCAGTTCTTTGTGGTGCCGGATGCCCACACCCCGACCGCGTTCATGTTCACGGACGACGCAGGCGACCAGGTCACCTTCTTCGAGTGGGGGGCAAGCAGGCAGTTCGCTTCCGCCGATGCTCCCGCGCTCCCCTTCGTCCACATGGCGACCGCCGACCCGGAGTTCAACTGCCGGGTCGCGGAGCGGGGCGGTTTCGTCTCCTTCGACCCCGGCCAGGACGTCTTCTGGTACACGAAAGACCAGCTCGATGCGATTCTTACAAACACCGACATCCTCTTTGCCAACCAGCACGAGGTAGCGGCGATGTGCCGGACCCTGGAAACGACCGAGGAGACGCTGATCCGGAGGGTTACCATGGCGGTCTTCACGATGAGCGGCGAGGGGAGCCGGCTCTACGTCGGGGGGACAAAACATACCATCCCGGTCATTAAGGTCTGCTGCGCCGACCCGACCGGCGCGGGCGACGCGTACCGGGCAGGATTCCTCTCGGCATTCGCCAAGGGGTACGATCCCCTCACCTGCTGCAGGATCGGGACGGTCACGGCATCGTTCGTGGTCGAACATCCCGGGTGCCAGACCCATCTCGCGACCTGGGAGCAGATGACCGCCCGGTACCGGGGAGCGTTCGGGGACCTGCACGGGCCCGGGCCGCGGAGGTTCTGACATGGGCTGGGCCGCTCTCACCTCCGGCGGCAAGGACTCGGTCCTCTCCTGCCAGCGTGCGATCGATTCAGGAAAGGACGTTGATTTTCTCGTCACGGTACGCCCGGAGAACCGGGACTCGTTTATGTTTCACTCGGCAAACCTCGATGCGGTACCCGTCATCGCGCGGCACGCCGGTATGAAGTACGTTGAGATTCGGACCCACGGCAGGAAGGAGGAGGAACTCGCCGACCTTGAGAAGGGGCTCTCCCTCCTCCCGGTCGAGGGGATCGTCGTCGGTGCGATCGCGTCGGAATACCAGAACGACCGGGTTGCTGCCATCGCCAAAAACCTCGGTATTGAGGTCTTCGCCCCGCTCTGGAAGCAGGACCCGGAGGCGATCGTCACCGAGGTTGCGGAGCGGCTGGACGCCATCATCGTCGTCACTGCTGCCGAAGGGTTGGACGAAAGTTTCCTCGGCGCACGGTTCGACAGTGCCCTGATCGGCCGGCTGAAAGCTGCGGTAAAAAAATACCGGATCCACATCGCCGGCGAGGGGGGCGAGTACGAGAGCCTCACCCTCAACGCCCCCTTTTTCGGCGAGCCGGTGACCTACGAAAGCTCTGAAATCCGCAGGTCCCCGGGCCGGAGCGAACTCGTTCTCGGGGGATTTGCGTAGGATGGCGCAGGAGAGCGATGTCCGGCTCGGCAACCTGGCGCGGTTCATCTTCACCGCCCCGTCCTGGCAGCGCTCGCTCTTCCTCATCGCCCTGCTCGGGTTCGTGATCGACGGCGCCGGGGTCCGGTCCTGGGTCATCTTCCCGGTCTCGCCCCTGCCGTTCTCCGGCACATTCGCGTTTACCCTGCCGGCGATCGTCGCGTTCGCCCTGACAAAACCGCTCATCGAACTCCAGGGAAAGACGATGACCTGGAACCGGTCTGCCCTGCTTGCCCTCGCCGGCACGGTCTGCGCCGTGATCATCACCCTCTCGTGCCGGGTCTCCGACACCGCGATGCTGCCCTACTTCTACGCGGCGGCAATCTCCTTTGTCTTCGGGTTCCGGATCCTCGTGCTGGCAGCGATCGCGGACTACCGGATCCCGCGGATCCTCGGGCCGGCGTTCACCCATTCCGGGGCCGGGATCCTCGCGGGAATGATCCTCTTCTTCCCGGCGTTTTTCCTCTTCGCCCTCGTCCTGCATATCGTGTTTGGCGCCGCGTTCATCCTCCTCATCTGGCTGATCGAGCGTCCGCTCTACCGGGCGTTCCAGATCCGCGGGCTTGCCTTCATCAACGCGTTCATCGCCCATATGACCGACGGTTCGAAGGGGATGGAACAGTTCTTCCGCGACATCGGGGAAGAGATCTTCGTCCCGCAGGTCTGCCTCTTCTTCCGGCGCGGGAAAGGAAAGGACGTGCTCGTCACCGTCCCCAACCTCCACCCGGGCCCGATGGGGGAGATCGGGGGCGGCAACCTCCCGAAGATCGTCCACGACTACTTCGGGGAGGAGACCCTCGTCCCCCACGGGTGCGCAACGCACGACTTCAACCTCGTCGCCGAGTCGGAGATCGAGAAGGTCATCGATGCGATCCAGGCGACGAAAACGAACCTCTCCTACGCTCCTCTCGCGGCACAATCCGGCAGGGTGCAGGCTGGGTCGGTCAGCGTCCTGTACCAGCGGTTCTCCGATACCGTGCTCATGGTCGCCACCCGGTCCCCGCAGCGGACCGAGGACCTCGACTACGGGATCGGGATGGCGATCATGTCCGAGGGGCACCGGTTCTTCCCCCACGTCGCCTTCGTCGACGCTCACAACTGCATGACCGACCTCTCCTCCCCCATCCACCTCGGCACGCTCACGGCGACCGAGTACCTCGATGCCGCGAGGAAGGTCTTCGAACGCTGCCGCGACGTGGAGATACGGCCCTTCCGCGCCGGCATCTGTCACCAGCTGCTCCCGTTCTCCCGGGAGCAGGGTTTCGGTGACCTCGGCGTGCAGGTCCTCGTCATCGAAACGGGAGGGCAGAAGACCGGCTATGTACTCCTCGACGGGAACAACATGGCACAGGGGGTCAGGGAGCAGCTGCGGGAACAGGTCCTCACCCTTGTCGACGATGCCGAGATCATGACGACCGACTCCCACGTGGTCAATACGATCACTGGGAAGAATCCTGTCGGGCAGAACGTGCCGGCCCCGGACCTTGCGCCGCTCGTGCTCTCCGCCGTGCGGGAGGCGATCGACGACCTCTCGCCGGCGCAGGTTGCCGGGAGCACGGCGCAGTGCGGGCATATCGTCGTGTTCGGGTCGACACGGATCACCCAGTTCGCGAGCACGGTCAACGCCATCCTCGTCTTCATCGCCCCGCTCGCCCTTGCGTTCCTCCTTCTCGCGTTCCTCCTCTCACTCTTCGCGTATATCGTGATTGCCTGAGCGCGGGATTTTCGCCAAAGAAAAGGGGCGTCCCTGTCCCTGCGAACGGGAATCCGGTCGTTTTAAAAAACTATTTATGCGAACGGGTGCGAATACACGAGTGTCAGAGTCCGGAGGGCGATACAAGAGCAGGATCGGATCCAGCAGACGTTGTGAACAGCAGTCGGACATCATCCGGTGAAAGGTGGTACAAGTTCATTCAGCTAAAACCATGGAAGCACGCTGGATCGGCGTGGACCTGAACACAACGGGCCCCGTCGCGGTCGCCGCAGACCCTGCCAGCGGAAAGGTAATGAAACTGGGATCAAACGCTCACTATGTTCGTTCGCAATCGGTCAAAAACTGCACAAAACTCTACACAACGGGAAAACTCTGGAAACTGAAGAAGATCAAGAGCAGGGATCGCACCCTTTTTAAGAACGCGCTGCATGCGATCAGCCGGCAGATCGTCTCGTTCGCCGAGACGCTCGGTTCCGGGATAAAATTCGAGAAACTCTTCTCCAGCAGATCGCACGTCCTGAATGACGTGAAAAATTACGCGGAATTCTCCTTTGACAACGGATCGTTCTACTACCTCCAGAAGAGCGTCGAGCGCAGGGCGCGAGAAAGGGGGATCCCCGTCCTCTACGTCAACCCGGCCTACACCTCAAAACGGTGCAGCCGGTGCGGCGGCTTCGGCCACCGGTACCGCAAGAGGTTCGAATGCCCGCACTGCGGTTATGTCATCCATGCGGACGTGAATGCCGCCTTCAACATCGCATTGGCGCACGCAACGGCAGGTATCCAGGACGGGCTCCTTGCAACGCTCCGGGAACAGATGCGGCTGACGAAGAGACAGATCCGGAAGCTGGAGAAGACCCGGTCGTCAGTTCCTGCGGCGTTCATCCCCCGCAGGGAGGACCGTCCTCTGGCAGGAAACCTTCTATATTCCTTGGAGTGCCAACAATCAACAGTACGATGTACTCCCTCCTGATCTTTCTTTTTACCATCGCCGCAATATCCCTCGTCGCAATAAGGTTCAGGGTCCCGCCGTTCCTCGTCCTTTTTTCGGGCGCACTCTTCTTTGGCATTGTATCCGGCATGCCACTCTCCGAAATTGTAACCACGGCGACGGCTGGCATGGGCAGGATCTTTGCATTGCTCGGTCTCGTCATCCTTGCCGGTGCGGTGATCGCGAAACTGATGCAGGAACAGCACCAGGTCGGGCAGGTAGTATCAGACCTCAGGTCCATAACAAACCAGCCCTTCACTCTTGCGGGTTGTGCAGGGTACATCCTCGCCATCCCGCTGATGTGCTGCATCACGGCGTTCGTGATCCTGCAGCCCGTCATATCGGGACTGGGAAGATCGGAAGAGAAGAGGAAAGGGCTTCTCTACACGACGGCACTCGCAAGCCTCATCGCGTTCGCCCTCATCTACCCGACGCCGGTCATCATCGCGCTCTTCGCGGTGCTGCCGGAGACGGCGATCTCCCCGCTCACTTTCGATCTGTACATGATCCCGGTCTCGCTCCTGCTCCTTGCAGGAGCCGTGATCCTTATGAAACGCCGGTTCGGAACCGAAGGACCTGAGGAAGAACACGCTGAAGATCAGCCCCCTGCCGGCAGCGGGCTTTCCCGCGCCCGTGCATGGACGCCATTCATTGTGATGGGGATCGTGATCCTTGCCGGGGGGATCGTGCTCCGTCTCTCCCCGTCTGTCCTTATCCAGATCGTGATGTTCGCCGGCCTGATCACGGCTCTCCTGCTCGCCCCGACGCCTGTACGAGCCAGCGGATTCTCCGCCGGGGCGAAACACGCCGGGGTCATCATCTTCGACCTCTGCGGGGCCGGGGCGCTCGGCGCCGTGATCGGGGCAAGCACGCTCGGGGCCGAGGCGTATGCCGCCTTCTCCCCCTTCCTTCCCGTCATCCTCGTCCCGTTCCTCCTCGCGGTGCTCGTCCAGACGGCACAGGGATCCCGGGTGGTGACTGCGGTCATCACCGGCGAGATCATCGCGGGGACCGGGATCGCCGCGACAATCCATCCCATTCCGCTCATCCTGCTCATATCGGGGGGGGCCTGCATCGTCAGCTACGTCACCGACCCGTACTTCTGGCTCGTCCAGCGGGCGACCGGCGATGATGTTGCGGGAGTCGTGAAGAACTACACCCTTCCGCTCGCGGCCGCCGGGATCGCGATGGCAGGGATCGCGGTTGCTGCAGATATATTCTTCTTTTAAAAAATTGGGGAGCCTGCAGCATGCCAACGGTTATGTACACCGGAGGCGAGGGTGTCTATGGAGAACAACCGCATCGGTTCCGTTGTGACGGGAACCGGGGGCTGATCCGATGGACAGAGGAAGATATTACCGCGAACCGGTCGAGACGATGGAACGTGACGCTCTCGACGAACTGATCGATGAGAGGACGCGATACACGGTCAAATACGCAAACGACCACTCCCCGTTCTACCGGAAGTGGTTCGCCGATCACCGGACCGATCCCGCATCGATCCGGACGCACGAGGACCTCCTCAGGCTGCCGCTCATCTCCGGCGCCGAGATCCGGGCCCACCAGCCGCCGGTCCAGGAAGAGTTCTCCTTCAAAAGCGCCGCATGGGAGGATATCT
>JAKLEQ010000095.1 GCA_022711635.1 Methanoregula sp. | reverse complement strand
GGAGGGCTACGAGAACCTCGGGATCATGTTCCCCATGGTCTCCCACCCCGACCAGTTCCTCAGGGCCCGGGAGATGATGCGGGGCTGGGGTGTCGATGTTGAGAACGCAACGCTCGGCATCATGATCGAGATCCCCAGCAGTGCGATCCTGATCGAGGACTTCCTGGAATGCGGGATCAAGTTCGCCTCCTTCGGCACCAACGACCTCATCCAGTACACGCTCGCGATCGACCGGAACAACGAAAATGTCGCGACCATGTACCAGCCCAAACACCCCGCGGTCCTGCACCTGATCCACGACGCCATCCAGTCCTGCAGGGAGTACGGGGTCGAATGTTCTATCTGCGGGCAGGCGGGGTCGGACCCGAAGATGGTCGAGTGGCTGGTCGAGCATGGGATCGCGAGCGTCTCTGCAAACATCGACGCGATCCCCAAGATCCGCGAGACCGTGGCAAAGACCGAGAAACGTATCATCCTCGAAGCGGCGAGAAACCGGAATGCTGAGTGACGGCAGAACGGAAGACGAACTCTTCTCTTTTTTACAGGACGCACGGCGATCCGATCTCGACCCCCGGTACATCCTGAGCTCCATGTGCACGCTGCCCCACCCCGTGGCACAGCGGGCACACGAGCTCTTTCTCGAGACGAATCTCGGGGACCCGGGCCTCTTTCCGGGAACTGCACGGCTGGAGCGGCTCCTCATCGAACGTATCGGGGCGCTCTTCCACCTGCCATCGGCCGGCGGTTACGCGACATCGGGCGGCACCGAGTCCAACCTCCAGGCGCTCCGGCTCGCCCGGGACCAGCGTCGGGAGATCCGGTCGCCGAATGTCATCGTCCCGGAATCTGCCCATTTCTCGTTTCGGAAAGCCTGCGACATCCTGAACCTCGAGATGCGGACGGTGAATATGGATTCCTCGCGGCGGATGGACGCTTCCGACGCTTCTGCAAAGATCGACGCCAGTACCATCTGCATTGTCGGGATCGCCGGGACGACCGAGTACGGGATGGTGGACCCGATCCGGACTCTCTCCCAAATCGCAGAAGAGAACAGGATCTTCTTCCATGTCGATGCCGCTTTCGGCGGCATGGTCATACCCTTCCTCGAAAACCCAGTCCCTTTCGACTTCTCGCTTCCCGGGGTGACAACCATCGCCGTGGACCCGCACAAGATGGGCCTTTCGACGATCCCCTGCGGCTGCCTCCTGACACGCGATCCCGACCTCCTCAGCATCCTGAATGTTGACACGCCGTACCTGACGGTAAAACAGGAGTTTACCCTCGCAGGAACCCGGCCCGGCGCCCCCGTCGCCGCAGCCCTCGCGGTCCTCGATTACCTCGGGATCTCCGGCATGAGATCAATCGTCCGCGGATGCATGAAGAACACGCACCGGCTCATCGACGGGATGGAGACGCTGGGGATCCTGCGGGCGGCGACGCCGGATGTAAATGTCGCCACGTTCGCGTGCACGAAGGTACCGGACCGCTGGAAGGTCTCCTGGACCCGCCAGGGACACCTGCGGCTCGTCTGCATGCCCCACGTCCACGGCGAACAGATTGAAGAATTCTTGTCCGATATTGGTGAGATCCATGCTTGACCGACTCGTTCATTCACTCGAGACCTGCCCGATGGTACAGCGGGGAGACTACGCCTACTTCATCCACCCGATCACCGACGGGGTGCCCATTGTCGATCCCGCCCTTCTGCGCGAGGTCTGCAACGGGATGCTCAAGGTCCTCGACCTCAACGGTGTCGACAAGATCGTCGTTGTCGAAGCGATGGGCATCCATATCGGCTCGGTCCTCTCCACGATGACCGACATCCCGATGACCATCATGCGGAAACGGCCGTACAAGCTCCCGGGGGAGGTCGCCGTGCACCAGACCACGGGATACTCGAAGGGAGAACTCTACCTCAACGGCATCAGCAAAGGAGACCGGGTCGTCATCGTCGACGACGTCGTCAGCACGGGGGGCACGATGCGGGCCCTTTTAAAAGCCCTGGAGATCGCCGGTGCCGAAGTGAAGGACGTCTGTTTCGCCATCCAGCGCGGGGACCCGGATATCGGCCGCCCGTACAAGGCTCTCGTGAAGATCGAAGTGCAGAAAAAGGTGTACGTTATTGAACGATATCTCTGAACTCATCAGAGAACTTAAAGAAAGGAAGGCGAAGAGGATCGCCGTCCAGGCACCGGAAGGCCTGAAACGAAAGGTTATGGCCCTCTGCACCGCGCTCAGGTCAGCCGGGTTCGACGTGATTGTCAGCGGGGATCCCTGTTATGGTGCCTGCGACCTTGCACTCGATACCCTCGCGTCGGCGGATGTGCTGGTCCACATCGGGCACGCCCCGGTCGATCCCCGGAAGGACGTCATCTTCCTGCCGTACCGGGTTGACTTCGATCTCTCCGTCCTGAAAAACGCCCTGCCGCTCCTGAAAGGACCGGTCACCGGCCTCGTTACAACGGTGCAGCACGCTCACCTTGTTCCCGAAATGGAGCGTGTGCTCTCCGGAACAGGGATCCGCGTCGCTGTCGCAGAAGGCACGGGGCGGACGCCGCTTCCGGGGCAGGTGCTCGGCTGCAGTTACGCTGCAGCCCGGAACGTAAGAGCGGACGAGATCCTTGTTGTCGCGACCGGGCTCTTTCACGCTACCGGGGTAGCACTCGCGACCGGAAAACGGGTGATTGCTCTCGATCCCCTCAGCGGCGAGGCATCAGAAGTAAGCGGGGAGAGACTGCTCCGGCAACGGTTTGGGCTCATCGAACGGGCGAAAAAAGCGGAGACCATCGGCATCATCGTCTCGTCAAAGACCGGCCAGCAGAGGATGGATCTCGCGAGAAAACTCGTATCTCTCCACCCCGGGGCCGTGATCGTGCAGATGCGGGAAGTCTCCCCGGACGAGCTGCTCAACCTCGGTCTTCCCGCATACGTCAACACGGCCTGCCCCCGCCTCTCGTACGATGACCAGAAACGGTTCCCGGTCCCGGTCCTCACCCCGCAGGAGTTCGAGATCCTCTGCGGCGTCCGGGAATGGGACAGTTACGAAGTTGATGAGATCCTATGAAGCTGAAGCAGCTGGAGATGGCCCTGCAGCGCCTTGAGGGGTTTTCAAATCCGGACGCTGCTCTCGAGCAGTACGTCACGCCCGCCCCCCTCGCCGCCCGGCTCCTCTTCCATGCTGCAATGAAAGGGGATATCGGGGGAAAGGCGATCTGCGATCTCGGGAGCGGGACCGGGATACTCGCTATCGGTGCGGCCCTGCTGGGAGCAGTGGATGTTGTCGGCGTTGAGATCGATGCCCATGCTGCAGGTGTCGCACGGGCGAACGCTGACCTCATTGACGTCGATGTCGATTTTATTGTCGCAGACATACGGGAACCGGAAGTCTGCAGTTCCATCGGGAAGAAGGACACGGTCGTGATGAACCCTCCCTTCGGAGCGCAGAATGTCCACGCAGACCGGCCTTTTATCGACTGTGCCCTTGCGGCCGCCCCGGTCATCTACGGCATCTTTAATGCGGGATCGTGCCAATTTATTCAGACCTACACGGCTGGAAAGGCGACGATTTCCGAAACGGTTGGCACAAAGCTCTCTCTTCGCCGCACATTCTCCTTCCATACCCGCGATGTGCTGGAGATCGGGGTTGAGATCCTACGACTGACACGGAACCCATGACCGGACAAGAAACCGCAAGCCCGATTGCCGGCCTTGCCGCGGCCCACCTTGTTACGGACATCTACATGCCGGTGCTCCCCGCCATCCTGCCCCTGCTGGTCTCCGTTGACGGGTACTCGTACTTTGCTGCCGGCCTCCTCATCACCGCATATAACATCACCTCGTCCTTCACCCAGCCGATCATCGGGTGGCTTTCCGACGCGAAGGGATTCTCCATCAGCGTCGGTATCAGCCTGCTCGTATCCGCGGTCTTCGTCTCGCTGATCGGCATTGCCCATGATTATTCCATGATTATGGCATTCGCGGTCCTTGCAGCACTCGGCCATGCCTGCTTCCACCCGACCGCCCTCAGTCTTGTCAGCCGGCTCTGTACGTCAGAGAACCGGGGCAGGATCACCTCGTATTTCGTGGTCGGCGGCAATCTCGGGTACGCGATAGGCCCGGTGCTCACCGGGATCCTCGTCTGGTGGTTCGGCCTGCCCGGGCTCATCTTCCTCTGCATCCCTGCCATTGCCATGGTCGTTGCGCTCCGGTTCCTGCTCCCTTCCGGGATTGCTGTATCCTGCAACAACCGCACCGCGCCGGAAAAAACCGCACGGACGGAATCAATGCGCCCGTTCGCCATCCTCCTTGCGGCCTCCATCTTCCGGGCCTGGGCGATCTTCGCGGCGATGACCTATATCCCCCTGTATCTCGTTTCGCAAGGGTTCAGTCTCGTTGCTGCAACCGCAGTCACAACGCTGATGCTCCTTGCCGGCGTCATCGGGCAGGCCGTCGGGGGACGGATATCGGACAGGATCGGGAGGAAGGAGTTCCTCATCCTCGGGCTTGCAGGGGCAGCGCCGGCGTTCTACCTCTTTCTGACGAGCTCCGGGATCCTTTCCATCATTGCCGTACTTATCTTCGGGTTCTGTCTCTGGTCGACATTCGCGGTCGCAGTCGCGATGGGGCACGAACTGATGCCGGGCAATATCGGCCTCGCATCCGGCATGATGCTCGGCCTTGCCATCGGTGCCGGAGGACTGGGGGTCGCGGTCAATGGTTTCGTGGCCGATCACTACTCTCTCGCGACGGCGCTCGGCACGGTCCCGGTCCCGATCGTCATCGCCATCATCCTGATGGCTCTCGTGCCGTATCCCTGGAAGACCTGGCGGAAAAAAGCGGCAGGATCCCCGTAACGCCAAAACCTAAAAACTTATAGGCACCAATGCAGAAGGTTATGAAAACTATTCAACGGGAGGTTGGAAATTTATGGACAAGACAGGTTTAGTAGCGCTCATCATCGGGCTTGTGCTCTGTGCTGCAGGACTCTGGGCGATCTGGGTATTTCTCCCGGAAGTGATCGCCGCAGTCAAGGGCCTGATCGGGCTTGTAGTCCTCCTCGCCGGGCTCTGCCTGCTCCTCTTCGGCATCCTCGTCATCAATGACTGAGGAAACCCGAAAGAAAATAAAAAAAAACAGAGAACTATCTTCTTTTATCTTATACCTTCACGACAAAGCACTGGGACGCTGCTGTCTCGATGACCGGCTCCGGTTTGTCGGCAAAGAATTCATCGAAGGCCTTCATGACACCGGGCGCCGTGAGGTAATCGTGCGAGATGACAATTCCGCCGCGGTTCATCCGCGGGTAGAAGAAGGCAAGGCACTGTTTCGTACTCTCGTAGGTGTCCACGTCGAGATTGACGAGCGAGAACCGCTTGTCCGCGACAGGTCCCGCCGTTTCCGGGAAGATCCCCTTATAGAAAAAGACATTGGCCTCATCGGCAAGGTACTCTTTCACTTCCTCGAAGGAGGCAGCGAACTTGCCCTCGTAGAACGGCCAGACCTCGTCGATCTCGTCCACTTTCGGCAGCCCTTCGAACGTATCAAAGAGGTGGAGGTGCCGGTCCCCCTTTGCCGCACAGATGATCTTCGCGGAGCCGCCCCGGTACACGCCGACCTCGGCGATGTCTCCGGGAACCTTCTGGGTTGCCTTTGCTGCCATGAAGATATGGTACGCTTCGATGTCCTCGATTAAAAGATCGGTCTCGTACCGGATCCGTTTTAACGACCGGGTGAACTCCTTGCGTCCGGTACAGCCGTAATGGGGGATCCTTCCCCGTGTTGCAATATCGTAACCGGGGACGGCATCGAGCACCATCATCTGGCGGACCTTGAGCAGGTACCGGGATGGTGCGATAGAGTCGAAAGCCCAGATGAAATTCTTTTTGGGAAACAGGCTCATTGCCAGTACATTTGAATGTACCGGGATTTATAAGGCGTCGGTT
>JAKLEQ010000094.1 GCA_022711635.1 Methanoregula sp. | reverse complement strand
AAGTCCGGAGAGATCCGCACATTGGACTTCTTCGGCCAGTGTATCAGGGTCGGGGAAAAAGACCTGCTCTTCTCGCAGGCGGTCGATATCACCGAACGGAAACTCGCTGAGGAGGAGCTGAGGAAGAGCGAGGAACGCTACCGGTCAGTCGTGAACGAACAGGCGGACCTGATCTGCCGGTTCTCTCCTGACGGAACAATCACGTTCACGAACGAGGCATACCGGAGGTATTTCCGGCCTGTTCTCGGGCTG
The DNA here is from genome assembly GCA_022711635.1 of Methanoregula sp. Lineage (GTDB taxonomy): Archaea > Halobacteriota > Methanomicrobia > Methanomicrobiales > Methanospirillaceae > MVRE01. The sequence continues at coordinate 5,884 of JAKLEQ010000094.1, read as the reverse complement.
GATACGATCGAAGGACAGAATGTGTTTGCGATCATCCGCGAGGCGGGTTACCATGACGGCGAGCACCTCATCGGATCGCTTACATCCGAAAGACCGGCCCAGGAGATCGAGCGGAAGATCAGCGGCAAAGACGGCAGGGTATACTGGCAACGGTGGTCGATCCTCCCCATTCTCGATCCGGACGGAAAACCCTCCGAGTACCAGGTTGTCGGACAAGATATCACAGCACAGAAGCAGGCCGAGGAAGAGATCAGCCTCAAGAACGCGATTCTCTTAACCCAGCAGGGAACTTCACCGGACGGGATCCTGGTCGTGGACGGGAACAGGAAGATCCTCAACGTTAACCAGCGGTTCGTCAGGATCTGGACAATACCGGATGGCCTTCTCACGTCCGATAATGACGACCCGCTGCTGGAGTACGTAACAGACCAGGTTGCGGATCCTGATGAGTTCCTCTCCCGCGTCAGGCATCTCTACCGTCACCCTGAGGAGAAGAGCTTTGAGGAGATCGCATTAAAGGACGGGAGGATCATCGAGAGATATTCCCTGCCGATGATCGGTGAGGGAGGGAAATATTACGGGAGGATCTGGTACTTCCGCGACATCACCGGCCAGAAAACATCCGATGAGGCTCTTTTCAGTTCCCGGCAGATGCTCCAGGCCGTTCTCGACAACATCCCCCAGCGGATCTTCTGGAAGGACCGGAACCTTGCCTTTCTTGGATGCAACCGGCCTTTCGCCAGGGACGTTGGTTTTGAGAATCCTTCTGATATTGTCGGCAAGACCGATTTCGATCACTCCTCGCGGGATCTCGCGGAACGCTTCCGGGCAGACGACCGCACGGTGATGGAGAGCGGCGTCCCCCGGATCGCTTTCGAAGAGCCCCAGATTCGGCCGGACGGCAGCCGGGCATGGCTGCGGACCTCCAAGATCCCCCTCCGTAACCTCGCGGGCGATATCATCGGCGTGCTCGGGATGTACGAGGACATTACGGATATGAAGAGGACCGAGGAGGCCCTGCGCGAGAGCGAAGAGAAGTTCCGCCGGCTCGCGGAGAAGGCACCGGACATGATCTACCGGATGTCACTGCCGGAAGGGAATTACGAGTATGTCAGCCCGGCATCGTCTCCCCTGACAGGGTATACGCCGGAAGAGTTCTATGCGGACCCCATGCTCATTACCCGGTTGATCCACCCCGGCTGGCGGGAGTATCTCCGGCAGCAGTTCACCGCCCTCCTCGAGGGAGATGTTCCGGCAACGTACGAATACCAGATCATCGACCGTGCCGGGAGAACCCGCTGGGTCAACCAGAGAAATGTGCTGGTCAGAAGCGGGACCGGAGACCCCGTCGCCATCGAAGGGATCGTCACGGACATAACGGCGCAGAAGGAGGCCGAACAGGAACTCCGGAACAGCGAACGCCGGTTCCTCGCGGTGACACAGAATGCCGGGTCCTGGATCTGGGAGATGGACCCGGACGGGCTCTACCGGTACTCGAGCCCTGCCATCGAGGCCATCCTGGGATACCGGCCGGACGAGGTTGTCGGGAAGATGCACTTCTACGACCTGTTCGATCCTTCTGTCGGGGAGGAACTGAAGGAGATTGCCCTCGCCGCGTTTAAGAGACGCGACCCGTTCCGGGACTTCATCAACCTCAACCGGCACAAAGACGGCAGGCCGGTCCTCTTAAAGACGAGCGGCACACCGGTTTTTGCCGACGACGGGACATTTACCGGGTACGGCGGCGTCGACGAGGACATCACCGAACAGAAGCGCGTGGAGCAGGCACTCGGCGAGAGCGAGGAGCGGTTCCGCGGTATGGCGGAGCGGTCATCCGACCTGATCCTCGTCCTGAACAGATCGATGAGCCCGGAGTATGTCTCCCCGTCGGTCCGGTCGATCCTCGGGTTCGCACCGGAGGAGCTCGTCGGAAAGTCCCCCGAATTTGCCCTGGCAACGATCTTCCAGAAGACGGGTCCCGGCCTCATGAGGGCGGTAGAGGCTACGATGGGCGGGCAGCTGGTCGAGAATGTCGAGCTGACGGTCAGCAGGAAAGACTTAACCCCGGTCTATGTCAGCCTGCACGCGGTACCGGTCCTGCATGACGGCGTTCTCGAAGGAGTGCAGGTCTCGATGCGGGACATCACGGAAAAGAAGCGTGCCGATGACGCACTGCGGGAGTCGGAGGCGAAGTTCTCCTCCATCTTCAACAGCAGCCCGGTCGCGCTCACGCTCGTGTCCACGGGTGACGGAACGATCGTCGATGTCAATGAAACATTCCTCCAAAGCTCAGGGTATACCCGGGACGAAGTGATCGGCAGGACGGTCGGGGATCTGGCGTTGTTTTCGGATCCATCGGACCATGAGCGCTTCGTATCGGTTCTTAAAAAGGAACAGGCGGTCCGCGGGATGGAGATCCGGTGCCGGAGGAAAACCGGCGAGATCCAGGTCTGCCGGTTCACCTCCGGTATCATCCGGATGGGCGACCGGCCCTTCATCCTCTCAAGTGTCGAGGACATCACGGATCAGAAGGATTCGGAAGACGCGCTGAAGGCCATGGTCGGCAGTATGGTGGGGACGACAGGAAGTGACTCGCTCCAAAAGATTGCCGAAAACCTCAGTTCCTGGCTTTCTGCAAACTGTGTCATGGTCGGGGAGATAGAGCCGGACCGGCAGAAAGTTGATGTCCTCTCCATGATCCTTGACGGGAAGAATATTACCGGCTTTACGTATACCCTTGAAGGGACTCCCTGCGAGAATGTCGCGGAGAGGGGATACTGCGAATACCCGGATGATGCCGTCCGCCTCTTCCCGAAGAGCCGGGATCTCGCGGAGCTGAATATCCGGGGGTATGCCGGCACACCGCTGCGGAATTCCCAAGGCAGTGTCATGGGGATCCTCTGCATTATGTCCCGGAGCCCGCTCCACCTGTCACCCACGGTGCGGGAGATCATGGACATCATCGCGGTGAAAGCTGCCGCAGAGATCGAGCGTATGCGCATGGAACGGACCCTCCACGAAAGCGAGGACCGGTTCCGGTCGTTCGTGGATGTCTCGAGCGATATCCTGTACTCCGCGACACCGGAAGGGATCCTGACCTACATCTCCCCCAAATGGGCAGGGATTACCGGGCACGATACCACTGATATCCTCGGAGGGAGCTTTGAGACGCTCGTCGTTGCGGAGGACCTCCCTGGCTGCCGCCGGCTCCTGCAGGAAGTGCTGAGTGGCAAAGTGGCGCGGCAGGTGGGCGAATACCGTATCCGGCAGGGGGACGGCACCCTGCACTGGCACAGCACCAACGCAACGGCGATCCGCGACGCTGACGGGACCATCATTGCTATTGCCGGTTCCATCCGGGACGTTACGGCGCGCAAAAGGGCCGAAGAGGCGCTCCGCGAGAGCGAGGAGAGGTTCCGGTCTATCGTCGAAACATCCCCGAACCTTATCTGGGAGGTAGACCTGAAAGGGCATTTCCGGTATATAAGTCCCACGGTCACTGTGATTCTTGGTTATACGCCGGAAGAAGTCATTGGTAAATCGATTCTTGACCTGGTCTCTGAGGAAAACAGGCCGGTTGCCGGACGGGCTTTCGCGCAGGTTATTGAACCGGGAAGAATGCCCGCGTCTTTTGAAATTCCCGCATGTCACCGCGACGGGCATGACGTAGTCCTCGAGATCCGCCCGTCCCTGACCGGCCCGCCGGGCGAGGGGGGCCGGCTGCGGGGAGTTGCCATCGATATCACCGACCGTAAAAAAGTCGAGGAGGCACTTCGGGAGAGTGAGAAGAAGTTCCGGTCTATCGTCGAGACTTCGCCGGATATGATCTGGGATATCGATCCCCGCGGCATCTTCCGGTACATCAGTCCCGTTGTCAGGGAGATCATGGGGTATGCGCCGGATGAACTGATCGGGAAGCAGATTACCGATCTGGTGCGGGAAGACGCCCGGCCGGCGGTCCTGAAGGCACTTGCGAAACATTTCGCCGCGGTGGATCCGCTCCCCCCTATCGTGGTTCCGGCACGCGACAAAGATGGGCGTGACCTGGCAATAGAAATCCGCTCTGTCCGACAGGTTAATGAGATCGGTGACGTGGTTGGATTCCGCGGGGTGGCAATCGACATCACGGAACGTATGCGATCCGAAGAGGCACTCCGGCAGAGCCGGCACCAGCTTTCCGAAGCGATGGACATTGCGCACCTTGCAGACTGGGAATACGATGTTGCGACCAACCTGTTTACCTTCAACGACCGTTTCTATGCACTCTATGGAACTTCGGCAGAGCGCGAAGGCGGCATGCAGATGTCCCCGGAGACCTACGCGCAGGAATTTATCTACCCTGAGGATCGGCATCTCGTTGGGGTAGAGATCGGGAAAGCGCTGAACGCAACCGATCCCGGGTTTACAGCACAGGCAGAACACCGGATTATTCGGCGGGACGGGGCAGTCCGCCATATCCTTGTGCGGATCGGAGTTATCCTCGATGGAAACGGAAAAGTCATCAAGACCCGTGGCGCGAACCAGGACATCACCGAACAGATACAAGCCGAAAAGGCGCTCTCCCGCGCAAACAAGCAGCTCAACCTTCTCGGAAGCATCACCCGGCACGATACGCTCAACAAGATCTCGGTGATCCTGGGCTACCTCAATATTGCCGACATGAAATGTACCGACCAGGCGGTTACAGAACTCCTGAAGAAGATCGAGGACAACACCAAGGTCGTCCGGTCGCAGATGGAGTTTACCAAGGTGTACCAGGACCTCGGGACGCAGGAGCCGAAGTGGATCAGCCTTGATGAAGCGATGCCCCGGTCGCACGTCCCTTCCTCGATCACCTTCACTGCAGAGCTGCAGGGGATTTCCGTCTATGCCGATCCGATGCTGGAGAAGGTATTTTTTAACCTGCTCGACAATGCAGTCCGTCATGGCGAGCATGTCACCACGATCCGCGTGACTTCACATCCAGGCGATAGCGATCTCATCGTCGTCTGGGAGGACAATGGCGTCGGCGTTGCGGAAAACGAGAAGGAGCGCATCTTCGAGCGGGGCTTCGGGCGGCATACCGGGCTCGGTATGTTCCTCGTACGGGAGATCCTCGCTCTTACCGGGATCACGATCCGCGAGACCGGGGAGCCGGAGAAAGGGGCCCGGTTCGAGATCACGGTACCGTCCGGGGCATGGCGTCTCTTGAGGACCGGTGACTGAGACTGGGCCGGCCCGGATAGTCTGCGCCAGGGATTGGTATGGCGTACGATGGCACCCGGGCGCGAGGTCATGCCCCTGCATGCCGGGGGGGCAGGGTGACACAGGGTTATCTTCATTGGCAGCCAACAATTCCTGCAACATAAGGGGGAATGTGCAATACCGCAACATTGCGATGAGCCGGTCACCCAGCTGCATGTTTCGCCCGGCATGACGGTTGACGAACTTGTCCGGGCGATGGGGAAGGCAGGGGCCTACAACGGCGGCGCCCTTGCAAAGGCAGCTGATATCTGCGAGCGGATGCTCTCGGATACGTCGACAACAAAATTCTTCGGGCTGGCGGGCGCAATGGTCCCGGCCGGCATGGGCGGGATCGTTTCCGACCTGATCCGCGACGGGCATATCGACGTGCTCGTCTCCACGGGTGCAAACCTCACCCACGACATCATCGAGGCGATCGGGTGCCACCACTTTCACGGGACGGCATTCTGCAACGATATCGAGCTCCGGCACGACGAGATCAACCGGATCTACGATGTCTATCTCCCCAACGAAGCCTTTGAGACGTTCGAGGCATTCATGCAGGAGACATTCTCCGCGCTGGAACCGGAGAGCAGGATCTCCATCTCCGGTCTTTTGAACCACATCGGCAGGAAGACGTAGTCAGGCATCCTTCACACCG
>JAKLEQ010000093.1 GCA_022711635.1 Methanoregula sp. | reverse complement strand
TACCGATCGAAAGGCTGCTCGGATCGGGGAGGCGCTGATCCAATAACCGACCTTTGCAAAAGAAGCTTGCCGGCAGATCCGGTATCGGCGAATATCGGCACCTTGCCCCGCCATGAATCCCGAAAACCGCACGGAAACTGACGGACTCCACGGCAGGTACCAAAAAACCATTACGGTACCACGGGTGTTGTTTTCCGGGGAAATGAAGAGGATGGTGAAAGTATGGAAAGGATGTATTACCGGTCAATCTTTGACGAACTTGAGGATATGCGGGGATACGTAGACTCCCTGTTCCGGCAGATGGTAGAACCTGCGAAGACCGCGTTGCTGCCCGCCGCAGGAGAAAAGGTTAAAATGCTGCCCTCCTTGCGTGGAAATCTCAGGGTCGATGTTGTTGAACACGATGACGAGATCGTTGTGACCGCAGACATCATCCCGGGGATTGCGAAGAAGGACATTGTGCTGGACCTGATCAGCCCGCAGGCACTGGAGATCTCCTGTGAGCGCAAGGAGGAGAAGAAGGAGGAGAAGGAAGGGTACTACCTGCGGGAACGGAGTTTCGGCTCCATGACCCGGATCGTACCGCTCCCCCACGAGGTCACGGAAGAGGGGGCTACCGCCTCGTTCAGGAACGGTGTCCTGGAAGTGCACCTGAAGAAGGCAACAAAGGTGCCAAAGACGAAGATCCCCGTTGAATGATCGTGTGAAGGAAGGAAATGATAAAGCCGGGCGGGGATTCCCCGGACCGGGCACATCATTTCTGAAGGCTCTGCGGGGTCGGAGGCGATCCTGGCTGAAAGAGTATGAAAGAGGAGACAATGGTGCAGGTTATCAAGAGAGACGGACGGAGGGAAGCATTTACCCCGGAGAAGATCGTGGTGAGTGCGCTGAAGACCGGGGCGTCCCCGGAGATCGCGCGAAGCGTGGCGCATGATGTGGAAAGAGCTGCGCAGGACGGTATCACGACAAAGGACATCAGGAGTACGGTCCTTTCGATGCTGAAGACAAAGAACCCCGAATGGGAACGCAATTGGATCGTGTACGATCTTGCGGTGAAGAAGAGAGCAGCCTGATGCAGAAAGGTGAAAAAGAGAGGTGAATGAAGATGCCCTACCGTTGGAACAAGAAAGTTGATGTCGACGAAGCAATCGTCGTCATCATGAATGTCCTCGATAAAAACCCGGATCTCCCGAACTGGCTCATCGTTACCCTGAACGGTTCCGTAACGGATTCGGATAAAAATCTGGTGAAATACTTCTTCGATGAAGTGAAAAAACACGCCCCCCGGGCCCTGAAATATTTCGAAGCCCGCGAATAGGGGGCATAAGATAATGGTGACGGCCGCCCCCGCAAACGACGGGACTGATTCATCGTACCCCTGGCTTTCCGGAACATACACCTACAGGAAGGCCGGAGAGCATTATTCCGCCCCGTCTGCGCGACCGACTGCCGGATAGGGCGATCCGGGGGATATTTTGGCCGGAAACTCGCGATGCTGTTTGGGCGGCGCTCGGGGCGGCGGTGTGTGCGACTCATGCGTAAGGGACGCTGCATGCAGGAGAGCCGGGCTCCGGATCCATCCCTCGCATTGCACGATGTAAAAACAGATTTCCGGAACTGCCGGGGCTGCACGTGCCCGCTTCGTCAATCCCATTTCTGCTGAAAAGCATGGCGATGCCCTGGGAGTATCCGAGATTTTACCGGGGATACGGGATTCGTGCCCATAACCGGTAGCTTATTTTTAATTTTTGTTTCAAATTTTGACTTTTAAGCGAGAGCCTATTAAATACCATTCTGATACCCTGACGTGCAGGAGGGGCGGGGCGTGCCGGATCAATGGCAGGCATCTGCTTCAAACCTTCCGGAAAGAGTGCACGGTTATCCAGATCGACAGGATTACAACGGTGGGTGCCCCCTCGCAGGGGGTGTCTCCCCCGTTTGTTGTGAAAAAGGAGAATTACATGGCTGAATTTGTAAACCCGTTCAGCGGGAAGGTTCCGGATCGCACGCTGACAGAGAGCGAACTCATCAGGGCCCTGCGCCTGGACCTTGCCGCGGAACACGAAGCGGTTCATACCTACATGGCACATGCCGATGCCACGGAGAACCCGCTTGCAAAGGCGGTACTCGTCGACATCGCAAACGAGGAGAGGGTCCACGCGGGGGAGTTCGCCCGCCTGATCTCCATCCTGACCGGGGATGAAGACGGGTTCCTTGCGAAGGGAGCCGGGGAGGTCGATGATATTGCCGGAAAAACGACCGCACGGGATCCGACGGATGCACCTGCGGCAAAGAACGCAACAACCATCGGCTCCCTCAGATGACACCGGAGGAGATTATGGAGAACGATTATCTTGGACGGAATGATGCCCCGCTGACGGGCACAACCTGGGATGTGCTGGAAAAAACCATGGTCGAAGCGGCAAAGAGCCAGCTCTCCGGGCGGCGCCTGCTCCCCATCGAGGGACCACTCGGGTTCGCCCAGAAAGTGATCGCACTCGCTGACATTCAGGCTGAAGGATGCACGTACGCAAGCAATGTAATCCCCCTCAACGTGCTCACGAGCAGCTTCCGGCTCGGGAAGAGGGATATTGCGGCTTTCGAGAGAGATGGTGTCTTTCTTGACAGCGGCCCGGTTGCCTCCGCCGCAATGGAGTGTGCGAAAAAAGAGGACGAGCTTGTCTTCCGGGGGATCGGGAACATGCCGGGTCTCATGAATGCCGATGGGACCGGGTCCCTGACCCTGGCGAAATGGGAGAAGGTAGGGGCAGCAGCAGACCAGATCATTGAGGCGGTTACGCGGCTCGACGAAGCGGGATTCCACGGCCCGTACACGATGGCTCTCGCACCGGCGCAGTACAACCTGCTCCTCCGAAGGTACCCGCAGGGCGAAGGGACGGAGCTGGACCATGCAAAGGCGATCGTCACCGATGGAATCGTGAAAGCCCCTGTCCTGAAAAAAGGAGGGATCCTTCTCGCGTCGGGGCGGCAGTACTGCTCCCTTGCCATCGGTCTCGACATGAGTATTGGGTTTAACGGGCCGGCGGGGGAGTACCTGGATTTCACCGTATCCGAGAGTGCTGCCCTGCTGATACGGGTACCTGAGGCAGTATGTGTGCTGAAATGAGGCATGGAGGATGATGACATGAAAGCAGAAACCGTCGAGATGCTGAAAAAATTCGAACAGGACCATGAGATCTACGTATCCGCGGACGATTCCAGGTTCTACTGGGTCGTTACGGCGCGGATTCCGAAAAAGGACGAGACGCTCCACCAAGTTCACCGGGGAAAGACCTACGTCTCGGGGCTGAACCAGGAAGGAAATGTCCTCATCTTCCCGGATCCCGACCTTCCGGCACGGTACACCCTCGAGAGCTGGGGGAAACTTACCTCCTTCGAGGAGTTCCTGAACAGAGCGCTCGAGAACATCCTTGCGGAAAAGGAAGAGCTGGCAAAAGGGCTTACGGAGGGGTGCGGGACAACATGCGCGTGAACGGAGCGCACGTCCCCTTGCCTATGACACCGTTACCCCATCTGCCCCCCTCGTCACGGAGGGTAAAGGAACTCCTCGGCTCGTACGGCGGAATGACCCACAAGGACATTGTCATGGCCTCGAATCTCTCGCCCCGCACGGTGCGGTACGCGCTCAAGGTCTTAAAGGAGAAAGACCTGCTCGTCGAGAAATTCAACTTCCGCGATGCCCGGAGAACCATCTACCTGGATAAAGCGCAATGGTATTCGTCGCACCCGCACGCAGCGCAGCAGGGCGGGCTCAGGGAATATCCCGCTGCGCAGGTTTGATCCGTCGCACCAGACCATGAACGAACGGTCTGCAGGAAGGTGCCGGGGATATCCCCGCACCTACCGGTTGATGTGGACCACTTTTGCCGGGGGAAAACCATTGAAGTATGTCGAAGAGGCAATGGTGTATGCCCCCATATTCTCAGAATAGACGAGATCTCCGATGCAGAGATCGGGAAGCTCCGCAGAGAGCGTTATCGTATCGAAGGCGTCGCAGGTCGGACCAAAGACCGCCGAAATCAGTTTTTCGCCGTCCCGGAACGCCCGCACCGGATAGTTCACGTGGTCGAATACCTGGCCGGAGTACGTGTGGTACACCCCGTCGTTGATATAATAGCAGGGTTTTCCGTCACGGAAGGCTTTACCGATGACCTTTGCAACGAGAATACATGAATTCGCAACGAGGAAACGCCCGGGTTCGGCGAGGATCTGAATGTCCGGGGCGAATAACCGTTTTATCTCGGCATTCAGTTTCCGGGCGAGCGTCCTCACTGACCTGACGCCGGCGTGGTACTTGACCGGGAAACCCCCGCCGATGTCGAGGATCTTGATCCGGCGACCGGTCCGGGACTCTGCCTCCCGGATAATATTGGCGGATATCTCCAGCGCCTGGATGTAGTTCTCGAAGTTCGTGCACTGGCTCCCGACGTGAAAACTCAACCCCTCGACAACGAGTCCCAGCGAGAACGCCTGGATGATGAGGTCGACTGCTTCCCCGGGATCGGCCCCGAACTTCGAGGAGAGCTCGACCATGGAACCGGTATTGGGGACCCGGAGCCTCAGCACGAGCCCGGCATGGGGGGCATGCGTACGGATCTTCTCCAGTTCGAAACAGTTATCGAACGTGACCAAAGGTTTGTACTGGTCGAGAGCCTCGAGCGTCTCGATCGGCTTGATCGTATTGGCATAGATGATCTTGTCCCAGATCCAGTCCTGCCGCTCTTTCTCGGGCATGTCCTTGATGTTTTCCCAGACGATCATGAACTCCGGCATGGAGGCAACGTCGAACGAACTCCCGAGATCGTAGAGGGTTTTTACAATTGCCGGGTTGGAGTTCGCCTTCACTGCGTAGTAGATCTGGACGGTTGGCATGAGGGCCCGGAATTCCCGGTAGTTCTTCCGGATCCTCTCGTGATCGATAATGAAGATCGGTGTCCCGTGTTCTGCAACAAGCCGCTGCAGCATTCTCTTCTTTGTCTGACCTAAATGGGACGGGCCGGCCTCGTCCCCTTCCGGTGACGGTTCATCGGTACACGTTGTCATTACATGAAGATTCACGCCACGAATAAGAAGTTTTTGAATTGCCACACATCGCCGGGGTCGCAGTCGTACTCGGGGCTCTCCTTGAAATAGACTGCGCGGTTCTTCAGCGGCGTCCAGTCCACGGGGCCGGAGATGAACTCTCCGAGGTAGGGTTTGGCGATCTTCAGGACGAATTCGTGGGGGAGGTCGTCCGGGAGGCAGAATCCCTTCTTCGGGTTTTTGATCATCCACATCACGGCAGAGACAACACCGAGGGCGACCTGGATGGTCGTTGCGTTCTGTCCCGGGACGAATTTGCTTGCATCCTCGATCGAGAGGATGCTCCCGGTCCACCATGACTTGTAGGGGTGACCCATCAGGAGTGCGCCGAGCATGTCGGTCCCGCCGATTATCTCCCGGTCGTTCATGATCCTGAGTTTGGGCTGGAGCTCGTAGTTCCTGCCGCGGAGCTCGTGCAGGGAGGCAATCGTCGCGTCGCAGGGCATGTAGGCATAGTGGACCGTGGGGCGGTAGATCGCCTTCCCGTCCTTCCAGACAGTCCAGCGATCGGAGATCCCGAACGCCTCGCCGTGCCGGATCACCATGCCGACGATCTCGTACGGCGGCACGAACGAACGTACCCAGGTGTTGACCCCCATCTGGGCAAGGATGATCTGGTTCTTCTGGCCGACCGGCGGGATATAGGCGTTGTACGGCATCTCTTTCTCGTGCGTCCCCCACCCGAGCTCGGCAGGGGCGGTTCCCTCCTCCCGCAGCCCTTCGATGCTCCAGGTCCCGACAAACTCATCGACCTGTTTCGGCACGCGCGAGATCTGGGTGTCCCTTTCGGAACAGTGGATGACCTTAACGCCGGTCTCCATGGCGATCTCACCGAACCTCTGCTCCTTAATGAGCATCTTCATGCGCGTGGGATCGGGAACAAGACCGTCCTCGATCATCCGGTTCGCGATATCGAGGAGACCCTGTCGCGCAAAGTGGGAGATGAGACCCGGGTTTGCACCGTGGTCCACAACGCTCGTCGGTGCATTCTTCCAGTCCTTCGTAAGCTCAGAGAGTTTCATCTGCCGGTAGTACAGGGATTTTTCGTACGGTGTTGCGGTG
>JAKLEQ010000092.1 GCA_022711635.1 Methanoregula sp. | reverse complement strand
CTTCGCCCCCGCCACTGCGGCAACCCCCGTCGCGAGATCAACAGAAATCTGTGTCAACACGAATGCTCTTATCGCGTTCAATTCCATTTCAACTGAAACAATGGCCGATATGAGAACGTTGGGATAAGCCGATCTGCCCGCCGTGCGCTCCGACGAGGCGGCGCACTGGGCGGGGACTATCACATATCATCGGCACTTGAAACCGGTTTTCCATTGAATGGGTTGCAGATTGGTAAAGACTAAAGCCCCGCCACAAATCCCGGCCCGAATAGCACGATAAAGTACACGACCATCAGCGCAAACCCGAGCGGGAGCCCGACCTTCGCCCACTCCCGGCTCGTGATGCCGATCTTTCCCGCGGAGATGATGTTGGGGATGTTGCCGGGGATCAGCATCCCGCCGGAGATGAGGAGCCCCATCAGGGCGCTTTTTATCTGCTCTTCCGTAAGAAGCGGGCTGATCTCTGCGGCGGTGAGGGTCGCGTTGTCAAGCACGGCCGAGGTCATGTTCACCCAGTACAGGGCAGTAGAGGGGATCCCGACAACGAACTGGATGATGAGCGGCCGGAAGCCCTCGCCGAGGAAGACGAGCGCCATGATGAAGAGGTAGACCTTCGCGGCACGGATGATGACTTCCCGGATAGAATCGCGCTGGAGCCGGCAGGAGAGCTCCCCGCGGGGAAGCCCGCTGCGCTGATAGAGCACAACGCCCATGATCCCGAGCACGAAGACCCCGGGGACAAGGTACAGTCCCAGCAGGTCGGCGAGGTAGCCGAACCCCGCATAGTACGGCTCCCCGGCGAGCTTGGAGACTGCGATCGTGGAGAGCGGTTCGCCGAGGGGGGTGAGTGCCGCGCCGAGCCCGATGGAGAAGCAGGAGACGACCGTGATGGTGATCTTCTCGCCCCGGTTGATGGGGAGGGCGCAGACCATCTCGACGAGGATGATCGCGGCGAGGATCGCGGACATCACGCTCGCGAGCAGCCCGAGGACGACGATCATGAGAAAGATGATCCAATGGAGGGAGACATGCTCCACGATCCATTCGATCCCATTCTGGATGGGCCTGTGCCAGAAATAGATGATAAACCCGACGAGGAGGACGATCTGGACGATACCGACCGGGATGCCAAAGAGCGTGGTTGCTTCCAGCGGGGACGTGAGCGCCTCTTCGACAATGGCGATGCTCCACCCGAAGGTCTCGCCTTCGAGGGTTGCAAACCCGGCGAGCGTGAGGGAGAGGACTCCGCAGGCAAAGAGAAAGGCTTCGAGGTTCTCTTCCACCTTTTTTACCAGGAACGGGGCAGCAAGGACAATGCACAGGATCAGGAACAGTCCGCAGTTGACCGCGAGCATCGTATCAGTCATGGATGGAACCCCTCTCCCGTTCAGCCGGGAAATGTCCTGTATGTATCTGTCCTTCCGGTGTAAATTCCTTTACGGGACCTTCCGGTTGCGTTCGTTTAACGGAGTTGCTACTGAACCCTCGTTTCCGAAAGCGGCCGTTCCCCCGCTGCGATCCTGTCATGCACCGTCTGAATACCGGGTCTTTTCCGATCCGCCCCGCGGAGCGAAACACTTATTGATCATCGGCGGGGAATGAGATTGAGGCTGGCAGCAATGGAACCGGAACAGACGATTGAAGAACTTATTGCACAGCTGAACGCTTCGTCCCTGGACGACCGGCATGCCGCGATCCGGAAGCTTGCGGAGAATGGGGAAGGTGCCGTAGTGCCGCTCATCGCGGCGCTTGAGAAGGCGGATGCGAACGATGCGCGGTGGTATCTCGCCGTTGCTCTCGCAAAGACCGGCCCCGCCATCATCCAGCCCGTCATCGACGCAATGGCACGAAACCCGGACCGGGAGTTCCGGCGCTATGCGGCGGCAGCGCTCGGCGAACTCGGCGAACCGGCCGTCGAACCGCTCATCGGCGCACTCGCGACGGACGACCGCGAACTGCGCGGCGCCATCTCGCTCGCGCTCTGCCGCATCGGGAAGCCTGCAGTAGAGCCGCTCACAATGCGCCTGAACGATGCGGACGAGATCCTCCGGTCGTGCGCCGCCCTCACCCTCTGGCAGATGGGAGAGGACGGGCTCTCGCCCATGGTCGGGGAGGCAAAGCGGGGAACTGAGGAGCGGGCTTGAACTTCTATCGACATGAGGATGACCCCCTCTCTTCCGGGAATCCTTCTGATTTTACTCAGGCTGTCGCCTCCCGCAGGAGTCTCCGGCACCCCGTAGGGAGGGTCAGAACGGTCCGCAAGGACCGTGAAGAAGGAGAAGAACCCGAAGGGTTCTTCGAGGCAGCGAAGGTCTGAAGACCTTCTTGCATCTCGTTCTTTCGGGACTCAATGAAGCGAAGATGCTTTGCATCTTCTCGATTTCGCAGTCCGATGACTACGGAAACAGCCCACGGGGTGTGTCCCCGTGACCCCCTCGGGAAAATCATCATCGGAAATTGACAAAAATTTTTTCATTTTTCGTTGTTAACGTAAACCCGGTCCTTGCAGGCATGACAGTATCGTTCATCCGTAAGAGCCGGATCCGGAAAGGCCGGATTTTTAGAAAGCAATTTTAGAAAGCAATGTACCGGAGGGATCGTTCGCGGGATTATCGAGTATCCCGCAACCCCTGGCAACGTTCTTTCCTTATCCCACAAACGAACAGATAAATTCCCTCGAAAACCATCATACCGGTATGCTGGTGCGATCGCCCGCGATGGAGGCGTACGAGAATACGTTACGGGCAGGGCTCGATTCCGCGATTGCGCTCGCGAAGCAGGCGCGTGCGAAAGGTATCGACCCGTCGACCGACATCGAGATCCCGATCGCGAGCGACCTTGCCGACCGGGTGGAGGCGCTGCTGGGGATCAAAGGCGTGGCAGTCCGCATCCGGGAACTCGAGGCGACAATGTCCCGGGAGGAGGCGGCGCTTCGCATAGGCGACGACTTCGTGCAGAAACGGTTCGGGGAGACGAACCGGGAGGAGATCCTCGACCACGCGATCCGAACCGCAATGGCGCTCCTCACCGAAGGCGTCGTGTCGGCCCCGACCGAAGGGATCGCGAAGATCGGGCTCGGGAAGAACGACGACGGGACCGAGTACCTGAAGATCTTCTACGCGGGTCCGATCCGGAGCGCGGGCGGGACGGCGCAGGCGCTCTCGGTGCTGGTCGGGGACTACGTGCGCCGGGCGCTTGGGATCAACCGTTATATCCCGCGCAACGAGGAGGTCGAGCGGTACATCGAGGAGATCCGGCAGTACAACAGCATCATGAACCTCCAGTACCTGCCGAGCGACCAGGAGATCTCCCTCATCGTTACCAACTGCCCGGTCTGCATCGACGGGGAAGCGACCGAGCAGGAGGAGGTCTCCGGGCACCGGAACCTCGAGCGCGTGGAAACCAACACGGTCCGGGGCGGGATGGCGCTCGTGCTTGCGGAAGGGCTCGCGAGCAAGGTGGCAAAGGTCCAGAAGAACGTCGACAAGATGAAGATTCCCGGCTGGGAATGGCTGGACAAGCTCTCCAAGCAGAAGACCGTGGACGGGACGTTTGTGATAAAGCCGCTCGACAAGTACCTCCGCGACCTGATCGGGGGGCGGCCGGTCTTCTCGTACCCGATGCGGAAGGGGGGGTTCCGGCTCCGGTACGGGCGGTCGCGCAACACGGGATTTGCCGCGGCCGGGCTGAACCCCGCGACGATGCACCTGCTCGGGGACTTCCTTGCGACGGGGACCCAGATGAAGACGGAACGGCCCGGGAAAGCCTGCGGGGTTGTGCCGGTCGACTCCATCGATGGCCCGACCGTCCGGCTGAATGACGGGAGCGTGCTCCGGGTCGACGATGCGGCAACGGCAAAACGCCTCCTTGCGCAGGTCGACCGGATCCTCGATGTCGGGGAGATCCTCATCTCGTTCGGGGAATTCATGGAGAACAACCACCCGCTCGTCCCGTCGGTGTACTGCGAGGAGTGGTGGCTGCTCGAGGGCGGGAAGCGCCGGCCGAAGGACGAGGAGGAGGCGCTCGCGTTCGCCCGCGGCGGGGCATACCTGTATCCCGCCTACACGTGGCTCTGGGACGACCTGACCTGCGGGCAGATAGCGAGGCTTGCGGACGCGGTCAGCGCGACCGGGAAGATTGCAGGGGACGGGCTCGTGCTCCCGAATGGGGCTGATGTGAAACACCTGCTCGAAGAGCTCCTCCTCCCCCACACGCTCCGCGGGGAGGAGATCGTCATCCCGGCATACCGTTCGTTCATTGCCTGCCTCGGTCTCGATGAGAACCTCGGCAGGCGGCAGGGCGTGGCCGGTGCCCCGGAGGACGACCCGCTGGCGCTTGTTGCGCACCTCTCCGGGCTGAAGATCCGTTCGCGGGCGGGGACCCGGATCGGCGGACGGATGGGGCGGCCCGGCAAGTCGAAGCCCCGGAAGATGTCGCCCCCGCCCCACGTCCTCTTCCCGCTGGGCGAATCCGGGGGAGCCCGGCGCTCGTTCCAGGAGGCATCGAACCACACGCAGGAGGCGGATGCCGATTTTGCCGGGATCGATTTCCAGAAAGAGGGCGGCGTCATCGAGATCGAGGTCGGGAGGCGCCGGTGCACGGGGTGCGGGACCGAGACCTACAAGAACCGGTGCCCCCAGTGCGGCGGGCACACGGTGCCGGTCTATTCCTGCCCGAAATGTAAGTGCGAGCTGGACCGGCCTCTCTGTCCCCGCTGCGGCACCCCGGCGGTCTGCCAGCAGAAGACGACCGTGAACGTCAAAGACGAGTACCTGAAGGTGATGGAGCGCCTCCACCTGAAGTCCGACAGCCTCACGCTCGTCAAGGGCGTCAAGGGCGTCATCTCCCGGGAGAAGACGGTGGAGGCGCTGGAGAAGGGGATCCTCCGGGCCCGGCAGGAGGTCTATGTCTTCAAGGACGGGACGACCCGGTTCGACATGATCGACCTGCCCTTAACCCACATCCGGCCCCGCGAGGTCGGGGTTTCCGTGGAACGGCTTCGGTCGCTCGGGTACGAGCGCGACATCGAGGGGAACCCCCTCACCGACCCGTCGCAGGTCCTCGAGCTCCGCCCGCAGGATATCCTCGTCTCCGACTCCTGCGCGGAATACCTGATCCGGATCGCGAAGTTCATCGACGAGCTGCTGGAGTCCGTGTACGGACTCCCCGCGTTCTATAACGTCAAAACCCGCGACGACCTCATCGGGCACCTCGTCATCGGGCTCGCGCCGCACACGAGCGCCGGGGTGCTTGCCCGGATGGTCGGGTTCACGAGCGCCAACGTCGGCTACGCCCACCCGTTCTTCCATGCCGCCAAGCGCAGGAACTGTTTCCACGGGGACACGACAATCGAGGTCTATGACGGGAAGGTCTGGAAGTCCGTCCCGATCCGCCAGTTCGTGCTGGAAAATTTCGACGTGAGCCGACCGGGCATCGACCGGCTCGGGACCTACTACTCGGACCCCGTCCAGCCGTACTACACCCGCGCCGTCGATACCGGCGGGACCATCCGGCTCCGGAAGATCACCTCGGTCTCGATCCACCGCTCGCCAAAGACCCTGATCCATTTCCTGACAAAAGGAGGCCGGAAGCTCGCGGTCACGCCGGACCATGCCATGCTGGTCTGGGATGTCGCCTACCTCCGCAAGATTCGGGCGATGGAGCTGAAGGTGGGGGACGCCGTGCCGGTGCTTCTCGGCACCGCGGTGATTGCCGACCGGATCGTTGCCGCCGATACCGTGCCCGCACCCGACGACCGGGTCTACTGCCTGACCGTTGATGCCGACCACACGCTGCAGGCGAACGGGATCTTCACCGGGCAGTGCGACGGCGACGAGGACTGCATCATGCTCCTCCTCGACGGGCTCCTCAACTTCTCCCGCTCGTTCCTTCCCGAGAACCGGGGCGGCTCGATGGACGCCCCGCTCGTGCTGACGAGCCGGATCGATCCCGCCGAGATCGACAAGGAGAGCCTCAACGTGGATGTCTGCCGGTCATACCCTCTCGAAGTCTACCTCGGCGGGCTTGCCTACCGGAAGCCCAAGGAGATCGAGAAACTGGTCGACCGGGTCGAGCGCCGCCTCGGGACGCCCGCCCAGCTGGAGGGGTTCTTCTTCACCCACGACACCTCGGACATCTCCGCGGGGCCGAGAGAGTCGGCCTACACCCAGCTCAAGTCCATGCTCGACAAACTCGAGGCGGAGCTCTCCCTCGCCGAGCGGACCCGGGCGGTCGATGCCGACGATGTCGCGGAGCGCGTGCTGAACACGCACTTCATCCGGGACCTCATGGGCAACCTCTCCGCGTTCTCCA
>JAKLEQ010000091.1 GCA_022711635.1 Methanoregula sp. | reverse complement strand
GACAAGCTGGATGTTCTTGGCCGGATCCTCGACCAGTACAATCCGAAACTCACGCTCATCTTCTGCAACACCAAGCGGCGGGTCGACCAGGTCACAAAGCGCCTCCGGGAACGGGGGATCCGGGCGGAAGGCCTCCACGGTGACCTGAAGCAGAGCCGGAGGGACCGGGTGATGGCAGGATTCCGCGCCGGATCCGTCGACCTGCTCGTCGCATCGGATGTCGCAGCCCGCGGGATCGACGTGCAGAACGTCGACCTGGTGATCAACTACGATGTCCCGCAGGATGTGGAGTACTATGTCCACCGGATCGGGCGGACTGCACGCGCGGGAAGGAAAGGGAGGGCGATCACGTTTGCCGGGCCCGACGAGATTTACCGGTTGCGGGCGATCCAGAGGTTCGCTCCTGTCATACCCGCGGGAAAATCTGTGCCCATCGCTCCTCCAGCCCCTGCTGTGCTGCCCGGTCCTACCGCAGAAGAAGTGCCATCTGCAGGTCTCGTTGACCAGATCAAACGGACGGTGGATGCCGGTGACCTTGACCCGGAGATGGCTCTTGTCGAACGGATCATGGCGGACGATTACACTACCATCGAGATCGCAGCCGCGCTCGTCCGGCTCGTCCAGAACCGGATGCCGGTTGTGCAAACCCGGAACGATGCGGGAAGTGCCCGCAGGCCGGCCGGCAGGGGCCGGCGGGACGGGAACAGGACCCGGTACCGATAATCCTGGGAACAGCCGAAAAGCCGGGGCTTGTCATTTTTTCCTTTTTGATCCCTTACCCGAGCTCGAAGGTTGTTATCCCGTAGATTTCGTCTATTGGTGGAAGGGCCGGATTTTCCTTCGAATAGAGCCGTGCTGTGGAAAAGACCGGCTGCAGGTGACGGCCGGCAACCAGCGAGGTGGCACCGGCATTGGTGCAGGGGATATCCAGGAAGAACGTTTCCCCGGGGATTCCGGCAACGAGCCCGTCAAGAACCTGTTCTGCAGCCGTCCGGTCCCGCGCAAAGAGCGGCCCGATCTTGTACCCAGTCCGGCAGACTCTCCGGACGCCGAAACCGCAAATCGCCCCTCCACCATCCCGCTTTACGAGGCCGAAATGCCCCGGTCTGCCGATCCAGTTTCGGAGGAATGTTTCCCTCCGTGCCGGGAAGTGCTCCGCATCGAAAGCAGCGAGATCGGAAAAACCGGTCTCCTCCGCGGGCTCAAGATCCGGCGGCATCGGCCCGCCCCCCGTCCCCGCGTACCGTGCGTTGTTGTGGTGGAAGAAAAGCCCGCCGTCCTTCCGGTACTTTTCCACCATGGCAATAACTCCGTCGCCCCCCACGACACGTGCCCCGGCATGCCGCAGTGCGAACCGGTACAGCTGCATCCCGATCCCGTGTGCGCGGAAAGCGGGATCGACAACAAAGAGGCCGGCGAACGCAAAATCAGGGCTGTAGTTGACGACCGAGATAGTGCCGATAACCTTACCTCCGGATTCCGCGCAGAAAAAGCCATCCGGGTCGGTATGGTAAAAACATTCTGCATCTGAACGTCCCGGGTTCCATCCTTCCGCCGCGGCGAAGGAGATGGCAATCTCCACCTCATCGCGTGTCATCCTGCGAAACCGGACCCCATCCATGGAAAACCCGCCAGGTACCGGAATATTTGCCGGCCAGACAGATACAGGTGATGGATTCAGAGCCCGGCATGACGGGGGTGCGTTTTTTAAAACGTTCCCCCATGATAGGATCGCCCGTTTTCGGTTACCCGATCCCCACCGCTTAAATGACCGGGCGGCGAGGATATAAAGTAAGGATGGTCGAGTACTCGCATCTCCCTCATGAGCCCGGCTGCTACCTCTTCTCTGACGAGGCGGGGACGGTGCTCTATGTGGGGAAGGCAAAGGATCTCAGGAAACGTGTCGCGAGTTATTTCACGAAGACCGGTCACGATGTAAAGACAGAACAGCTGATCGCGCGGATCGCAGCGATCGATTTCCTTATCACCACGACGGAAGCCGAGGCCCTGCTCCTCGAGAACAACCTGATCAAACGGCACCAGCCCCGGTACAATATCGACCTGAAAGATGCAAAGCGGTTCGCCTATATCGAGATGACGAAAGAGGAGTTCCCCCGCATCGGTATCGCCCGGAAGACGGTAGTGGGGGCGTCCTATTTCGGGCCGTTCGTCTCTGCGGCCGAGCGCGACGCAGTTCTGAAGGTGGTAAAACGGATCTTCCTGTTGCGTTCCTGCCGGAAGCTGCCGAAACGTGCATGCCTCCGGCACCACCTGAAGAGCTGCAGTGCTCCCTGTATCGGGGCCATTCCGGCTGAAGAATACCAGAGGCAGGCGGATAATGCCGCGACGTTTCTCAAGGGAAAAGGAACAGAACTGGTCCGGTCGCTGAAAACCGAGATGGAAGACCTTTCATCGCGGCAGGAGTTCGAGCGTGCTCTCGCGATCCGGAACCAGATCCGGGCGATCGAACGGCTCCCGGAACGCCAGCAGGTGGAGAGGGTGAGGAGAGCCGACCAGGACGTGGTCGCGTACCGGCGTTCGGGGAATTATGTTTACCTTATGGTCTTCTCGTTCGAACAGGGCAGGCTCACCGGAAAGCAGGAGTACTCTTTTGAAGCCGGGGACGGGTTCCTCGAGGAGTTCCTCGTCCAGTACTATGCAGATCATCTCCCGCCGGCTGAGGTGGTTCTGCCGGAACCCTGCGAAGATTCTGATGGCATTGACGGTTATCTCGCCGGGCGCAGGGGGAGAGCAGTTACCGTGACCGTCCCAAAGGCCGGCAGCAAGAGAAACCTCATCGACCTCGTGCTCGCCAACATCGATCATGTCTTTTTGAACGGGAACCTGAAGACAGGCGACCTGAAAGAGACGCTCGGGCTTGAAAGACTCCCCGATACGATCGAGTGCTTCGACATCTCCCACCTCTCCGGCACCTCCATGGTCGGGTCCATGGTACAATTCCGCAGCGGGAAGCCGGAGAAGAAAAATTACCGCAGGTTCCGGATCCGGACCGTGGAGGGGATCGATGACTTCGCGGCGATAGGAGAGGTCGTCCGGCGCAGGTATTCCCGGCTGCGGGAAGAGGGGGCAGCGCTGCCTGACCTTATCGTCATTGACGGGGGGAAAGGGCAGCTCTCTGCTGCCCGGGACGCGCTCTCCGGGCTCTCCCTTGAAATTCCTGTGCTGGCGCTGGCAAAAAAGGAGGAAGAGGTCTACCTCCCCGGCGAGATCCTGCCGCTCCGGCTCGATCCGAAAGGCCTCGCGCTCCGGTACCTGCAGGAGATCCGTAATGAAGCGCACCGGTTTGCCATTGCCTACCACAAACTTCTCCGGAGCAAAAAGGTGGCAGGAGACGGGAAGCGCCGGAAGACCCGGAACCGGGCCGGCAATGGCAGCTGATCCCGGGATCCGGTGACCGGCAGGGTGCCGGGGCACTCACCCTTTTTGCAAAAAATATGAGGGCCCGTTTTTCCGCCAATCCCTTCCGGTGAATATCGCAGGAATGGCTCCATTCCGCGTTATAACGACCGGACAAAATCTATTTCAGAACCTTTATAGCACCAGCACAGCGTACACATCCCGGTAGGTGTTTATCATGACAGAAGAAGCAATCAAAACGGATGGAACAATCCTCTGCACCGAAGGGCTCTTCCCCTGGTGGGTTCTCCTTCTCTGGGGAATCCTGACCCTGATTGTCGGTGCGATGTTCTTACTTACCCCCGGGATCACAACCGTGCTGATGATCACGTTCATGGGTGCATGGTGGCTCATCGGGGGATTGTTCTCGATCGGGAGCCTCATTATTGACCGGACCAACATGGGCTGGAAACTCTTCCTCGCTGCCATCAATATCCTCGCCGGGGCCGTCATCCTCCTAAAACCGGTATTTGCCTCGGTCTTTATCCTCATCTTCACCGAGATGTTCATCGGGTTCCTTGCCTGCTTCATCGGGGCATCGTTCCTTGCCCAGGCTTTCCGCGGAAAGGATGCCGGCAGCGGGATCCTGGGTATCATCAGCCTCCTCTTCGGGCTCATGCTGCTCGTTTACCCGATGCTCGCCGGATTCCTTCCGATCCTTGCTGGCGTATTCTTCCTCCTTGCAGGGATCTCCGCTATCGCTGCATCCTTCATGGCGAAGAAAGCAGAGGCTGCAGCATAAGCCAATACCCTCCCTTTTTCCTGCCGCAGGCTGGCGCCGCACCCTGGCCCTGACGGGATTACCTTCTCCGATACCGGCTCTTTTTTGTCCTGACGGTTCGCGGGTGAAGACTTCAAAACCACACCCATGGCTTCCTGTCCGCCAAATGGGGTGGCGGATCAAAAAATCCGGTTCCCCGTTTCATGCCCGTTTTGATAAAATGGATCGCCTGCGCCCGGCGGCAACCGGGCCTGACCCCTGTGGCTCAGTACGTCAGCACCCTGTATGCGATTGCAGTTGTCAGGAACGCTAAGACAAGGATGACCGCTGCCACGGGGACGAGGAATCCCATCATCCCGTTGACCGTCGATGCGATCTGGGAGATCCGCTGCGACCCGAAGACCACGACCCCCCGGCAAACGGTGGTCTTCCCTTCCGACCGGGCCGGGGCCATATCGGTAATTGCGTCGAAGACAGCCTCCTCGACAAAAGGATAAAATTTTTCCAGCGGAACGGCGAGGCCCACCTGGTTCCTTCCCGAGACGGTGTTGACAACGTGGGTGTCGGTGGTAAGGACCTCGCACTCATCGACAACGGCGAGGAGCTTTTCGCGGATCCGGTCCCGTACACCGGCATGCATATTGTTCCCGTCGAAGAGGACATACGCGGTCGTCTGCCCGCTGGTCCGGATGACGAGCACCTGCACCCCGAGATCGCCAAATCCCTGCTGGCGCGTAAACGGGACCTTCCTCTCCGCGTACCCTGCATGGAATTTTTCCCGTTTCATCGCTGCCGTCGCCGCAAGCGCCATCTCGGCCGCGGCGATATGCTCCATGGCAAGATCGGTTGCCGGCGAAACACCGGTCTCCATCGAATCCATGCAGTTGTGGGCATCGGCATAACCGACGTTGTCGAAGTACCGGAGCCCGGATTTCATGATGGCAAAACCGACCGAGAAATCCAGGTCTTCCGTCACCTCGGGGGAACGGGTTGCTGCCATGACGATGGTGTTCCCGAATGCCTGGGCGAGGACATCGACGGATCCGGACCGGAACCTGCCCGAGCGGGTGCAGGTTGTATTCGTAAACGCGACCGGGCGATCGGCGACGAGTATCCCCCCCAGTCTCACGACTTCGCTCTCATCGACAGGATTGAAATCATGGTTGGCGCTGCCGTGGAAGATCAGGGAATTTTTCCCGAGCATCCCGTGCAGGGTCTTTGGCAGCGCACTCCCGCCGGTCTCGCCGAGCGGACCCGGGTGCACGTTCGGGATGGTGACCATGATCTCCTCTTTTCCCTCTCGTTCGAAAAAGAGAGAGACCTGCGGGACCACCACGCTCTCGCCGATGCTCCGGAAATACTCGTCGAGTTTCCTGCTCCCGCCGGAGAGGTGTGCGAGGAAGGCATTGGCAAGTTCGAGCGGCCCGACCCTGAAATTCGTCTTTAACGGCCGCTCGATAACAAGGATGAAGATGAGGACGCCGATCGCAAAGCTGATGTGGAGCAGGATAGAGAGGCGCAGGAAGTCCAGCCCGAGGTAGGGGTATGCCAGGACCATGGCAAGCCCTGAATGGAGGAGTGCGGGGACGATTACGCGGGAGATCCGGAAGTCGACAACCGCGGCAAGGAGCAGCATCCGGAAGGCGAAGATGAACGCGAGCGCGTTTGCAAAGAAGAAGGGAAACGAGCCGCGGAATACAAGGGGTGGGGAGAGCGAGATGAAGATCTCGAGGACAAGTCCGATGAGCGCCGTGAGCCCCGACCAGTCGTACGTGAGGTTCCCCTTGAAGAGACGGGCACATCGGGGCGTCAGCGCAAGCGCTGCAAGCGCCGGGAGGAGGTATGCCGCAACCGGGAAGAGACTGATATATCCTCCTTCTCCCCCCTTCCCTGCAATGACCATGACCTCGATACAGGCGGAAAGCAGCAGGATGAGGGCGAACGACCGCGTCCATGCAGGGGTCGTGACGATATACCGGGATAAACCCTCGAGGCGCGCCTCCATCTCCGCGGTCATGAAGGAATACTCCGGAAAAACAAGGATATCATGGGATCCTGAGAGTCACCCTGTCAGGGCTCAGGGGCCGGCGGGTTTTTCTCAACAGGGTCGTCACTGAAGAGGCTGTCGGCACCAAGAAGGGCGTTGATGCCCCGCAGGTCGTCGCTGCACTGGAAGACGATCATGGCGAGCAGGGTTATCGGGACCGAGAAGAACATGCCGGCAATGCCGAGGA
>JAKLEQ010000090.1 GCA_022711635.1 Methanoregula sp. | reverse complement strand
TGCGAACGATGCCGCAACCGAATCGATCTTCTCGATGCGGCCGGAGAACGGGACCCGGCCCAGGTACAGGCTGATCTCATCCGAGAACGTATAAGCGAAGACCGGTGAGAGCCCGCTGTCTGCAACGATCTGGCGCGACACTTCTGCCATGGCATGGGAGAAACGGTCATCGAATGGCTTTTTGAGCCGGAGCGACTTCGCGAGCCGGTGAAAGGCACGGCCGTCGAGACGGACAAATGCCGGCGGGACGGTTGTGATCGCGGCAAAGAGTTCGCGGTTCTCCATGGCAGGGAATTTTTGGGAAAAAAGATCGGGGTGATCCGGGTATGGGCCGCCTTCACCCTTATTCCATCGTCTGGGACTGGGCCGAGAACGCGCCGGGCAGGTGGCGGATCAGCACAATGTCGTCGATGGCTGATATGATGCGGTAGGGGATCTTGAGCCCCTTGAAGTTCTTGAGGTCCACGAGCTGGTCGTTGACCTTACCGACGACAATGGAATCGATCTTCTTGTTGTCCACATCGATGATGACATCTTCGACCTCGCCAACAAACATGCCCTTGTCAGTGTAGATCAAAAGCCCGAACAATTCGGTAATCTGGGTCTGCATCCTTATCAGTTCAATCTATATACCGGAATGGTTAAAAAGATAATCCCTGTTTATGGATGGATCGTTTCGGATCGGGCGTATTTTCGGCATTCCCATCCTAATCCATTATACATTTCTTTTAATCATCCCGCTCTTTGCCTGGATTATCGGCAGCCAGATTGTTCCGACGATACAAATCATCAGCCAGATCTACGGGGTGGAGGTCGATACGACCCTCCTCGCTGCCGGGTACCTTCCCTATCTGCTGGGAGCAGCGGTCGCACTCGGCCTCTTTGCCGGGGTCCTTATCCACGAGCTCGCGCACTCTCTGGTCGCACGCAGGAACGGGATCCGGATCAACAGCATCACGCTCCTGATCTTCGGTGGGATCGCGTCGATGGACGAGGGTATCCCTGATCCCCGGTCCGAGCTCCCTATGGCGCTCGTCGGCCCTGTTGCAAGCCTGGTTGTCGGCCTGATCAGCAGCGGGCTCGTGTACGTGACCCCCCGGTTCATCGGGGATCCGGCGATGGCGGGAGTCTTCATCTTCCTCTTCGGGTACCTGGGCCTCCTGAATATCATCCTCTTCGCGTTCAACCTCCTGCCGGCATTTCCGATGGATGGCGGACGGGTGTTCCGGGCCTGGCTCGCTCAGCGCATGCCGCTCCCCCGGGCCACGAAGATCGCCGCAGATGTCGGCAAAGGATTTGCGGTCATCTTCGCGATCATCGGAATCCTCGATCTCAACCCCCTGCTGCTCCTGATCGCGTTCTTTATCTATATCGGTGCCGGCCAGGAGACGGTGGCGGTGAAGTACAGCGTCCTCCTCCGGGACATCCGGGTCGGGACCATGATGTCGAAACCGGTTATGACTGTCGAGCCAACGCTCCCGGTCACAAAAGTCGTCGAACTGATGTACGCGACAAAGCACCTCGGATTCCCGGTCGTTGAACACAACGTGCTCATCGGGATGGTCACGGTCGCCGATGTCCAGAAAGGGTCCCCCATCGACCGGGACGCGATGCAGGTCCGGGACGTCATGAGCCGGGACGTGATCGCCGTCACCCCCGAGACACCGGTGACGGACGTCCTCCGGATCATGTCGGTAAAGGATATCGGGCGGGTCCCCGTCATCGAGAATGGGGCGCTCGTCGGGATCGTGACCCGGACAGATATCCTGAAGGTCGTCGAATTGAGGGATATCTGAACCGTTTTTGTTTTCAGAACGCGATCAGGTGATCGACAGGAGTGCTCCCCGCGATTTTCCTAAATTCTGCGAGGGTCGGAAACGGCCTCTTTGCAATAATCCGTGCGACATTCTTCTTCCCGATTCCCGGCAGCCACTTGAGTGCAGAGGCCGGCAGTTCGTTGATCCGGACCGGTACAGGAAGGGCGGTAATGGACCGCATGCCCCAGTCCACGACAACGACATCGAGAACCGAACGGAGGGGGAGCCGCAGGGGGATGCCGGCAAGGATCGGGTATGAACCCATCTGCCGCCCGAAGGAGAGGTCACCGGAGACTTCTACGATCACGTCGCGGAGCACGGTTCCAGGGGGGAAGACCTCCTTCAGCATCGGGAGATCGAACTGCTGCCTCGCGTGCTCCTTGAATGCCCGGAACCGGCGGTCGTGCTTCCCGAGCGTGTTCTTTTCATGGGCCGGCGTCCCGGGAAACGGCATCAGCTGACGGATGTTCACCCGGCGGACGAGCAGGCCGGCGGCGAGCACGCGTGCCAGGAACTGCTCATTGAGATCGTAGGTCTTCTCCGTCTCGCCGGCAAGGCCGCAGACGAAGTTGAGCCCCGGGAGGAGCTCGGGGACCCCGTCCCGGCGCATCCCGCCGGCCCCGTTGACAATCTCAATGGCATGGAAGACCTCGTCCGGCTGTACCTTGAGGTTGTTCGCAGCAACGACAGCAGGATCCGCAGTTTCCATCCCGAACGCCGCAACATCGCCGGGCGTGTGGTGCCGGACGATCGCAGAGAGGGCCGCACGGGCGGCGTCCTCGTGGCGGGCAATCGTTGCGGGGCTCACGTTGTCGATATGCAGGGTCCTGATCTCCGGGGCTGCGGAGCGGACAGCAGAGAAGAGGGCTTCGATCTTCTCCGGCACCGGCGCCGGGAACTCTCCCGCTCCCGCTCCATAGGCAAGGATATCCGGCTGCCGGCCCAATCGGAAGTGCCGGGCACCGTTCCCATACAGGGCCTCGACCTCGGCGGCAATGCCCCCCGTGCCGCGGTACCGGGGCCTGCCGTAGAAGGGTTCCGTGCAGAATGAACACCCCCCGAAGGCCCCGTGGGAACACCCTCGTGCAGTCTCCAGCTCGCACATGACGTGCGGGAAATCCGGGTGCTGCAGGATGATCCTGCTGCCGGCAACGCTCCAGGGATCCGAACGGGAATAGTCGAGAATTCCGGCCGGCTCGTTGCCCCGGAGGTACTCGTCCAGCGCCTCCGCGACCGACCCGGTCAGCATCGCGTCAAAGCCGCCGATCGCCTGCTTCACCGCAGCCCGCCCGCCTTCTGGGGACCAGCCGAACGCGATCGGCCCTCCGATCAGCTTGGTTCCGGCCCTCACTGCCGAGCCGATCTGGCGGATCTCGGTCAGGGTTGCGGGAGTTCCCCCGAGGTATTTTCCGGGCACCGTGACCCCCGCGATCATGACCACGCAATCAGCGGCATTCAGCCCGTTGATCCGTGAAGGTTCGCACCTGAGCTGGTCGATCGTGAGATACCGGGGGAAATACCCGGCCTCATGGAGTACACCGGCGACTGTCCTGATATACGGTGCGATATACGGCGGGACACCCAGGCATGCCGGTTCATCGACATACCCGTCAAGAATGACTGCGGTCTTCGTCATACGGAATGACCGAGCAGGGCGAGGAGTTTTCTCGCCCATACAAGCTTGCCCCGTTTTTCCGGATCGACGTCCGGGTCGTCGAGGTCGAACCCGGCGAGCGTGACCTTCTCCGCCCCGAGTTCGTGGGCGGCAAAGACTGCACGATCCCCATCGGAAAAACCGCCGAAGTTGTACACACGGGGGAGCGGTGCTGCCTGGGTCGTCCCGACAATCTTCCCGGTGAATTGCGGGACCCAGTGCCGGAGGAGCGGCATGTTGTCGCCATGTGCATGGACAACGATGATGGTCCCTTCGCGGTTCATCTCAAGGAACCGGTCGGTCGCCCCGTCAAGATCGGTGAAGATCGCGTCCGGCCGGATACCGGCATCTTCAAGGACTTCCGCGGCAGCGTCCGCCGCAAAGACGATCCCGTCGATCTTCGGGATGTCATCCTTAAGGCAGGGGGCGTTCCCGCATACCGTAACCTCGTTGCCATCGGTCAGCGAAACGAGAGAGATGAGGTTATCGGCGGGCAGGAGCGAGGCAAGGAGCCGGGCAGCTTCCTCGTCGGCCTGCCGGTCGAACCCGAAGTAGGCGAGGATCTCCGAATAATACGGCTCCCAGTCGCAGAATTTCAATGATTCACCCGCACCATGCCGGGGATACCCGTCACGCGATCCTGTCTCATGATCCGTTCTTCTTCCCCTCGTTCTCCAGCCCGACGAGGGTTCGGAACTTCTGGAGGATGGGGGTGATCGCGATGTTCAGGAGCTCGCCTTTCTGTTCGACCCGGGTGAAGTAGTGGAGGGGAATGGTTGCCGCCGCCATGTTCGGGTGGCCGCCGGCATCGCCGATATCGCCGAACGCTTCGGCGAGGGCGTTGCCGATATGGAGCCGGATGTCCCGGTTCCGGGCGGAGAGAACAATCGAGGTATCGGTGATGCCATACACCAGCGCCGTATTGACTCCCTCGAGCGTGATGAGGAGATCGGCAGCCTGCGGCAGTGCGTCGCGGTTCATGACATAGCCGACGTTCGAGAAGAGGTAGCCGCTCTCGATCTCCCGGTTCTGGATCGCTTTCCCAAGGACTTCGATCGTCTCCTGCGAGAGCGACGGGGACATGATCTTGTCGAGGAGATCGGAATCAGTGAGGGGGAGGAGGAATCCCGCATAGTTCAGGTCCTGCGGGGTCGTGTTCCGGCGGAAGTCCCGGGTATCGGCACGGATGCCGTAGAGAAGCGCCGTTGCGACCTGCCGGTCGACCGGCATGTCGAGCTCCTGCAGGTACTGGGTGAGGATGCTTGCAGTCGCCCCGATGCCGGGCCGGATATCCGTAAAAACGGCGGCGGGAGACGGGTGCTTCCCGTCATGGTGGTGGTCGATAACGATGGCGATCTTCGTCCCCGGCGGGATATCGTTATTTGCGCCCGGCGCGGGGGTATCCACGAGGGCGAGGAAGTTGCACTTGGCGAGGGCATCAGGGGTCAGGTGCTCCATCTTGATATCGAGGAGGTTGACAAACGTCCGGTTCTCCTGGTGCCCGATGTTCCCCTCGTAAAAGATCCGTGTTGCCAGCTTGTTCCCGCTGGCATGCTTTGCGATCGCCGCGAGAGCCATGGCGCTTGCGATTGCATCCGGGTCCGGGTTCTTGTGGGTGATGATGCCAAGCGTCCCCTCCCAGCTGGCAAGGAGCGCGGAAAGACGCTGGGAGATCCGGCTCGCGTACTGCTTCCGGATCTGGTGGATGGCGGTCTTTGCCACCACTTCCTGCGGGTAGAGCGCAATCTCGGCCCCGGCAGAGGTCAGCTTCGATCCGCTGACCGGGTCTACCGCCCGTGCGATGATCTGGGAGGAGGGATACCGTTTCCGGATCGCTCCAACGGCGGCGAGATTGGCCTCGGCATCGCCGGTCATGACAAACGCGACTGACGGTTCGGGCAGCCCCACGAGCATGTCGGGTGCAGCAATGTCCCGGACATAGGCGTCATATTTCTGGTCGCGGAGGTGCCGGACCCGCTGCTCGTCCCGATCAACCGCAACGACCTGTTCGTTCTCTTTCGCCAGTTCGAGGATGATATTATAGCCGGTCGTCCCGCAGCCGAAGATAACAAAACGGTTCTCGCGGGACATGAATGCCGCTCCGTCAGGCATGGTACAGTGATGTCGGTGTCCGGGCTATTAAGGGATTCCCGTGGGGGACCGAGGACGCGCCGTGCACGTCGTCCGGGACCGGGAACGTGGAATGACACCCTGCTTCTCGAAACATTTATTCCCCGGAATCGACCATCTATTTAGGTCAACTGGGTCTGTAGCTTAGTTCGGCATAGCGGCGGACTCTTAATCCGCAGGTCAAGGGTTCAAATCCCTTCAGGCCCGTTCTTGTTTTCCCAGGGAATCCTTCGTTTTATGGAGAAATATTTATAATTCGCTCACCAACACGGAGGTAGAGGAGCAATTCCATCGGAATCGCAAGTGCAATGAGATCACCATTGACCTCATCGATCCGTGACCGCCCGGCCGTACCGGTTGTCCTCGTTCTCGTGACACTCGGGTTCACGCTCATCATCAACCTCTACGGCCTCCTCCGTGGCATCTCGATCGTCATCCCGCACCTTTTCTATATCCCGATTATCCTTGCCGCGTTCTTTTTCCGGAGATGGGGCATTGCTTTTGCAGCTGGCATTTCTGTAGTATACCTGCTGATGGTCTGGCTCGTTCACCCAGGTTACAGTCCCGATTTCCTCTCAGCCGCTGCCCGCTGTCTCGTATTTATTATTATTGCAGCAGTAGTCTCAGCCCTCTCCGAGCGGATTTCCCTGCGCGAGACCGAGCTTTTGCGGGCAAAAGACGACTGGGAGCGAACGTTCGATGCCGTGCCGGACCTTGTCGCCCTTATTGACAGGAACCACCGGATCCTCCGGGTCAACAGGGCTATGGCAGAAAGCCTTG
>JAKLEQ010000009.1 GCA_022711635.1 Methanoregula sp. | reverse complement strand
TCCCCCGAGGATCTTGCACGGGAGATCCGGGCAACCCATCTCGTCAAAAAAGCGGAAGATGTTAAGAGCTGCAAAAACCTCCTGCATGCGGTCGTCGCAACGCTCGGTCTCGGCCTCTTCAACCTGGTCTTTGTCGTATTCCCGTTCATCCTTCTCGTCGTAATCCTGTTCGTCATCGCGCTTGTCGGGGTTGTATGTGCGATCTTCGGGCCGGTTGCATTCGTACTTGCGCTCCTCCAGGTTACGGGGATTACCGCCGTTGCGGTCTGGCAGTCGCCGTTCTCCGTCGTGTTCCTCTCCATCGGGATCACGACGCTCGGGCTCCTGCTCGTCATCGGGGACTTCTACCTTG
Source organism: Methanoregula sp. (assembly GCA_022711635.1). Taxonomy (GTDB): domain Archaea; phylum Halobacteriota; class Methanomicrobia; order Methanomicrobiales; family Methanospirillaceae; genus MVRE01. The sequence goes on along the minus strand of JAKLEQ010000009.1, from coordinate 36,385 downwards.
CACGGTTCTTCTACCGTATCGCCCTGCGATACCTCCGGTGGAACATCAGCATTATCACCGGTACGGAGAGTATACCATGACTGACGGTGGAAAGGAACAGCGGGTCTTCTCCGTTGAGACCCTGAGCGGGTATCTTTCCCGTCTCAACATGACCCGGGTCGTCCTCTGGCTGATCGCAATCACAATCGTATCGTTTGCCATCGGGTGCGGCATCCTTGCGCTCACCGAGGGATTCCCCCGCTCGGCCGATCATGGCGTCACGCTCCTGCGGCCCAGCACCAACCTCACCCCCAGCACGACGACGATCCCGCTGGATGGAGCGAAGGCTGGGGACGTGACGATCCTGCTGGGGGCCGGGGATCTCACGCTCACGGGAAATGCGCCAGACTCCGCACTCATGGAGGTGACATACTTCCCGCAGGACCCCGCATGGCAGCCGGATCTCGTTCTGGAGACGAACAATTCCCGGATATCCGCAACCCTGACCGACAGGGGAGAACACCGTAAGAAGGAGTCGTTGATAAACCACCACGCCGACACCTGGGAGGTCAGCCTGAACGGGAAGATCCCGATCCGCCTCGCTGTGAACCTCGGGGCAGGAGAGAACACCCTCATGCTTGGCACGCTCAACCTCGAAACCCTTTCCGTCGATACCGGTGCCGGAGACACCGTCATCGATCTTGGCGGTTACCAGGGCGGACGGTTCGATGCCGCGATCGCAAACGGTGTCGGCGACCTCACCCTCTCTATCCCGCGGGGGAGTAATACGAGGATCCGGGTGGATCAGGGTATCGGAGATATCACCGGGCCCGGATTTATCGAGTCCGATCATACCTATGTCATGCCGGGATTTTCCGCATCGAGGGAAGTCAATGAGATCACCCTGGACCAGGGTCTTGGTTCCATCACGCTGATAGCAGTATGAACGTCACTTACCATACAAGGAAAGAAAACAGAAGAACCATCTGGACAAGCATCATGGCAGGTATCCTGCTCGGGCTTTTCGTCCTCGCTGCACCGGTTGCGGCCGCAGAGGACGAGCCGACGGTCTTTGTCGAGAGCTACACGGTCACGCCGGCCGTCCTTGCGCCCGGCGATTACGGGACAATCTCCGTCATCATCCGCAGCACCGCAACAACGGCAACGGTCCAGGAATCGACCGGGAGCACGACCGGTGGCGGCATCGAGACCATCCGGAATACCGATATCCCGGTCCAGATCGACGCGATCGTCCTCGAAGAGAACGGGGTTACGAGCCTCTCGGAATCGTACCGCAGGTTCGGGTCGCTCGGCCCCGGGCAGGCATCGACCGTGACGTTTGCGATCCAGGCCCCGGCAAAAGAAGGGATCTACTTCCCGGAGGTCTGGGTGGACATCAATGGCGGCAAGAGCGTCCGCTACCCGGTGCTCGTCAACGTGAACGCACAGAACCAGGTCCTCCGCGCCCCGACTCTCGTCGTTGGGAAGAGTCTTCCCGAGACCGTCAATCCCGGGGACGACTTCTCGGTTTCCCTGAAGATAACGAACGAGGGTATCCTCCGTGCCGGGCAGGTTGTGGTGGCGGTCAACACCAGCTCGAGTTCGATGGGGGTTGCGGGGTCCAATACGCTCACCCTGCACGATATCGAGGGCGGGGGATCGAAGAACGTCACGATCGATTTCCTGACCGACCGTACTGCCCCGACCGGCCTGCAGAAGATCAACCTCGGCTTTGACTACCAGCTCCCGGACGGGAGCATCAAGCACCAGGACGAGGTTGTCGAGGTCTACGTGAAGGGCAAAGCGGAACTCGGCTTCGTTACGGTCGACACAAGCCCAGCCCGGCTGACCGAAGGGACACCCTTCGACCTCACGATCCGGATCGAGAACACCGGCACCGGTGAGGCAAAACAGGTCTCGGCAACGATCGACCTGCCGGCAGAAGGGGTAAAAGAGGCCTTCATCGGCAAGATCAAGCCGGGCAACGATGCCCCTGTCATCTTCCTCCTCGAAGGGGCGGAAGCAGGCAACCATCCCTACAACCTCACGATCCACTACACCGACGACATGGGCGAACATGCGATGACCCGGCAGATGAACCTACGGGTGCCGCCGACGGACACTACCGGAACGATCCTCCTCCTCCTCGTCATCCTCGCGATTGTCGGGTTCGCCGGGTACCGGTACTGGTACCTCCCCCGGAAAAACAGCGAGGGTACATTCCCATGGGAAAGAAAGAGTTAGGCGTTGCGTTCCTGCTTGCCCTGCGGTCGCTCCAGCGGGGGAGCAGGTCGAGCGTGGTCTTAACCGTCATCATCATTGCGATGTGTTTCACGAACATGGTCTTCCTGCCCGGCCTCTTCAACGGGATCGGGGAAGGGATCATCACCCAGATCGTGGACTACGAGGTCGGCAACGTTCTCGTCGCCCCCAAGTCCGGCGAACAGTACGTGACGGACCTCGACGCAACGCTCGACCGCATCAACAGCATGCCCGGCGTCGCGCGGGCAACGCCCCACTTCTCCAAGGGGGCGACCCTCAAGTACCGCCAGCGGGTCCTCGGGGTCTCCGTGAAGGCGATCAAGCCCGGTGACGAGAAATACGTCTCTCCCCTGTACTCGAAGATGGTCACCGGCAGCTACCTTGGCGAGGACGACACCGGGGAGGTCATCATCGGAAAGCCGGTTGCAGGAGACGCAACCATCAAGCAGGAGGACGAGTTCCAGGCCTCGCTCGGCGGGGTCCGCGTCGGGGACGCGATCACCATCGAGTACGGCAACGGGTACACCAAAGACTACCGGGTGAAGGGGATTTACTCCACCGGCTGGAGCTCCACGGACAACAACGTCTTTGTGACCTGGTCCGACATGGAGCTGGTGGAAGGAAAGCCCCTCGATTACGCCGAGTATATCACGGTCAAAGCGAAGCCCGGCTATGACGAGAAGTATATCAAGGACACGCTCCAGCAGTACGGCGTCACCGAATATGTGCAGACGACCGGCGACCTCCTCAAGAAGGCAATGGGGAGCGTCATGCAGAGCTTCGCCATCATCAACATGGTCTCCCTTCTCGTCGGGATCATCATCACCACGGTCGTGCTCTTCATCGTCATCACCATCAAGACCCTCAACAGCCGCCGGCAGATCGGGATCCTGAAAGCGATCGGGGTGGATAAGGAGGTCATCATGCACACGTACGGCCTGCAGGTCGTCATCATGTCGCTCCTTGGTATTTTCTTCGGGATCATCATCACCGCGCTGATCGGGGTCTACCTTTCCGTCAATCCCATCGTGACACCCGAGTGGTCGGCGACCCTGTATCTGACCCCCCTTGACTATCTTACGAACTCCCTGATCCTGTTCATGGCGTCAGTCGTCGCCGGGTATGTCCCCGCATACCAGGTCTCCCGCGAGGACATCCAGTCTGCAATGAGGGCCTGATATGATCGAGATTACCGGTCTGCGGAGGACCTACCGCATGGGAGCCGTTGAGGTGAAGGCCCTCGACGGACTGGATCTTACGATCGAGAAGGGGGAGTTCCTCGGCATTATGGGAGCAAGCGGGAGTGGCAAGACCACGCTCCTGCACCTGCTGGGGCTCCTCGACCAGCCCACCTCCGGCCGGATCCTCATCGACGGCCTCGATGTCTCGACCCTGACCGACTACGAGAAGACGATGTTCCGGCTCTACAAGCTCGGCTACGTCTTCCAGGACTACGCACTCGTCCCCGACCTTACCGTGCTGGAGAACGTCTCGCTGCCCGCGATGCTCCGGAAAGACCGGACGGAAGAGCAGGTGACAAAGGACAGTTTCTCCATCCTGCAGAAGATCGGCCTGTGCGACCGCAAAGACCACCTCCCCCGGGAACTCTCCGGCGGCCAGCAGCAGCGGGTCTCCATCGCCCGGGCGATGGTGAACAAGCCGGACATCCTCTTTGCCGATGAGCCGTGCGCCAACCTCGACTCGGAGAACTCCCGGATGGTGCTCGATCTCTTCCGGGAGATCAACGAGGAGATGAAGCAGACCATCATCATGGTCTCGCACGAGGACTGGCACAAGGAATATTTTCACCGGATCGTCCGGCTCAAGGACGGGAAGATCGTCAGCGACGGCTTGAACGAGAAGAAGCACGCCGGGCAGGGAACCGGGTAAGAGGTGCGGGGGAGTGTCCCGCGGAATGTTGCATTCCCCCGCGGGTTACGATCGCCTCCTCTTTTTTCAGGTACCGGGAACGGTTCCGGTCGTATCCCCAAGTAATGGCAACTGGCCGGAAAAATGAATGACGGAGCGGGGGTTCGCTCGCTTACGCCCGCTTACAACTGTTCGCGCAGGACGAAGGTCCGGCAGATCAGCCGGTTGTCCTTCATGACCGGCGTGCTCCGGAGCGACGCCTTGATCTTCAGCCCGTACTTGTTCTTGAGGGTGATGTTGCCGGCCCACGCATCGGTCTTGCGCGCGAAGAAGGCGTTCTTGTCGATCGCGTACGGGTCGCCGGGGTTCTGCAGTTCCCCGATATGCTTCCGGAGCATCTCGTGAGAGGTATACCCGATCTTCTTGGTGAACGCGGAATTGACGTACTCGATGTTGCCCATGGCATCGGTGATGACGACGATATCGTCCATGGTGTCGATCGCCGACGACATGACGAGGAGGTTCTCCCGCTCCTTCTGGAGGCTCTTGTTGGCCTCGAGGACCTCCATCTCGACACGCTTGCGCGCGGTGATGTCGTTGGAGAAGATCGCGATCATCATAACGGTGCCGGTGCTGTCGGAGATCGGGTAGATGTTGTTGTCGAACCACCGGCCGTTTGCCTCTTCCTCGAACCGGTTGGCTTTCCCGCCCATACCTGCCCGGATCTCCTCGGCCAGTTTCGTCGAGATCGCACCTGCGGGGATCAGTTCGAAGAACGAGGTCTTCACGAGGTCGGTGATCCGCTTCCCCGCACGCTTTGCAAGCGTCTCGTTCAGGGCAAGGATATTCCCGTCCCGGTCGATGATGAAGAGGGCGTCCGTGGTCGCGTTCAGCAGGGCAACAATCGTCTGCTCCTGCTTCTTCATGCTCTCGTCCATCTGGTGCTTGTAGAGGGCCATGTTGATGGTGATCCGGAGCGCCCGGTCGTCAACCGGCTTGATCAGATACCCGAAGGGTGCCGAGACCTTCGCCTTCTCGACCGTCGCCTCGTCCGACTGGCCGGTCAGGAAGATCACAGGAAGGGAGTATTTGGTGTGGATGATCTCTGCGGCCTCGATGCCGGTCATCGCCCCCTTGAGATGGATGTCCATCAGCACCAGGTCCGGCATCTGTTCACCGGCTGCCTGCACGGCATATTCGCCAGTGTCAGCAACGATTGGCACGTCATATCCCATGTCCTGCAGTTTGGCCTGGATATCCGCACCGGTGATAAATTCGTCTTCAACAACGAGGATACGCGCTTTTGTCATGCGATCATTCACCTTTCTGTTTCTGCGGGAATATAATCGTATAGTGTACGCCTGCTGCGGTTTCGATAGAGAGCTTCCCGTCCAGCTGCCGGGTGAGGCCGTTGATCAGCTGCATGCCCAGCGACCCTGCCCGCTCCAGGTTCGCACCAGGGGGGACACCGACACCGTTGTCCCGGTAATCGAGAATGTAATTGTGATCTTCGAGGGTAAACGAGATGGTGATCTCCCCTTTCCGTCCCTGCGGAAAGGCATACTTGAGGGAGTTCGTTATCATCTCGTTGATGATCAGGCTGCAGGGCACCGCCTGGTCGATGCTGACATAGACATCCTTTGCGTTCGCCTTCCAGCTGACCTGTGCCGGGTTGACGTTGAAGGATTCCAGGAGGTACGTCACGATCTTGGTCAGGTAGTCGCCGTACTCGATCCGGTCGAGGCTCTTGCTCTGGTAGAGCTTCTCGTGCACGAGCGCGATCGACTTGACCCGGTTCTGGCTGTCGGTCAGTGTGTCCTTGACCTTCGGGTCGTCGGTTTTCCGCGCCTGCATGGAGAGGAGGCTCGAGATGACCTGCAGGTTGTTCTTGACCCGGTGGTGGATCTCTTTTAAGAGATACTCTTTCTCGCGGAGCGAGGACTCGATCTGCGTCTCCATAGTCTTCCGGTCGGTGATGTCGTGGGCGACCCCGAGCACTGCATATGCCCCCCCGCCTTCTTCGTACAGGGGCATGAAGGTGGAGTCCAGCCAGATAGCCTTGCCGTTGCGGCTTGTCAGCTTATCCTCCCGCTTCACGATCTGACCGTTCGCAAGGACATTCTTAATAAGGTCCGGCCGTTCCTGTTGATTCGGATTCTGCGCAGGCTTGTCTTTGGTCGCCCCGATCACGTCCCGCAGACCTTCGCCGAGCAGCGTGGAGGCGAGCATGTTCGCGTACAGGATCCGGTGCGTGCCGTCGACGATGAAGATCGCGTCGGGCGAGCTCTCGGAGAGGATCCGGTACTTCTGCTCGCTCTGGCGGAGCGCATCCTCCGCCCGCTTGCGCTCGGTGATGTCCCGGATGATCGCCTGGACGGCCATCTCTCCATCGAGCTCGATCCGGGTGAAACTCACTTCTGCATCGAACTCGATCCCGTCCAGTGTCCGGTATTTCCAGGTGAAGAGTGCCGACTCCCCTCCCAGGGCTTGTGCCAGCGACTCCGCAATCGCCGTCTTCGAGTCTTTCCCGTCCGGCTGTGCCGGGGGCGAGAAGTCTGACGGCGTTTTTCCGACAATCTCCTCCTTACTGCAATGGAAAAGCCGGAGGGCTCCGCGGTTGCAGTCCGTGAATACCCCGCTACGGACAATCAGGATGGCATCATAGGTGGACTCGAAGAGCGTGCGGAACCGTTTCTCCCGGTCGGTTAAGTCCTGGAACATCCGGGACCGGATCTGCTCGACGCCGACAACACCGAAGACCGCCATCAGGATGGCAAGGAAGATGATCATGTAGGATGTCCACGAGATCATGTTCTGCCGGGTGAGGGCCAGTTCCTGGTTGATATCCACGCCGATAAGGCCGACCGCCGTGCCGTTGCGATCCCGCACCGGGCTGTAGCCGGAGAGCGTCGTCCCCCAGCTGTCGGTGACGAACTCCTTCTCCACCGATGTTGCCGTAAACCCTGCCATCATCTCCCCGGAGGGGGAGGGGTATATCTCGCCGATGCGGGCCGTCCGTTTTCCATTGCCGGTGTCCGGATCCACGATAAAGACCGCATTGGATCCCTCCCTGCGCATGATATAGATGGACTCGATCTCGGGCAGGACTTTCTTGTACCGGAGGAGGTTTTCCGAGAGGGAGGCATAGGCCGGGGATTGTTCCTCCCCGGGCCGGATCGCGGCAACAGCATCGCCGTCGACATCAAGGGCAATCGTCGCTGCGATATCGCCCAGTTCCTCCCGCGTCTGGTCGTGGAGAGCAACCGTCGTGATATTCGAGGTATAGATAATACTTAAGCCGGCAAAGACGAGGATCATGAGCAGCAGGATCATCGTGGTTTTATCAGAAAGGCGGCTGACCAGGCGGCTGAACATACAGATCAGTTCCCCGCAGGAGGCATTAGGGTTCCGTCTTTGTCCGGGCGATACGATGATCCCCGGGGAGAACCGATCCTAAGGACAGGGTGCCGGGCCCCGGGCGTCATAGGAAGAAACGGGCGGGCGGGCTGACGATCGCTACCCATGACAATGCATCCCCGCCAATCAGGTACCATATCGCGAGACCTGTCATGAGAGCGAGTTCGACAAAAAAAAGCAGGCTTCCTCCGGAGAACTCTTTTGCCAGCCGGTTGATCCGCCAGGCACTAAGCGGGGCATCGACGATGGTCACACCCCATACTGCAGCCATGATCCAGAACGCCGGGACTGCGGGGTTCGCCATTACGGACGGGAACATCCCGGCACCGAGCCACAGGATACAGAATGCCAGCCCTTTCAGCAGGTCCCCGTTATAGAACTGCCCGAGCCCGATGCCGCAGGCAGAGAGGAGAGCGGCGAGCACCGGGTTCCGGAGGCTGAGGACGGAACCCTCCGGGAGTGCCGCAAGCTTTGTCGGGTCGGTCTCCGCACCCCGCAGCTCGAAGCGCTTATGGCATGCGCGGCAGAAATAGTCCTCGGCGGTCACGGTCGATCCGCAGAACGGGCAGGTCCTCCCGATCGGATCTGCGCTGGCAGACATTGCTCAACACGTCTTTTCGTGTCGTTATTAAACGGTGACGGGTTGCTAGGCAACGAAGCCATTCATTTAAATATTGCAGAGATTAGATCGGGATCCCGACATAAATTCCGTCTTTTGCGGAGACGATCTTCACCCGTACGTTGCCCTGCTCCTTCCCGCATCCCGGCACCGAGACGACCCGGTCCCGCGCAACCCCCAGCATCTCATCCTTCAGCCAGCCGGGTGCCCGGATCGTAACCGTCACTCTCTCCCCGGTCCTGAAACTGTCCGGGATTCGCGGCCGGCGCTCCGTTAAAAAGTCCTGCGGTGTCAGGGCGAGCCGGATGCCGGCCTCCTTCCCCCACGGCCTGAGGCTCTTGTTGTAGAACTGCCACCAGCTCTGCACTTTTATGCCCCGGGGCGATCTCCCGTACCGGTACCGCTCGAACTTCTGGATCCCGAGCGGGGGATAGCGTTTCCCGGCGCCGATCTCCTGCGCAAACCGGATGATGCGGGGGATCTCGGCATCGTTGATCCCCGGGAGGTAGACCGGCGCGATCAGGAGATCCATCCGGCTCTCTGCGACCGCCCGGGCCGCATCCATGACCCGGGCGATGTCAAAGCTCTCCGTGCCGGCGAGGGTGCGGGCACCTTCCGGGTCGAGGGCATGGAGGGAGAGGTTGATACGGTCGAGGCCGGCGGATTCGAGATCGGCAATGGAAGATGCAGAAAGGAGTGTCCCGTTGGTCTGCATCGAGACGATGCTCACTTCAGGGATTTTCCATATGTCGCGGACGAGTGCCGCAATTTCGGAATACAACATCGGTTCGCCGGGTGAGTCGATGTGGCACTCGACGCCGGCGCCCTTGAACTGCGCCACCTCGCGGACATACTCCACGAGATACTCCCGTTCCACCTCGTAACTCGTCGCCCGTGTCCTTGAAGCCGGGCCGGCATCGACCGAGCAGAACGGGCAGCTCAGGTTACAGCCGCACGAGGGGCGCACCTGCAGGAGGCTCGTGCCCCGGTCGATGATCCCGAAATAGAGCGAGCCTAAGAGGGGGATGTTCGAATCGCGGGTAATCCGGATATGGGTCATGGGAAACGCCGGGGAGATCAACGGGGAGAGGCTTTAAAGAAGGGCTGTCGTGTCCGGAACCGAAGAAGTCCGGTCATCCCCGGAGCCGGTATCCTTTCCAGAGATCGCCGGGTATCTCCCGCTGCAGGCCCATCTGCGCAAGAATAAAATCGAAGGACGAACGGTCCGCATGTACCCGTCCTTTCTTCCGGCAGTAGGCGACGAAGGTGTCGTACATCCTGAGGCAGGAGACCTTCGAGGCAGGGTCGCGGATGAGCATCTCGTCATGGAATTTCCAGATCCCCTCGAATTCGGCGTCTTCGGCCATCAGGGGCTTGAGGATCGCCCGGTCGACGTCCTCCTCCGCATCCTGGGCCTTCCCCGTACTCTCGAGGTCGTGGTAGTAGTCCTGCACGATGGTAAGACCCTGCCGAAGGTCGGCGAGTTCTTTCTCCAGTGTCTCGATCTTCTCCCGCTTTGCGTCCTCTTTCGAACTCATCCTCCTTTCCACCTTGGGCTCCCGGCGAGATAAACTTCTCCTTCGCCGCTGCTTAACCGTCAACCCTTACCGCTGTGCGGCGAGGACCGAACCGGCATAGACGCACTGCCCGAATGAGACGCACCCGTCCCCGAGGGGGTAGTCCCGGTTGAGGATGCAGTCGAGCCCGGCGCCGGCAATCTCCGACCGGATCGTCTCCCGGATCTGGCGGTTGTATGCAACACCGCCGCTGAGGGCGACGGTCCGGATCCCGCTCTTCTGCGCCGCCAGAATCCCGAGCCGGGCAATCCCGCGGGAGATGTTGTGCTGGAACGAGGAGGCGATGTCACGGATCGCCTGACGGTCGCCAGCGGGGGCGTCCTCGAGACGGGCGAATGCCGCCTCCATGAGTGCCCTTGTTGAGAGCACATTGCAGCTGCCGCTCTCCGCGATCCGCAGGTCCCATTCCTCCGGCGTCCCATACGCCGCTTCGGACTCGAGCTTCATGGCGGGCTCCCCGTCGTAGGTACGCTCCCGGCAGATCCCGAGAAGGGCTGCAGCGGCATCGAGTGCCCGCCCGGTGCTGCTGGTCGTCGCGACGTTGAAGCCGGTAGCGACCTGTTTTTTCAGCACCCCGAGTTCCACATCGGACCAGTTGCGGGTGGCGAGGAGCGCGAGGATCTCTTCGTCCGGCAGGATCCCGTAGAGCATCCGCTCGGGGAACCGGGTCGCAAGGTCGCCGCCCGGCATCGCGACCGGCTCGAGGTGTGCCACCCGGACAAGGTCCGGCACCTGCCCGCAGAAGATCTCCCCGCCCCAGACCGACCCGTCGTCCCCGTACCCGACCCCGTCGATAGCGATCCCGATGCAGGGTTCAGTCGTCGTCGCCGCGATATGGGCCCGGTGGTGCTGGACGGGGATCCGCCCGACAGCGCCGCCTTCGGAAAGTTCCTGCGCGAACCGGGTTGAGAGGAACTGCGGGTGGAGGTCGTGGGCGACGACATCGATACGGGCGCCAAGGAGCCGCTGGAGGCGGGCGACCGTCTCCTTCAGGTAGTCCAGCGTCGGGGGATTCCGGACATTGCCGACATGCGGGGAGGTGACGGCGAAGCCGTCCCGGTACAGGGTCGCGTTCGCATTCAGCTCCGGCCCGACGCCGAGGATCGTGCGGGGCCCGAGGTCGATCGCGGTCCGTTTCGGCGCGATCCCCCGCGAGAGCCGTATGATGTACCCGTCCCGGACGACGGAATCGTCGCACCGGTTGACGATGGTCCGGTTATGGGTTAAGAAAAAATCCGCGTCACCGGAGAGTTTCGCCATCGCAACATCGATATCCGTGATCATCGGGTAGCCGGGCATGTTGGCGCTCGTCATGATCAGCAGGGGGTGGGAAAGAAACGAAAAGAGCAGGTGATGGAGCCCGGTGTAGGGGAGCATGCAGCCGATGGTGTGGAGGTTGCTGATGTCCGGGTGGGAGGTAGGATCGTGCTTTTCCAGGACAGCAATAGGGCGTACCGGGCCACTGAGGAGCTCCCGGTCCTCGTCCGATACGCACGCGATCCGGTCGATGGCATCCGGGCGGACCATGACGGCGAACGGCTGCTCGACCCGGCCGAGACGGCGTTTCAGTTCCCGGGCCGACTCCTCGATGCAGGCGATATGGAACCCGCCCATGCCGCGAATACCGACGATCCGGCCCGCATCGAGGAGCTCCGCGGTTGTACGGATCGGGTCGTCGCATTCGATGGTCCTCCCCCGTGCATCGAGGAGGGCGAGATCCGGCCCGCAGGCTGAACAGGCGATGGTCTGGGCATGGTGACGGCGGCAGCCAGGGTCCCCGTATTCCGCGGCGCAGGAAGCGCAGACGGGAAACGAAGCCATGGAGGTTCGTTCCCGGTCATAGGGGAGGGAGGCGATGATGCTGTACCGGGGGCCGCAGTTTACGCAGGAGGTTGCCCAGTACCGTTCGTATCTGCCCCCCCTCCGGAAGATGTCGGCGATGCAGGCGTCGCAGGTTGCGACATCCGGGGGGATCATGCCGGAGAGCGCTCCCTCGCCGCTCTCCAGGATGGAAAAACCCGGCTGGACCGGCCCCTCGAGATCCGTGACAGCAACGGAGTCGATCCTTGCCAGCGGGGGACCCTGCCGGAGTGCAGCGACGAACTCGTCGAACCGGGCGCCCCTCGCGTGGATGAGGACCTCGCTCCCGAGGTTCCTGACCGTCCCGTCGATGGCCAGCCCCTGCGCCTTTGCGAACACGAACGGCCGGAACCCCACCCCCTGGACGATTCCGCGGACCCGGATCGTGCCCTGTTTCTGGGTATTCTTCACAAAACCTTATTGAATTTCGCGGCGATATAAGTATAGGGTTATTGCCGTGCCGGGACATATCAGGATAGTCAACGATCCGGTGGAACTCGTTCCACTCCTCATGACATTCAACGATCCCTCTTTTAAAAAGGTCTATGAGCTGCTGAGCAAGTCGTGGATGACCGAGGACGAGATCGGCTCCCAGGTCAGCCCCGCCGACGTGAACACCTGCATCCAGGTCTTAAAAAAGGGAAACCTCGTGGAGGAGCAGTGGCGGATGCCCAAGCGGGGGGAGAAGCCGACGCGGGAGTACCGGGCGACCTACAACAAGTTCCGGGCAAACTTCCAGTGCAACCTGCAGGACCTCTCGGATATCCTCTACCTCTCGCTCTCCAAGGACGAAAGCCTCCGGAACCTCGTCGACCAGATCGAGAGCGAGCTCGGAAATGGCAGCGGTTCGATCAACGACCTCTCCCGGAAGTTCGGGGTCTCCCCGGTCTTCATCAAGGGGCTTGCGAAGCGGATCCCCCACCTCGACGTGAAAGGGCAGGGGCTGGTGCGGATTGACGCAGGGCGATAAGGACCCCCTGTACACGATCCTGCGCAGCAAACGGGAAGTCACCCGGCTCCAGATCCTCGTGGAGGTCGCCGAACACCAGCCGGCGGTCCGGCAGCAGGAGATCGCGGCGAAGCTCGGGGTGACCCCGCAGGCGATCTCCGAGTACATCCGCGAGCTTACCGATGAAGGGCTGGTTGCCGCAAGCGGACGGGGCAACTACGAGGTGACCCGGACCGGGGTAGAGTGGATTGTCACCAACGCCGAGGCGCTCGAGGCTTACGCCCGCCACATCCGGCGCGATATCATCCAGCAGGTGGCGGTCTGGGCGGCGATCGCGGCCGAGGACGTAAAAACCGGCGACGAGGTCGGCGTATATATGAAGGGCGGCTGGCTCTACGCCGGGAAGAAGCCACAGGCAGCCATGGGGACGGTCGTCGCCGATGCGAAAAAGGACGAGGACGTCGGCGTCGCCCGGCTCAACGGGATCATCGATCACCACGAGGGCGGCATCCGGGTCTGCAAGGTCCCCCGAATCCAGCAGGGCGGCTCGCGCCGGGTCAACCAGAAACGGCTTGCCGAAGTTCTTAAAGGATCTGATGTCGTCGCGGCTGTCGGCCTCGAGGCGTTCATTGCCCTGCGGACAGCCGGGAGGAAGCCCGATATGTTCTACGGGGCGCGGGAGGGCGTCATCGAGGCTGCGTTCCACGGGCTCGAATGCGTGATCGTCATTGTGGACGAGGAGTTCACCGACTTCCTCAAGAGGCTGGAGGGCGCGGGGATCGGGTACACGATCCACGACCTGATCGCGCCATGATGATCATTGTCCAGCCGGTCAAGGGCAGCTACCGGATCCTCTTTTACGATGGGAAGCATGTCCGCGGGGCCGGCATCACCGAACTGACGGACACGGCAAAAGGGCTCCGCCCGGTACGGTACCGGCTCCGCTGGGGCGGGAAGAAGGAATACAAGCATACGCCCTCGAAGGACCTCATCGTCCAGCTCCGGCAGGGCGATGTGCGGCTGACGAAGCCGGACCCGGCGTTCGAATCCTTCCTGAAAAGTTTCCAGATCACGGCAGGGCCGGTGGACGCCTGCCGGATGTGCCTCCTCGACGAGCGTTTCACGCCCCTTACGGAAGCGAACTCGGCGGAGTTTGCGAAGGGCGAGCGGATCTGCATGGACTGCGCCCGCCGCGAGCTGCGCCGGGAGGCGACGCAGGCCGGCCGGCTCGGGCGGGACGCGCTCGCTCACCTCGAAGTGCTCCTGGAGAAGCACCGGAACCTCGATAAGGTCCTCGCGACCCTGCAGCCGGACACACTCTCGTTCTCCCGCACCCTCTTCGACAAGCTCGATCCGCACCCGGTGCTCGCGACGCAGAAGCTTGCGGAGCTGCCTGTGCCGCAGGAGTTCGTGAAAGCCTCCGGGGTGGATTCTCTCATGCCGGTCCAGCAGCTCGCGGTCGACGCAGGGCTCCTTTCGGGAAAGGACCTGCTCGTTGTTGCCGCAACCGCCAGCGGCAAGACCTTCATCGGGGAGATGGCGGGGCTTACGAACTACCGCGAAGGGAGGGGCCGGATGCTCTTTCTGGTCCCGCTCGTCGCGCTTGCGAACCAGAAGTACGAGCGGTTCTCCACCCGGTACGGGAAGATCGCAAAGACCGGGCTTCTCACCGGGGTGAGCCGGATCAACCTGCCCGAGACCCGGTCTGCCGGGGACCGGGACCCCCAGTCCCCCATAATCGTCGGCACGTACGAGGGGGTCGACCACCTGATCCGGTGCGGGCAGCGGATCAAGGGGGTAGGCACGGTGGTCATCGACGAGGTGCAGATGCTGGAGGACCCGGACCGGGGGCACCGGCTCGACGGGATGATTGCCCGGATCAAGTTTCTCGCCCCGCAGGCCCAGTTCCTCTACCTCTCGGCAACCATCGGGTTCCCGAAGACGCTTGCAAAAAAACTGAACTGCACGCTGGTCCGGTATGACGACCGCCCGGTCGGGCTCGAACGCTACCTCCTCTTTGTGGAGCGCAAGCAGAAGATCCCGACGATCAAGCAGCTCGCAACTGACGAATACAAGAAGACCTCCTCGAAAGGCTTCCGTGGGCAGAGCATCATCTTCACCAACTCCCGGGCCCGCTGCCACACGATTGCCGAGGCGCTCGGCATGCGGGCGGCGGCCTACCATGCCGGGCTCACGGCGCAGGAGCGCCGGGACGTTGAGGCGAAATTTTCCGCGGGAAAGATGATGGCGGTCGTCACCACCGCAGCGCTCGGGGCGGGCGTCGACTTCCCCGCCTCGCAGGTGATCTTCGATTCGCTCGCCATGGGCAACAAGTGGCTCTCGGTGCAGGAGTTCTCCCAGATGGGCGGGCGTGCCGGCCGCCCGGACTTCCACGACCTGGGAAAAGTCGTCATCCTTGCGGAACCGGGCGGCAGTTACTCCCGCGAGAGCCCGCTGACCGAAGAGCAGGTGGCGCTCGGGCTCCTCAAGGGGGAGATGGAGGAGGTCGCCCCCGAGCACGATCTTGAAGCGAGCAGCGAGGAATACGTGGCGAACGCGGTCGTCTGCGACGGCAACGAGCGGGACCTCGACCGGATCAACGCGATGATGGTCGGGAGCATGGAACCTGTCCTCCCCGAACTCGTCTCCCACCGGCTCGTCCGGCGGACGGAGAAGGGGACGATCGAGATGACCCCGCTCGCAAAGGTGATGGCCGAGCACTTCATCGGGATCGAGCGGCTCCTCCGTGTCATGGAACTCTCGGAACGGATGGACGACCCCCTGCAGATCATTGCGGAGCTGGAGTGCGGGGAGGAGGCGGGGGTGCCGGAAGCGGAGAAGAAGCGGCCGGCCCATGGGTGGCAGCCAAAAGTGCCGCGGGGGTCGGAGGACCGTGGATCGCATGGCGGCCACCCGCCCCACGGGGACCAGGGCCGGAGAAGGAGACGGTGAAGGGGGTCCGGAGGGGTACAGGCTGGCCGGCAATCCCCCCTTCGCACGGTTTATCAGGTCGAACAATTATCATCGGATTCCATTTTTACGGCGGTAATTCAGGTTCCGGGCCCGGCCGGGGGGGCCGGCGGGGGTCGCATGGGTCCAGACTCTGAGATATCAGGCGTCTGAGCCCATCATCGATGCAACCGATGGAACCCTGTGATGAAATTCATTTGACAGAAAAAGAAAAGAAAAAATTGAATTTCCCCTATCTCCCGCTCACGCAGACCCACCGGTCATAGATCGGGTCCTTCGGGTTCTCTGATATGGCAACCGACCGTCCCAGATCCTCTCCCCATCTCCGGATTTTATCGGCCTCCGGCTCTGTCCCGACTGTGATGATGACATCATCGGCGAGCGCGAAGACCTGCGACACCAGCTGCTGCCAGAGTTCCTGCGTATGCAGGTTGATCTCCCCCATCATGACGGCGATCGCCCGGGGGACGGGATCGAGGTAGTCCGAAGCCCGGGTCGCGTCGATGCAGACCGTCTCG
Source organism: Methanoregula sp. (assembly GCA_022711635.1). Taxonomy (GTDB): domain Archaea; phylum Halobacteriota; class Methanomicrobia; order Methanomicrobiales; family Methanospirillaceae; genus MVRE01. The sequence continues at coordinate 20,365 of JAKLEQ010000009.1, read as the reverse complement.
TGGGGGAGGAGCCGGCCGGCATGGAGCCCCCGGGAGAGGAGAGCCGGGTCGTTGTCGCAGGAAAGCGGCGTGTACCCGAGGCGGCGGAGGACGGCTGAGCCTGCGCCGGACCCGCAACAGAAATCGAGGCAGACCCCGCCCTGTTCCCGACCCCACGTCCGGGCGATGACGTCTTCGATGATTGCAGGCCGGTCCCGGTTCAGGTCGTCGACCGATGGCGTAACCCCGGAGAGGATATCGTTGCTGAAGTATTCCCGGACTGCCGCGATCCATACCGCCCTGTCTTCCTGGTAGATCTCGCCGGGCACTTCTTCGAAGTGCTCGATGGCGGCAACGGACGGCCTCCGGCAGATGAAGGTCCCGACGGTCCAGGCACCATCCCCGTGCAACGCGAGGGCGATCGGCTCATCGTGTTCGTCGATCAGGAGCCGGCCCTCGTCTGCGGGAAGGCCCGCAAGGATATCGTTGGTCACCGGCAGGGTGAGATCGGCATAGGACGGTTCAAGGAACCTGACCGCATCGACCCCGAGGATTCCTGCAGCTCTCATGCGTCGTGCTCGATCCGGAGGCCGTGGGGCGCCTCGATGGTCCCGTCGATCTTCGCCTCATCGTGCATCCGGAGGGACTTTGCGATCACGTTCCCAAGGATATGGGCGCCTTTGCTGACGACGACCTCGTCGGCACTCTCCACGTTCCCGTGGATGGTCGTCCCGCCGGCGACCGTGATCCCCTTCTTCGCCCGGAGGCTCCCGAAGACGACCGTGCCCGTCTGGACCTCGATGGACCCTGCCCGGATGTTGCCGTGGAGCCGGCAGTTTTTCCCGATCCGCATGGTGGAAGGGACCGAGAAGACCTTCATGTTCAGCTTCGACCGAGACGGGATCATGAGCGGCATGGAAAAGTCACGCTCATCTTCCGAGAAGAGATCGTCGAGGATCCTGTCGATATCCTCTTCCCGCTGGATATGCAGGAGTGTCATGAAGTAGATGAGGAGGAACATGATGACCGGCATCGGGTTCCTGACCTCGATGGCACCGGTCGCCTCGAAGCCCTCGCGGATCTCGACGCGTTCGCCGATATCGAGGGTGCCGGTCACCTTGAGCCGGCCCTTAATCTTTGCCCCTTCGCCGATGTACGCGTCCTGTTTTGCGATGACATCGCTGCCGATCTCGCACCAGTTCCCGACCCGGGCATCCCCCTCGGCCCAGATGTACTCGCGGATCTTCGTCGAATCACCGACGATGACGTCCGCCCCGCGGAGCCCGTAGTCGATGCTGCAGAACTCGCCGATAACGATATTCCGGTCGGTCTTGATGGAGTGCTCCTGCAGGTCGGTCCCGTCCGGGAGGAGGCAGTGGCGGTGCCAGTCATCGACGCGTCGTTTCGGTTGTTTTGTTTTTGCAGCTGCCAAGGATTCCCCCCGTTACGCCCCGTACTTCTTCGACCGGTTGATGAGGTCGAGCGCGATGGGGAGCAGGGACGCCCCCGTGATCCGGCAGAGCCCGCCTCCCGCACAGGAGATCTCATCGAACCGCGAAACACTGTCGGTGCGGACCCCCTCCCCCCAAATAACGACGGGGACCGGGTCTGCGCTGTGATCTTTTACCGCACAAGGCGTGGAGTGGTCGGCGCAGAGTACGATAATGCAATCATCCCTACTACGGATGGGGGCGATAGCGCTATCAACCTTTTCGATGAACGCAGTCTTCTGGAGGGCGAGCCCGTCATGGCCGGACTCATCCGCCCCCTTGATGTTGACGAGCACGAAGTCCTTACCCGAGAGTTCGTCGAGCGCTGCCGCGATCTTCCCTGCAAGGTTGGAGTCCTGCGAACCGGTGATGCCGGGGACGTGGACCCTACGGAGCCCGACCGCGGTGCCGATCCCGCCGATGAGACTTGCAGCGGAGATGACGCTTCCGGAGATGCCATACCGCCGGTCGAACGGTTCGTAGTCCCCCATCTCGCCGGCACCCCGCATGAGGACCATGTTTGCCGGGTTCTTTCCCTCAGAAAGCCGCTTCCGGTTCACCGGGTGGTCGAAGAGGATCGCCGCCGACTGGCGGACGAACTCGTTGCAGACTTCCGCGGTCTTCCGGTGGACCGGCGCGTCTTTTTGCCAAACGATCGTAAGCGGAGCGACCCCCTCCTTCTTGGGATCGTTCGACGAGACACAGTGACCGAGCCCTTCTCCCTTCAGCGCGAGGGAGGCACGGTGACCGGCGCCGGACCGGAAGACGAACGAGACGCCGTACCGCGAGAGGTCGACCCCGTTCTGGATAGCGGCGGAGAGATCCGCCGTATCGTGGATCCTGCCTGCCCGCCGGTCAATGACCTTCCCGTCCTTTGCAACGGTCGCATAATTGCATCGGAAGCCGATCATGCCGGGTTCCATGTGAATACCGGTCCCCTCGCATTCGAGCGGTCCGCGCCCAGTGTAGTACGTGTGCGGGTCGTACCCGAGGAGGGCGAGGTGTGCGGTGTCGGACCCCGGACGGATCCCCGGGGAGATGGTATCCATGATCCCGCAGATCCCCTCGCGGGCAATCGCGTCCAGGTTCGGCTTCTTTGCGGCCTGCAGGGGGGTTTTTCCGGCAAGCTCGGGACAGGGACGGTCGGCAATGCCGTCGAGCACGAGGAAGAGGATCTTGTGCGGGGTCATCAGGTACAGGTTTGCGAGTACGAGCTCTTATGCTGAACGGTTCTAAAAAAACCGCGACCCTCTGCCGGGCCTTGAAGAAAAAAAAGTGATCTGACGGGTTATGCCGGTGCCGCTGCCGTCTCGGGGGCAGGGGCGGGGGCGGATGCGCCCGTCCCGACCTTTGACTTGATGATCTCGATCCGGCGGATCGGGTAGAGTGTCTTTACGACCTTGAAGACATCGCGGGAGATCTCTCCCCCGACAATCCCGTTGACCAGCGTGTTGAGGTCCCATGCCTGCGCCTGTGCCTTCACGTTCGCCGTGATTGCGTTCCGGATCGCGTGGATCTGGGAGACGTTTGCACGGGCGAGCGTGTAGCAGCTGATGGTCAGCCGGACTTTCTTGCCTTCCTTTGTCACGATCGGGACGAGGCAGTCAATCCGGGTGCTGCGGCGCTTGATGAGCGAACGCAGGTAGTCCCGGGTCACTTCGTGCCCGACGAACTCGGTATAGGCGGCGTCGCCGGTGACAGTCGCCACGCGGAACCGCATCTTGATGTGCTGCTTTGCGTAGTCGTTCGTGATCTCGCCGAGCGTTGCCTGCATGATCCTGCCGACAACGCTCTCGGCGTCGTTTGCGATGGTATCGCCGATGTACGTCTTCCCGAGGTTCTCGGGAGTGTGCACCTTGAACCAGCTCTTGGCTTTCCAGCCTTCAACTCTTCTTCCAACCTGTTTCTTTGCCATTATCTCACCTTTTGTCGTGTTCCCTCTGTCCGCATATCCTGCTGCCTGTCATTGTCCGCCTGTCCCTGCCGATCCCCGTACCTGCATGCTTCGTCCGCAATGGCGAGGTTCATGAGGTAATCGTCCACCGACGCGATGACCGAACGGAGCTTTGTCCCCGTTACCGTTGTGACAACCGCCGTCGCTGTCGCCGAGGTCTCCATCGCGGAGAGGTTGTCGACCCGGATCGCCCCGGCAATGCAGGACGGGTTCCGGTGCGTTGTGGCGATAACCCCGTCGATCTGCATCATGCTGCCGTCGCCTCGGAAAAACCTTTTCGGAACGCCCCGATATTCGCGCACGGGATCGTTGCACCGGCGCGGCTCCTGTGCCCGCCGCCGGACCCCCCGCATGCCTGCGCAAGGGAACGGAGTGCTGCACCGAGGTCCTGCGCAGAGCCGTCGGGCGAACGTGCGGAGACCCGGCAGACGCCCCCGTCCTTTGCGATCACCGCAAGCGGGGCCTGCGCCGTGATCCTGCAGGAGAGCGCGTCCGCGACATCGCTCGCAACGTCGCTCCTCTCCACCTCATAAACCCTGTCGGGCGCCTCCTGCGTTGCCGCCGAATGGAATGCCGCGATGACATCGAGGCGGTGCTGCCGGGTCATCTCCCATGCGGCCGCGAGGTCGCCGGAGTGCCGCAGGCAGATCGCTGCGCCGAGGTCCCCGTGCCCGGTCTTGCCGCAGGCATCGATGACCGCAGCAAGGGAATGGGCATCGGCGATCACTTCGCGCTGGAGCGCATACGTGTCGCCGTAGATCGCTTCGACGCAGCCCGCGGCATGGGACCGCAGGGCCGAAAGGACACAGAGCGAGAGGACAGGTTTTATGTCCATCGTTCCCGTTCCCCCGCTTTTTCCGGCAAGGGCGCTTACCGCCGCAGCATCCCCGCTGACCCCGTCAATAAGCGGGGAAATTGCCGTCAGCAGCCGTTCCGGGAGATCTCTTCCTGGGAGGAGGATCCCCCGCGACGGCAGGATGATGCCGTTTCCAGCCCCGTCATTGAAGATCGCAAGGTTCGTGCCGGCTAGTTGCTGCCGGTCGCCGATCATACCGAGGAGTGCGAGCCCCGCAAGGTCGCGGTTGTCCCCGAGCTTGCCTGCAACGAGATACGCGGCTCCCGCACCGGAGAGTTCGCGGTCACCATCGATCCCCGCAAGCCGCGGGTTGACATGGTAGTCACCGGTGAACCGGGCCTCGTGGTGATCGACGACCATCGTCTCCTTCGGGAGGTTCTCCATCCCGGCGCCGAGGTCGCAGAGCAGGTACTCATGGTCACCGGCAAGGTCGCTTGCCGCGATCTCGCGCCGTATCCTCAGCCGGAACCGGAGCCCCGCACGCGCCATGGCGTGGGCGAGGATCGCGCCCCCCGCGATACCATCGGCATCGTTGTGGGCGACAACCTCTACGTACTCCGACCGTCGGATTCGTTCGGCAACGAGTTCAGCAGCGGCGTGAATGGACATGGGCAGGATATCCGGTTAACGGGACAGCAGGATCTCCGTGTTCTCCGGCTTGTAGGTCCACCCTTCGGGCAGCCGGCGGCTCTTTGCGTAGTACCGCACGAGCCGGCGGATCTTGGACTCCATCAGCTGGAGCTGCCGCTTGTTGTGCAGGTCCTTCTCGTTCTCTGAGAGGTGCTTGCGCAGACCGAGCGCCTTCTTCATCAGGTCGCGCAGGTCTTCGGGGATCTCCGACTGGATCTTGTTGTCGCGGAGGATGTCCCCGATCCGCTTTCCGCCGGTCAGTGCCTTGATGTCCGGCACGCCGTACCGGTCACGCAGGATCAGGCCGATCCGTGCGCTGCTCACGCCTTCCTTCCGCAGGTCGACGATGACCTTCTCGACCGCCTTTACGTCCGTGTTGGACCATGCGGGCGCCTCTTTCCGGTGAGGCCGGACGGAGCCTGACTTGCCCCTTCTTCGGGCATGCATTCTTGCCATTCTGGTACCTCCTGTAACATGGGTAAGTCCAAAAAGAGCCGCAATGGTTGCTGACTCCCGGTAATCCCGAGCCTTTTTATGGCAGTGCACGAGTGCACGTCGGACTTACTTCTGTCAGCACTTCGCTTAAAAAGTGCTTACAGGTATTCGGTTGAGGGGATATTAAGGATATGGGTGGAATTACCGTTGTCCTCCCGAATCAGCGGGCCGCAGGCGGCATATCCGGAACATCCCTGATAATGTTCAGCCTGCCGATGAGCCGCCAGCCGGCAAGACATACCGCTCCTACGGAAACATAGATCGCCCCCAGGATAAGGATGAGGTTGCCGGGATCGAGGGTGGCAACCAGTATCCCGGCGCAGCCGAACACGAGGCTGGTGCAGTTGATGAGGGCTGATGCGGAACCGGTGTCCTGCTTCTGCTGCTCGAGCATGAGGAATGCCCCGGGGGTGCGGACGCAGCTGCCCATCAGGGTCGCCGGAAAGAGCGCGAGTGCAAAGAAGACCGGGCCGGTGCTGCCGATGAGGCAGATCAGGGCACCACCCGCGATCATGGCGATGAAACAGGACGCGATGACCGGGCCCCGGGCGAAGGACCGGGAGAGACGGAGGTAGAGGAGGGGCCCGAGGATCATGGCGACAGCATTGATAGCAAAAAAGAAGCTGAACCACTGCTCGGAGAGCCCGAACCCGTCTTCGTAAATATACGAGGAGTCGGCAATGAATGCGAGCGACGCCGTCGATACGAGCGAGAAGACGATGAGGAGAGCGGCAAAGCCGGGATTTATCAGCACCGTCCCGAGGCGGCGGAAGGACTGCAGGATCGTGCCGGTATACCGCGAGGGGAGGGTCTCGGTCAGCAGGCAGGAACCGGCCAGCGAGACGGCACCAATCAGGGCGAGCGCCCAGAAGAGCCCCCGCCAGGACGTGAACGGTAGCATGAACGCACCGATCACCGGGGCGACCGCGGGGGAGATCACGACCATGGACTGGACGATCGCGAGCACCGACTCCCGCCGCCGCCCTTCATAGACATCCTTGACCATCGCGGTCGCGACCGCGGAGGCGGCGCTGCCTCCGGCAGCCTGCAGGATCCGGAAGAAGATGAGGGACCAGATGTCGCCCGAGAGGGCGCATGCCGCACTTGCGGCAGTATAGAGGGAAAGACCAGTGAGCAGGACGGGCCTTCGACCATACCGGTCGGAGAGCGGGCCCCAGAAGAGTATCCCTGCGGCAAAGAAGATGAAGAAGAGTATCAGCGTTAAGTTTGCCGTTCCGGCCGCGACCTGAAAATACCCGCTCATCCCGGGGAGTGCGGGGAGATAGAGGTCGGTCGAGAGCGGGACGAACGCGGAGAGTACCGCGATCAGGACGATCAGGCCCCTGTCGCCGAGGTATCTCTGGCGGGGACCGGCGCCGGGGCTCCCCTGCAACGCGACGTCCATCGTCAGGTCCCGGGATCCGGCGAAAAACCGGGCTTTCGGTATTCCGGTTCCTCATGATACGGGATGTGGGAACCGGCAGTCACAACGGAGATCGCATGATGGCACATCTTCCGCAACGACGCTCCCTGGTTATTTTCGGATGCCACTCCCTGCATTGTTCGTCAGGAACTCCTTTACCCGTTTGCGATCAGCCGCGAGATGTAGGTCCGTGCCCAGAGGAACGCCACGAGGCCCCCGAGGATATCGCCGGCGACGATCCCCCACCAGATCCCCCGCTCGCCAAATCCGAAGACGATCCCGAACAGGTAGGCAAAGACGGCGATGAAGACGAGGCTGCGGAGCACCGTGATGACCATGGACGTGAGTCCCCGGCCCGTTGCCTGGAAGATCGACCCTGACATGATGCCCGGCGGAATGAACGGGTAGAAGAAGCACATCGTGGCAAGGAACGCCGCAATCTCGGGCATGAGGTGCGCACTGTCCTCCGAATACGCAAAGACCGCAGCGATCTGGTGAGCGAAGAGGAACGTGACAATGCTGGTAGCGAGCGAGATCGCAATCCCGAGCAGGATGGCAAACGTATGCGTCGTACGGATCTTTGCGTACTGCCGCGCCCCGTATGCGGCTCCTGCGACAGAGATGACGGATGTCCCGATGGCGACAAGGGGGATGATCGCAAAGAAGACGACCCGCCACCCGGCAGTATACACGGCGACGGCATCCGTCCCCGCAACGGTGACGAGCAGGCCGTTGATGAAGATGGAGAGGATCGACATGAGGAGGAACTCGACGCTCGCCGGAAGACCGACCCCGAAGATGTCCCGCAGGGTCTTCCGGTCAAAGGAGAATGCCGCAAAGGAGATCCCGACATAGGTGTCTTTCTTCACGAGGAACCAGAAGAGCATGACAGAGGAAACCATTGCGAGGGAGACGAGCATCCCCCACGCGGCGCCGGCAATGCCCATCCCCGCGGTATAGATGAGCAGCGGATCGAGGACCATGTTCAGGATCGCAGAAGCCCCCATGACGTACATCGCCCGCTTCGTGTCCCCTTCCGCCCGAAGGATAGCGTACCCGATGTTCGTGAAGAGGATGAGCACAAGCCCGAGGAAAACAACCTGCCCGTATTCTGTCGCGAGCCCGGCCGTCTCCCCGGCGCCGAACAGGGTCACGATGGGCCCCGTGAGGGAGATCAGGGGCAGGGTAAGAACGGCTGACAGCACGAGGACGAGCAGGATCGCATGGACTGCCGCGTTGTCCGCTCCTGCCTTGTTCTTTGCGCCAATCCGCCGGGCAATGACCGAGGCTGCCCCGGCGCCAAGCCCGTTGCCAAGCCCCATGAAGATGATAAAGAGCGGTGTGACAAACCCGACGGCGGCGAGGGCGTCGGAACCGAGCCCGGCAACCCAGATGGCGTTGACAAGGTTGTACGTGGACATCAGGAGCATCGCCACGATCATGGGGCCGGAGAGCTTCACGATCGCCTTTTTGGGATCGCCCATTAAGAGAGAGACACCTTCTGTCGCTTCTTTCTCGAACCGGGCGTCCCCGCTTTTTCCGTCTGTGTTATTCGTCATCGCCGCTGTACCTGTCCGAACTCTCCATGATCGCAAGGCTGTTCGCTGCAACACGCCGGATAAGGGCTTCCAGCGTCCCGCGTTCCTCCCCGTCAAGTCCCGCACAGACGGAGTCCTCCCACTGGCTGTTGATCGCTTTGAGAACGGGAACAACCGCTTCCCCCGATTCCGTTAGAAAGATCCGGACGGCCCTGCGGTTACCGAGATCGACAATCCTGCGGATGTAGCCGGCAGCCTCGAGTTTTCTTACCGCCCGCGCTATTGTTCCTTTATCGAGCCGGTAGTGCCGGACGAGCGTTTCCTGCGTGATGTTCTGCTCCTGTGCGAGGAGCATCAGGACCGGGAACTGGCCGGCAGACAGCCGGAGCGGCCGGAGCCGTTCGTTGAGGAATATGGCGTGGCCGCGGGTGGTGATCGAGAAGGCTGCGCTGAATGACGGGACCTCCCCCGTGCGTGGCAGTATCATAAAACCTGTAAAGGTTACCGGGCAGGAGGATAAATGTTGTCAATGCAACTATTCGGGAGAGGTGCAGCCCCTGCATACCCTATGGCGGTTTTTCCCATTGGTTTTTACAGGAGGAGAAAGAAACGGGTTCGTACTGATGAGCAGGATCCCCATCGAGTTGATTGGCGATGAGGGCGAGATCCGGTTCCGGGACTGTCTCTCCCTCCGCTATATCCAGTCGGCTGCGCTCTTCTGCAGGCTTGCCTATAGCATCGAGAAAGAATATTCACGGACCAAGGAGCTTGGGCCGGAAGATAACCTGATGCACGAGGCGTTCGCCCTGCACGCGGTCCTCTCCGCGGTATCATTCCTCGAGGCCCTGATCAACGAGCTCTACTCGGACGCAACCGACGACATGCATGTCCCGGATGAGGGGAAAACCCGCACGCTGTTCCAGACCATCGAGGCGGAATGGCGCAACGGGAAAAATTTTGACCGTGCACCGCTGCTGACGAAATACCAGAGGATCCTGGCGCTCTCCGGCAGCCACCCGTTCCCGGAGTCCGACCCGGCATTTGCCAACATACGAAAGCTCGTTGCAATCCGCAACTTCCTGCTCCACTACCGGAAAGAGTGGGTTGTTACCTCAAAACGCAGGAGGTCTTCCGGTGATGAGACAACAGAAGCAGAACGGTTCGAAACGATGCTCTCCCACGCATTCCGTGAAAATCCGCTGGCCTTAAAAGGCCGGCCCTTCTTCCCGGACCGGTGCCTCGGCCACGGGTGCGCGGAATGGGCAGTCATCAACAGCCTGATCGTTGCCGACACCTTCTTTGCCGCAATCGGGATCCCCGCGCCGTACGAGGGGATAAAAAACGATCTTGCCACCCGGTGAAGGGGATCTTATCTCTTCTTCCGCTTCTTCTTCTTCTCGTCCTTTGAGAACGAGAGCAGGTCGATATTGTAGACGCCCTCTTTTCCCACCGAGATGATGCGCTCGTCCCCCTCGGCCATCTTCTCGAGGTTCAGCTCGTAGGTGCCGGGACCCACGATCCGGATCGTTTCGACCCGGTCGTACATCTCGACCCCCTTGTCAGGTTCGGTCTTCACTTCGAGGATCTCTTCCTCTTTCCCGGTGACGATCTCTTCCGCTGACTTCTCCTCGATCATGTCCCGGTGGATTTCTTCCTGCCGCACGTACAGGAACTTCTTTCCCCCGCAGCTCCCGCAGCCCCTGAGGATCTCCGTCGATCCATCCTCATATTCACGGCCGCACCTGGTACACTTGTGTGGCATGGTATGGTCTCCCCCCTCAGCCGAACCGCTCGATCATCATCTCGTACAGCTCTTCCGTGTTCTTTCCCTCAAGGCCGGAGATGGCGACGACAGGGTGCTGGGGGAATGCGCTCCGGATCCGAGCGGGTGCAGCATCGGGGAGGTCGATCTTGTTGGCGACGATGATGACCGGGAGTTTCCTGCTCTCGATAATCCCGACCATCATGATGTTGACCTGCTCGAAGGGGTCGATCGTAGCGTCCAGCATGTAGATGACGCCGTCGATATCCTCGCGGAGCCAGTGCATCGCCTCGGCAACGCCCTCGGTTGCCTCGCGGGCGCGGATGATCGCTTCGTCTTTCTCGAGACCGAACTCGAGGAACTCGTGGTAATCTATCTTGGTCGTTACGCCGGGCGTATCGACGATGTCAATCGTGACCGTCGCCCCGTTCGCCCCCGAGATGATGATGTCTTCCTTCTTGCGGGCGCGCCGGGTCTCATGGGGGATCTCGCTCACCGGGCCCACGGCATCGCCGGTCCAGTCACGGGCGATCCTGTTGGCAAGCGTGGTCTTCCCTGCATTCGGTGGGCCGTAGATGCCGATCCGCGTCCGTTTCTTCCTGAAAAAGCGGTTTAGGAGGCTGGAGAATCTCTTCCTGGCCCGGCCAAACGTCTGATAAAATATCTTCATTTGCGTTCATCACCCCGGGGATCCTGCCACCCTTCCTGCAGGATTTCGCCCGTAATCTCACAGGTATGTATGCGGCCGGCTGTTTATTAGGTTTCTTCCGGAACAGCCGGCTCTCGCGGGTGCATACCGTTTCCTGTCGGGCATCTGCCTCGCAAAGCAGTGACGCTGCCCAAATCCTTTTATCACAGTTGGTGAGTATGCTAGATCGTAAACATCAGACCGACACAGGGAGGTGATCTCATGAAAAAGAACGACAACCGGATGAGCTTCGAGACCCGTGTACCCTTGAAGGAGGTGATGCGGCCAAACCCGACGACGATCGGCACCGGCGCAACGGTCGACAAGGCTGCTGCCGTCATGTGCCACGACGATGTCGGGAGCTGCATCGTGCTCCAGCGGAACCTTCCCATCGGGATCGTTACCGAGCAGGATATCAACTGCAAAGTGGTGGCAAAGGATCTCAGGCCAAGTACGGTCCATGTGAACGAGATCATGAGCACCCCGCTCATTACGGTGGGGGCTGAGAAGACTGTGGGTGACGCTGCCCATATGATGGTGAAGCACCGGGTACGGAGGCTCCCGGTCGTTGATCAGAAGAAGAAAGTCATCGGGATCGTAACGGTGCGGGACCTTCTTACCGTGTCCAACGAGGTCAACGAACTGATGGCAGACTTAATCGAGATCAACCGCGAAGATGCCGTCGAGCCGGGGTTATGCAGCCGGTGCAGCGTCATGTCTGATGACGTAAAGCGTGTCGACAACCAGATGCTCTGCCCGCATTGCAGGGAGGAGGAGAACATCACATGAGACGGGCACAGGATTTCCTCGTCGAGATCCCTGTGCTGCGTTTCAATGACCGGTTGACAAAGGCCCGCCAGGTTCTCCGGGATGACCGGTACCGTGAAGCGTATATCACGGACGACCGGGGGCGGCTGATCGGGTACATCGATATTACCGACGCTCTCCGCCTGACCGCAACGAAATCGGATGTCACGGTCGAAGGATTTGTCAAGGACGCAGCAGAGGCAGGGCGCGAGGATCCTGTCGAGGGCATAGCCTTGGCGATGCGGGATGCCGGGACGGACAGCGCGGCCGTCATCGACGAGGAACGACGCATTACCGGGGGGGTCCTCCTCTCCGATATCTTCCCCGTAATTCTATCCTGCAACAAGCTCCGGGGGTTGGTGGAGGATTATATGACCCGGAACGTTGTCGTAGCACAGGCAGACGATCCCGTCCCGCGCATCCATGCCCTGATGCTCGAGCACGGGTATACTGCATTCCCCGTCATGCGGAAAAAGAAGCTTGTCGGGATAATATCGCGCCGCGACCTGATCGCCCGCGGCGGGGTACGGACTGCGCTGTTAAACGCCGTTTCAACGCCGGTATCCGACCTGATGGAGGCTACGGTCGTTACCACCCGCCCTGACGAACCGGTCAACACTGCAGCACAGCTCCTGATCGACCATGACATCAGCCGGCTCCCGGTCATGGATGGCGGAAGGATTGTCGGGATCCTCGGGCGGCACGATGCGCTGGCAGGACTGCCTCAGCAGGGTCCGGAGGGCTGAATCGCATGGGAGCATGGAATGACTGTCAGCAACGATGGCAGGACGTTTTTGGAGGGAGATATTCATGAACCGTCATGAACGCGGCGTCAAACAGGGGGATAAGCTCCTCAAAATGCAGGGGAAGTTCGACCGCGGGCCCATCGAGTTCCAGTCCCGAATCCCCCCGCAGGAAGGGGAGATCATGGCGTTTGCAAGCAGGGATGTCGTCTCGATCCCCCAGACAACCACGATCCTAAAAGCTGTCGGAACGATGACGGGATGCAACTTCCGGCGGCTCCCGATCACGGACTCCGGGACGAAGAACCTGCGGGGGATCATCACCTCCGGGGACATCATCAATTTCATGGGCGGCGGCGACAAGTACCGGCTGGTCAAGGTCAAGCATGGCGGGAACCTTCTTTCCGCGGTCAACGAGAGTGTCCGGGAGATCATGACACGGGACCTCCTGTCCCTTCCCGACAGCGCCACTATAGCGGATGCGATCGCGCTGATCATCGAAAAGAAGACCGGGGGGCTCCCCATCACCGGTGCCGGGGGCATCCTGAAGGGGATCGTGACCGAGCGCGACGTCCTGCGGGTGCTGGCGTCCGAGAAGAGCAGGCTTGCCGTCGAGGACGTCATGACGACGTCGCTTCGGGTGACCAATCCGGAACGTCCGATTGCGGAGGTAACAAGGGACATGACCCGGTACAGGTTCCGGCGGCTCCCGGTCGTTTCCGACGATGTCCTCTTCGGAATCATCACGGCAACGGATATCATGCGGTACCTCGGCGGCAAGGAGGTCTTTGCCCGGATCTCCACGGGGGATATCTCGGAGGTGACGGGGCTTCCCGTCCGCAACCTCATCGCCGGTGACCTGTTCACAACGAGCCCGGACCGGAGCATCGCCATGGCCGCACGGGAGATGCTCGACCGCAACATCGGGGCGCTCCCCGTGATCGAGGACAAGGGCCTTATCGGGCTTGTCACCGAATTCGACCTCGTCCGGGCGTTTGCCCGGGGGTGAGTGTGATGAAGGCAGCAGATGTGATGTCCGCGCCGGTACGGGTGATCGCCCCGGACGAAACCGTCGCACATGCACGGAAACTCATGGTCCGCTACCGTATCTCGCGCCTCCCCGTCATTGACGATGAAGCGCTCACCGGCATTGTTACGAAAAAGGATCTCGGGTACCGTCTGCGCCAGAGCGAACCGGCATGGCGGCGGCGCCCGATCGACAGTATCCCGATCCGGATTATCGCGGTCCCCGACCCGGTGACTGTCGCCCCCTCATCAAGCATCCGGGAAGTTGCATTGATCTTCCTGGAACATTCGATCAGCGGAGTGCCCGTCGTTGAGGGGGATGAAGTTGCGGGCATTGTTACCAAATCCGATATCATGCGGTCGGCATCCTTCCAGAACCTTGTCCTCCCGGTCTCCGACCTGATGGAGGATGTCCTGGAAGTGAGCCGGCTCCATTCGCTCGACCATGTCATCGATATCATGAGCGAGCGCAATGACAAGGTGGTGGTCGTCAACAGCGACGGGACGCTTGCAGGAATTATCACCGAGACCAACCTCGCGTTTTTCGACAGCGTGGAACGCATCGCACGGAGTGGGCAGAAGGATGCTGGTATCCGGCACCGCAGGATCCGGTGCGGGACAACCGGAGAGGGGACCCTGAGAGTCCCCCCAATAACCGCGGAGGACATTATGACATCACCGGTCCATACGACGCCGCCGGACACCCCGGTCTTTCGGGCAGTATCGTCCATGAATGCGCACCGCGTCAACAGCCTGGTAGTTCTCGACGGCACGGATATTGTTGGCATTATCAGGCGTGATGATATCATCAGGGAAGTGGCGAAATGACAAAAGATGTGTTTGTTCAGGAAGTCATGGCAAAACCCGTAACAATAGCAAAATCCGCAAAACTGACAGAAGCGCTCGACAAGATGCTCGAGGAGGGCATCGATCCCCTCATTGCAACCCAGAATGGCGGCGTTGCCGGGACGGTCTCCCGCGAGGCTATCGCGGAGAAGCTGGGAAAACGGCACGATGCCGGTCTTGCACCCAGCGCTCTCCACGTATCGAGCGTGGTCGACGGGGATTTCACGAGCGTTTACCCCGACCAGAGCATCAACGTGCTGATCCCCCTGCTGCAGCGGTACAAGCTGGTCATCGTGTATGATGCCGACCACAAGCTGATCGGGCAGGTCGGTGCAATCGACCTGTTTAAAAAAGTCATGCCGGCAGGCAGCCTCGCCGATATCATGGAAAAATTCTCTACCATCGAGTCGGATGAACGGGTCGTTCATCTCCGCCGCCGCATGCTGGATGACACCATCAGCCGGTTCATCGTAACCGAGAACGAGAAGATCCTGGGGATTGTAACCGAGACCGATGTGGCCATAGCGATGCGGCAGTTCCGGAAGGCGGTCGAAGAGAAACACCAGGATCACCGGATCCGGAACCTGCTGGTAAAAGACATCATGAGCGCCCCGGTGCTCACCATCGATCGCACCCGCCCGGTTGCCGAAGTTATCGATCTCATGCGGAAGAAGAACATCAGTGCGATCCCGGTCACCGACAAGGGAAAACCGGTCGGCATCGTCACCCGCAGGGCGCTTTTGAAAAACCTGTAACATTTTTCCACGCCTTTTTTCCGGCTCCCCGCCAGCGCCGGCTCCCTCGGGAATGGAGAGAATCCTTAATAGGATCCGGCCGCAACACATGAGCATTATGGCCGGAAGAAAAACGATGAAGAAGACCTGCCCGGTCTGCCCCACGGGGAATGTGGCGGACCTGCTCGCCGGCATGGCAAAGACCGGTTTCCAGGGCCGTAAACTGGGAGAATCGGTCGGGGTCTGGCGCAGCATGCTTGCGGATCCGGAGTGCACCATCTTTTTTGGTCTCTCCGGCGCCATGATCCCGGCCGGGATGCGGCAGTGTCTTGTGGAGATGGCAAAACGCCACTACATCGACGTCATCGTATCGACCGGCGCCAATATCTTTCATGATATCTGCGAGCATGCCGGCATCTGCCATTATCTTGGCCACCACAATGCTGACGACTGCGAACTCTACCGGCAGGGTATCGACAGGATCTATGATGTCTTTGCCTTCGAAGAGGACTTCCGGACCGTCGACCGGGGGATTGCCGCGTGGGGGGAAACGATCGCCCCCTTCCGCGGCTCCTCGCGGGAGTTTATCGCGCGGTACGGCGGGCACCTCGCGAAAGAGCGGCCGGAGTACGAGTCCCTGACCTCGGTATGTGCAAAGGAGGGGATCCCGATCTTCATCCCCGCACTCGCGGATTCTTCGATCGGGATCGGCCTCCTGATCGCCCGGCGGCGGGGCTATGACGTCGATATCGACCAGATCGCAGACGCCGACGAGATTACCTGCATGGTAGAAGAAGCGAAAAAGACCGGGGTCATCTACGTCGGGGGAGGTGTCCCCAAGAACTTCATCCAGCAGACGCAGGTCATCGGTTCGATCCACGAGAAAGACCTTGGCGGGCACGATTACGCGATCCAGTACACGACCGATGCGCCCCACTGGGGCGGGCTCTCGGGGTGCACGTTCGACGAGGCGATCAGCTGGGGCAAGGAATCGGCGGAGAGCCGGAACGTGCAGGTGCATGTGGATGCCACGATAGCGCTCCCCATCGTCCTGTCAGCCCTCATCGGCGGCAACGCCGAACGGGTGAAGAAGCGCCGGGGCAGGAAGAAGGTCGTGTACCGCCAGGGTGTCGACTGAGCTCCCCCGGACGGATCTTTCCTCTCCGTGAGGTTTTCTCTCTCCACCAGATTTTTTAAGAGATTGCAATGAACGCAGCATGCCCGGGTCTCTCTGCCAAGCAGTTAAGAATCCTCATAACGATCCCTGACGTAAAAACTGGTACAGGTACTGGAAAGTCCATGCGGGAGAACGATGAATCTTCGTGAAAAGACCCTGGTGATCGTCGGCATAACATTCATTATTGCCTTCGTCCTGATCCTCGCCATCTCCTTCACCTTTTATACCAGCACGGTCCTGGACCTGGAGGAGCAGCAGGCCGAGAAGGATGCGCTGCGGGTGGTGTATTCGTTCGATAACGAGCTTGCCGGGATGGAAGGGACGGTCGGGGACTGGGCGTGGTGGGACGACACCTATGTATTCGCGCAGGACTTTAACGATGAATTTCTCCAAAGCAATCTCGGTGCAGGCACCTTCGAGACCCTGAACCTGGATTACTGGGTGATCATCAGTCCTGACGGGAACGTTCTCTTTGCAAAAGCCTATGACACCCGTACCGGTCAGGAAGTACCGGTTCCCGAAGATTTCCTTGGAGTGTTGCCTCCCACAACGCCCCCCTACGATTTCCCGAAGAACAACGGGATCGTATCCGGGGTCCTGAACACACCGTCCGGGCCTGTCCTCGTCGTATCCGCACCGATCCTGACCAGTGACCAAACGGGCCCCAGTCCCGGGTATCTCGTGATGGCGAGGAAGGTTGACGAAGCTGAACGGGAAAAAGTTGCAAGACTGAGTGGCGAATCGGTTTTCTTCCCCGCGCAAAGCCCTCTTCCCGACGGTTCACCAGGGATTTTCGCCCCGAGGCCACTGAATCCCGCCTCCATCGTGCTGAACCGGACGGATCCCGAATCCCTGACTGCGGTATCAACACTCGATGATCCTGCCGGTGATCCGGTCTTTTCCCTGGGGATCCGGCAGTCCCGGGACACGTACAGGAACGCACTCACGCTCATCAGGAGTTATTTCATCACCATCACCATCATGATGGCGCTTTTTGCCGGCCTCGTGATCCTGATCATCGACAAACTCGTCCTTGCCCGGCTCTCTGTCCTCATCAGCCGGGTACCGGACCGGAGCAGGCTTTCGGAGGGAGAGCTGCTCCCCCCGATGCCCGGCAATGATGAGTTCAACCGGCTGGATACCGTCATCGCGGAGTCCCAGCAACAGATCTACGAGGCAGAAGCGAAGTTCCGCCGGATCGTCGAGACTGCCCAGGAGGGAATCTGCGTTGTCGATGCGGATTTCCGGCTGACGTACGCCAATGAACGGCTGGCAAAGATGTACGGGAGCTCTGTTCAGGATCTCATCGGCCGTCCGATGACCACGCTGGTATCCGTCGAAGAGATTGCCGATCAACAGGAGAGGAACCGGAACCGGCGGGAAGGCATCAGCGAAACATACGAGAGGACGTTTATCCGGAAGGACGGTTCGGTGTTCAACGGGGTGGTTTCGGCAACACCGGTCTTTACCGATTCCGTCTTCTCCGGCTCGTTTGTGATGATTACCGATATCACAGACCGCAAGCGTGCAGAGAGTGCACTCCAGCTGGCAACGAGGAAACTGAACGTTCTGAGCCGGTCCGCACGCACCGATCTCACCAACCAGCTCTTTACCCTCCAGGGGTATATCGAACTCTCCTTACATCTTGCAGAAGGGAAACTGAAGGACTACATCAAGAAGCAGCAGGACGCTGCCGGCAGGATCCAGAACCAGCTCGCGTACATCAACCACTTCCAGGACCTGGGAATCCAGCCCCCGAAATGGCAGAACGTGAACAACGTCTTTTTGTACGCAATTTCCCACCTCGATATGTCGAACGTGACCCGGACGATTGCCCTCGGGTCCCTGGAGGTCTTCGCCGATCCCCTGCTGGAAAAGGTACTGTCCACCCTTTCGGAAAACAGTCTTGTCCACGGGAAAACGGTCACCGAGATCCGTTGTTCCTGTCGCCAGGAGGGCCCGGACCTCATCATCCTGTACGAAGACAACGGTATCGGCATCCCTGACGATGAGAAAGAGAAGATCTTCGGGCATCACTATACGGATAAAGGGCTCCCCCTCTCGCTTGCACGGGAGATCCTCTCGATCACGGGCATGACGATCCGGGAGACCGGTTCGTATGGAAAGGGCGCACGGTTCGAGATCCAGGTCAGGAGGGGGTATTACCGGTTTGGCGGCCCATGATGCCGGCAGGAACTCAAGAGCAGGTGGATTCGTGGGGAAAGATCGGTGGATTTGGATCAGAGGGAGAGGCAAACAGTTATAACCCCTCCCTGACCATAGTATAAAGCACCATTCATGGAGCGGCGTAGTGTTACGTCGCGAGTGTCGAAAGACGCGAGATTCTCTGTTGAGGTAGCCAAGCCTGGTATGGCGCAGGTTTGCTAAACCTGTGTCCCAAAAGGACTCGAGGGTTCAAATCCCTCCCTCAGCGCTCCAGGGGATTTCACGAACCGAGGGGATTGGATGGCAGAAGAAGAGATCAAGTATTTCGTACGGATTGGCACCACCGATCTTGACGGCACGAAATCCGTCCGTGTCGCCCTGACCGGCATCAAGGGTGTAGGCAGGCACACGTCGACCGTGATTGCCCGCATGGCACAGGTGAACGAATATGCCCAGCTCGGGAGACTTCCCGAGGAAGATGTCAACCGGCTCCGGACGGCAGTCGACCAGTATGGCGGCAAGATCCCGACCTGGATGGCGAACCGGCCCAGGGACGTGTATACCGGTGAATCGAAGCACCTGTTCGGCGCCGATGTCGCCCTCGCAAAGGACGACGACGTCAACATGATGCGGAAGATCCGCTGCTATAAGGGCATCCGCCACGAGACCGGGCAGAAAGTCCGCGGCCAGCGCACCAAGTCCACGGGAAGGACCGGTACGACGGTCGGTGTGAGCAAGAAGAAGGCAACAGGTGCGTGAGTCCATGGGATACCCGGGAAAGAACCATAAGGCATACCAGACCCCCAAGCGGCCGTTCGAGAAGACCCGTATCGAGGAAGAGACCCGTCTCGTCATCGAGTACGGTCTCCGGAACAAGCGCGAGATCTGGAAGGCGCAGAGCATCCTCCGGAAATACCGGAAAGGGGCCCGCGAGCTGCTCGCTCTCTCATCGAGCGGTACCGACAGCAACCTTGTCGAAGCAAAGCGCGGGGAGCTCATCACCTCCATGCAGCGTTTAGGACTGCTCGGTCCCGATGCAGGCATCGACAACATCCTCTCCCTCAAAGTCCAGGCCCAGCTCGAACGCCGGCTCCAGACGCTCGTGTACCGCAAGGGGCTCGCCCGGTCGCCGAAACAGGCACGGCAGCTCATCACCCACGGGCATGTCGCAATCGGCGGCCGCCGCGTGAGCATCCCCGGCTACCGTGTCAACCGGCAGGAAGAGACCCAGATCGCGTACTACGGGAAATCCCCGTTTGTTGCGGATGCGCACGCAGAGCGTGCCCGGATCACCAAGGCTGCGGGAGTGAGATAAGATGGCCTCAGAGAAGGAGAAGTGGGGTATCGCTCATATCTTCGCCTCGTTCAACAACACTATCATAACCATCACCGATCTTTCCGGTGCCGAGACGGTCACCAAGAGCTCGGGCGGCATGGTGGTCAAGCAGGACCGGAACGAGAGCTCGCCCTACGCGGCGATGCAGATGGCATCCAACGTTGCCGCGGCCGCAAAGGAGAAGGGCATCATCGGTGTCCATGTCAAGGTACGTGCACCGGGACAGGGAAAACAGAGGAGCCCTGGGCCCGGCGCACAGGCAGCTATCCGGGCGCTTGCCCGTGCAGGCATGCGCATCGGAAGGATTGAAGACGTCACGCCCATCCCGCATGACTCGTGCCGTGCGAAGGGAGGCCGGCGGGGAAGGAGAGTCTGATGGAGATCCAGTTCGCAAGTCTGGACGAAACTGCCACCCGCTTCACGCTCTCCGGCGCAAGCCCGGCATTTGCAAATGCAATGCGCAGGGCGATGATCTCCGATGTGCCGACACTTGCCATCGAGGATGTCCGCATCTACGACAACACGAGCGCCCTTTTCGATGAGATGCTGGCCCACCGGCTGGGACTCATCCCGATCAGGACCGACCTTGACACCTATGTCGCGCGGGAGAACTGTTCCTGTGGCGGGGCGGGGTGCCCCGGCTGCACGGTGACGTTCACCCTGAGCGCGGAAGGTCCCCGGACGGTCACGTCCGGCGACCTCATCCCGCAGGACG
>JAKLEQ010000089.1 GCA_022711635.1 Methanoregula sp. | reverse complement strand
GTTTCCCTTGTTGTACCATGCCTCAGAATATCGCGGGAGAACCGCAAGGACACGGTCGAATTCCGCGACCGCCTCATCGTACCTCCCGAGCTTGATGAGCGCGATCCCCCGGTTGAACCACTTGTATGCACCCTCCTGATCGTTTATATCTTTCCGCACCCGATCGTCCCCTCAGGATATATCAGGGAAACTATCTGTAAGCTGAGTATAAATATAAGTAGCTAATTTGTGCTGATCCCGGGCAGTCATCCCTGCCCCGCTAAGAAGGAACTGGAAGAAAAGGAGTCAGGATGCGAAAAAAACCGGATGCAGGTTACCATCTGATCGCAACACCCGGAGAGACAACGACATTGCGATACAGGACATTTCCCGGCAGCGCCGCAGGCATCCCCGCTTTCTCAAACGCCGCCCCTGCTTCTTCGGTATACCCGAGATTTTCGAGGGCTATTCCCCGGTTGGACCAGATCCATCCGATTTCAGGGTTTATTGCAAGCGCCCTGTCCGTAT
This sequence comes from Methanoregula sp., assembly GCA_022711635.1. GTDB lineage: Archaea > Halobacteriota > Methanomicrobia > Methanomicrobiales > Methanospirillaceae > MVRE01. The sequence goes on along the minus strand of JAKLEQ010000089.1, from coordinate 5,986 downwards.
AGATGAGCGACTCGTTATACTGCCCGAGGCCGAGAAGAGCAGCGCCTTTCTGCGCAAGGGCTGAGGAGTCATCAGGAGATGCCTGGAGCGCCCGGTCAAACGACACGGCAGCGTCAGAATACAGGCCCAGTGCCTGGAGTGCAATGCCCCGGTTGTACCATATGTCCCGCCCGGATATGCCCGGGTTTTCCGCGATCACCGCGTCGTAGGCTGCAAGGGCTCCGGAATAATTACCCTCTTCAAGAAGCGCATCCCCGGCAAGTCCTTCCGTCCCCGGGTCGACAGAGATTGCAGGTGATGCCGGGGAGACGGGGATATCCTTCATATCCCCTTGCCGGGAACGGGCAGGATCTGTTTCGGGAGGATACCCGAAATATGCCACGGAGAGTATCCCGAGAATAATGAAGACCCCGATCACTGCCGCGATCCGGCAGGTCTCTGGTCGCACCCACCGCTGAAAAGGGATTGACCCTTGGGCTCCATTCTTGGAGAGCCCGGTCACCGGTCTTTCCGCCGGACCTGTCGCACGGGATTGAGGGGAACGTTCTTTCCCGGCCTTTCCTTTCCTGGCAAGCGCGAGGTCGTACCGTCTCCTTCGCTCCGGGTCGCAGAGCGTTTCTGCCGCCTCGTTGATCTCCCGCATCCTCTCTTCGGCATCCGGGTGGGGGCAGACATCCGGGTGCCATTCCCGTACTCTCCTCCGGAACGCTGCAAGGATCTCATCGTCCGGAGCATCAGATGATACGCCAAGGATATGGTAGTACGTTATCCGGTCCATCGACGCACTTTCCGTAAAATCAATAGCCTCTCGTCCTCTGGGACGGTTTTTCCATTCTCTATGGATCCGGATCTCCTTCTGATGCCAAAAACCTTCCACATGGCAAAACCATCCGGCTCCCAGTATTCCGGACCGCGTTCAGATGCCTCAGGATTATTGCGGATCGGGAACGATAGTTCCCGTGTGACCGGAACAGTCCGTTTCGATGAACTGGATGCAGCACGGGGCGTTGCCATCCTCATGATGATCCTGTTCCACACCCTCTTTGACCTGTATTATTTCACGATGTACCCGGTCAACATCAGGGACGGGTTCTGGCGGTATTTTGCGCTTGCGACCGGATCGCTCTTCCTCTTTATCGCCGGTCTCTCCCTCTCCGTCAGCCACGCCCGGGCGAAGCGCGCCTATGCCGGGGACGTCTGGGCACCCGCACGGATTGCGGAAAAGTTCCTGGTCCGGGGGGCTGGTATCTTCCTCTGCGGGATGCTGATAACGGTAGTAACATGGGTCCTTGTGCCGCAGAGTTTCATAATCTTTGGCATCCTGCACCTGATCGGAATCTCCATCATGATTTCGCCGTTATTTTTCCGGTTTCGCGAACGAAACATCCTTATCGGCGCAGCCATTTTCCTTGCGGGGATCCTCCTCTGGATACCCCCGCTCTACGGCCCGTTCTGGCTCCTCTGGATCGGCATTCACCCCGCTTCGTTCTCAACGCTCGATTACTACCCGCTGTTCCCCTGGCTGGGCGTCGTCCTGATAGGGCTCGGCACGGGGGAGAGGATCTATCCCGGAGGCGAACGGGCTTTCCCCACCCCCCGTATCCCAAAGCCCGCGAGGATCCCGCTTACCTTCCTGGGACGCCATTCGCTCCTCGTGTATCTCCTCCACCAACCGGTGATCCTCTTCATCCTCCACGTCCTTACCGGAGATCCCCTTTTCTGGTAGCGGGCAGGTAAGGATGTGTCCTTCTCCCGCACGGGATTTTTCAGGAGGTATCGAAGATCCTGTATTCTTCGATCGCACCGCCACCGGAGCCGACGTCAGACAAACAGGCCGACATCGGAAAACCTGCCATAATCGAAGATCCCGCGGTCGGTAATCCGAAGCGCAGGGATCACCGTGAGCGAGAGGAAAGAGAGGTACATGAAAGGATCGGAAATCCCACCCATGGTACTGGTCAGGTCCTGGAGGGACCGGATCCTTTCTACAACCTCGGCAAACGGCAGTGTCGACATGAGCCCGCCGCAATTGAGCGGCAGATCGGCACGCTGTCCGCTGGCTACGGCAGTCATCCCTCCCCGCATGCGGACAACCGCTGCAATCGCCTCGATGATCTCCGTATCATTCGTCCCGACCGCGATAAGGTTATGGGCATCGTGGGACACCGTCGAAGCAATCGCACCCCTGAGGAAACCGAAACCATGCACAAGCCCCGTGGCAATGGATTTTTTCCCGTACCGGTTGCAGACCACTACTTTAAGGATGTCACGATTCACATCCGGCAATTCCCTCCCATTGCATTCGAAAGAGAGTGTTTCTGTCAGGATCTGCCCCGGAATAAGACCGATGACACGGGCAATCCCCTTTTCCGTAATGCGGAGATCCGACGGTGCCGGGACCCGGCACGCAAAATGAGCCCGTAATTTTTTTCGGGGCCCGGTTGGGAGAGCAGCCGATCCCAAGGGTATTCCCGCAACAATCACTTCATTCACACGGAACAATTCGGGGTCGTCCACGATGCAGAAATCCGCACGCCGCCCCGGGGAAAGTGCCCCATAGGAGGAGAGACCGAACCGTTCTGCTGCCGAGAGCGTCGCCATACGTATCGCGAGCTCCGGTAAAACCCCGCAACTCACCGCCTTCCGGATACACCGGTCGATATGGCCGTCGTTCATGAGAAGATCGGCGTGACAGTCATCGGTCGCAAAGCAGCAGCGGGAAACTGTATTCGGGGTGATGAGCGGCGCAAGTTCTTCGATATTCCGCTCGGTCGAGCCTTCCCGGAGATAAAGGTACATCCCCTGCCGGAGTTTCACTTCGGCCTCCTTACTGGTCGTGCATTCGTGATCGCTCTGGAGTCCGGCGAGGATGTACGCGTTGAGATCGTTTCCGGCGAGGAGGGGGGCATGACCGTCCCGGAGTCCGAAGATCCCGATTTTTTCGCATATTGACGGGTCCCCGGAAAGGACACCGGGTACGTTCATCACCTCCCCGAGCCCGAGGACCCCCTTTTTCCGAAAGAGACGCCTGCATTCTTCCGCGGAGAGGACCGCACCCCCGATATCTGCAGGGGTTGCCGGTACGCACGACGGGACCATGTACCGGATGTCCACCGGCAGGTTCCTGCTGCCGGAAAGCATGAACCCGATGCCCTGAAGGCCGGCGACATTCGCAATCTCGTGCGGATCGGCAATGACGACCCTTGTCCCATGCCGGGAGACGAGAAGAGCATACTCCCGGGGGATGAGGAGGGAACTCTCGATATGAACATGGGCGTCGATGAGCCCGGGAACGAGATATTTTCCCCGCATATCCCGTTCCACAATCCCTTCATAATCGCCGGTGCCGAGGACTACCCCGTTTTTTACTGCAAGATTCCCCCGTTCGAAGCTGCAGGTGAAGGGATTGAAGATCTCTGCATCGGTAAAGACCATGTCGGCGGGGATTAATCCCCGCGCGGCTTCGATCAACCCGGTATCAGGTAATGTACCGCAGGCAGGACTGTCGCGCATTGAAAAAGAGATCAGACCACAAGATCCTTGATGCTTGCGGTCTGGCGTTCGTTGTTGACGGTGACGTACACATACACCTTATAGGTCCCAGGGTCGAGGCGGAGCGGGACTGCAACCACATTTTCTCCAGGGTTCAGGGTTGCCGGTACGCCGGTTACGGTAAGTTCTTCCTGTTCCATCCCGCGGATCTGGTAAATCCGCACCTGGACCCCCGCGTCCACTGGAGAGCCGGTGTTGCTGACCTCGATCGAAAGATTATCCCGGGAAGATGATACATCGCCGACAGAAAGAGACGCGCAACCGGAACATACTACAAGGAAGATGCAGAGCACACAGCAGAGAAGCCGGTATGCGGCCATAGTTGAACAATGCGATTTTAAGAATAAAAATCCTCTGTTTTTCTGGTACGCCCCTGATTTGACCGCCGAATCAGTTGAACCGGGTAGTGTCGTCCCACCGGTCCAAATGCCAGCCATTCCACCACACTATTAAAGGACGAGATACAAAAGCAGATCTGTACTGTTGGTGCGGACAGGAGCTGCCCGCAGGTTAAAAACGAGGTTGTCTATGGCCGGAACCGTTGATGTTGTCGAGTTTACTCTTGGCAGTGAACGCTATGCACTGGATATCAGCCTTGTCCGGGAAATTGTGGAGATGATGCAGATCACCCCGATCCCCCGGGCCCCGCCCCATATCACGGGTGTCATCAACCTGCGCGGAGAGATAACCAATATCATGAACCTCTATACCCTTCTTGGTCTTTCGGCCGAAGCGCGTGAGAGGGCCCGGAAGATCATCGTCTTCATGCCCGAGGCCGCAGGCGGCAACAATGTCGGGATACTGGTCGATAACGTCACCAGCGTAACGCCGGTCTCTGAAGAACAGGTAGAGAAAGTTGATGGAGGGATTGCGGGCGACAAGTCCCAGTACATCAAAGGAATCATCAAAGTCGGCGATGAAACGAGTCCCGCCGGACAGAAAGGACTTGTCCTCTGGCTCGACCTCCGGAAAGTGCTTGCCGATGTCACGAATACCTAAAAGTAGTCTTGCCGGATACCGGCTCCGGATCGCATCAAGGGAGGGACAGAGGGCTCGGAGGATACGCAGTGATAGAAACGAAAGATGATTTCAACCTGCTGAAACGGTATATCGAGCAGACCCTGAAGATCCAGTGCTCGAATTACAAGGAAGATTACATCAAGCGGCGGCTCCTGTCGAGAATGCGGTCAACCTCGCAGGCCACGTACTCGGATTACCTGTTCTATCTCAAGGGACATCCGGCAGAACTCGAACCCCTGCGGAACGCACTCACCATCAACGTTACGGAATTTTTCCGGGACACCGAGGTGTATAATGAAATCCGGAACACCCTGCTTCCGGAACTTTTCCGACAGAGGAAACGCATCCAGATCTGGAGCGCCGGGTGTTCGAGCGGCGAAGAGCCGTATTCCCTTGCTATGATCCTCTCGGACATGATGATGACCAACAAAGAGATCGCCGCCCAGATCATTGCAACGGATATCGATGAAGTCATCCTGGCGAGGGCGAAATCGGGGATCTACCCGGACAAGTCCGTGCAGAAACTGACGGATGTCCAGCTGCGCCGCCACTTCACCAAACTGCCGGACGGGAATTTCGAGGTGAAACAACACTTGCGGGACCTGATCCGGTTCCGGCCTCACGACCTGATGAGCGGGATCCCCCCGTCACGGTTCGTCGATATGATCACCTGCAGGAACGTAACAATATATTTCAACGAGAAACAAAAAGACGATCTTGCACGGATGTTCCACGCAGCCCTCATCCCCGGAGGATTCTACGTGATGGGGAAAACGGAGTACCTGGGAAGAGAAGTCGAATCCCTGTTTACCCCGTTCAACAGTCTCCAGAAAATCTTTATCAAGAAACAGTGATTTTTTTTATTTCAGGACCCGCTCGATGGTCTCCTTTTTCTCGGTATTAATGCCGCTCACGAAATATTGCTGGAGTGCTTTTCGTGCGGCATGCCTTTTAATCTCCGCGTATACAACCCAGAAATTTACCCCGACAACAATGATGACGAGAAGAAAACTCACCCAGAGCATGACTCCCTGGGCAGAAAGGAATGCTGCCCAGAGCAGCATGACAAAGGAGATGAGGTAAAAGATAATCCAGGTCCGGAGGGAGGGGAGCTCCATGCTGCAACGAGTATTACGCGCACGCTGTTATAACCATTCTCATGGCAGGAGGATTTGAAAAAAGATCCCGCGGTACCACTCCCAGAACGTGAGAGAATTATTACAGGAGATCCGCCAACAATAGAGGTGTGGAACGCGGGGATCTCATCACGATTGCTGCCGGAATTATTCTCGTAGTCTTCATCGCGCTTGTCATAAAGGGGGGGGATATCCTTCCCTCCCGTGAAGGCGGGCAGGAGGCGACGCTGGTTCCGGAAACGATATCTGCTGCAGGTACAGTCGTCCCGACTCCGACA
>JAKLEQ010000088.1 GCA_022711635.1 Methanoregula sp. | reverse complement strand
GTATTTGTGATACTGAGGCGCCGCTGATGCCGGTCAGAGCGTGGATCACTCGTCGCAGGAGGGGAGGTATCCGATGGTGAACGTTGGGGTCCATGTCTCAATTGCAGGATCGCTTGACCTTGCTGTTGATCGCGCACGGGAGAAAGGATGTGATGTTTTCCAGTTGTTCTCGCGGAATCCCCGTGGCTGGAATTTCCGGCCTCTTCCTGAAACCGTTTGTTCGGCATTTCAGGAAAAGATCCGCGCGTCCGCGCTGGTACCGGTTGATCATATGCCCTATCTCCCGAATCTTGCATCCCCCAGGAAAGATATCTATGAAAAATCAGTTGCTACACTCTCCGCAGAACTGGAGCGATGCAGGCAGCTGGGTATCCCGTACCTTGTGACACATCTGGGGCATCACCTTGGCGATGGTATTGCAGGGGGCAGAAAACGGGTGATCGCAGCGATCAACACTGCTCTCCTTGCAACGAAGGAGAGCGATGTTGTCCTTCTTCTGGAGAATACCGCCGGTGAAAAGAACAGCATCGGCAGCAGTATCGAACACATCCGTTCGATTTACGAAGGGCTTGACGATAAGGAGCGGATAGGGTTATGCTTTGATACCTGTCACGCCTTCGCGGCAGGATATGATCTCCGTTCAGAAACCGGAATTGGAGATACTCTGCATCAGCTTGATGAAGCGATCGGAATTTCCAAGATCCGTCTCGTTCACCTGAACGATGCAAAAGGCGAACTGGGAAGCGGACTCGACCGCCACGAACACATCGGGATGGGAACGATTGGCAGAGCGGGGTTCTCGAGGATCCTCCACCGTCGTGAAATACGAGATCTCCCCCTTGTCTGCGAAACACCGGTCGATGAGAGGCGTAACGATGTGGACAATATCCGCGCCGTCAGGGAACTGGCGGAATAGCCGCACCGTCAGAGAACTCAATCTTCTCAATTCGATGCAATTCGTCCGCTTCCCGAAAAAATCTGGTCTCCACGTATTTTCAATTCAGCCGGGGTTCCCCGCATGCGCATGTTTATTGGAGATCCGCTTGCATTATTTCCATAAATCTGCTCGACCCGTGAATACGGATGGCAAACCTGCATGATCTCTGTGCTCTCTGTCGATGGTGAACCAGAACTCCTCGCGGCATGCAGGGCGTTTCTTGAGAAGAGCGGGGATATCCATGTCACAACTGCAGGATCCGGATTGGAAGGCCTGCAACGGCTTGCGGAACGATCATTTGACGTCGTCGTTTATGATTACACGATGGATGGGATAGACGGGATCGGACTGCTCTTAAAAGTCCGCCAACGGCATCCGCAGATTCCCATCATCCTCTTTACCGGGGAGGGATCCGGGGAGACGGCAACCCGTGTGTTCAACAAGGGAATGGATTATTATATCCGGAAGGGTGGCGATCCGATTTCACAGTTCGGCAACCTCGAAAAACAGATCCGTGAGGCTGCTCAACACAGCATCGATAGGAACCACGCGTCCCTTCCGGATTACCGTGAGCTCCTCAAAGCCCGGCGCTCGCTTGAGGAGCTGCAGGCTGCTTATCAGGAGCTCCACGCCACCGATTCGGCTTTACGGGAGAATTTCCGGTCACTGACGACAGAACAGGCGGTTCTGAAAGATGCCGGGGGGAAATACCGGTTTTTATTTGAATCGGGTCCCGACGCGGTTCTCCTCATTGATAACAATTCGGGAACGATCATTGATGCAAATGTTGCGACCACCCTCCTCTATGGGTACTCAAGGGAAGAGATCCTGGGAAAGAACCTTCAGGACCTTCTGGCGGAACCCGGACAATCCACAGGAAACAACTGGTCGGACTCAGATCGATCCGAATTCTTATTCTTGCAGAACCAGAAACGGAAAGGCGGGGCGGTCTTTCCGGCAGAGGTGGCCCTCCGGAAGGGGATCTTGAAGGGGCGATCGGTTTGTATTATGGCGGTGCGGGATAATACCTGCCGCTGTCAGGACGGCAATTCTCGGGAAGATCACATTGAACGGGCGGTACGGTACCAGAAGGCACTCGTCCAGCTCGCGACAGAAGACGCACCGACACTCCGGATTTCTCTCCAACGGATAACGGAAACCGGAGCGGTTTTTCTCTCAGCTGACCGCGTCGGAATCTGGTTTTTATCAAGGGACGGGCAGTCGCTCATCTGCAGCGATCTGTATGTCAGGAACTCCGGTATGCATTCCCGCGAAGAGGCTTTTTCCCGGAGGGACCATCGTCTCTTTATCTCGCTGCTGCAGGAAAAGCGTGCAATTTTTGTCCCGGATGCATTGCATGACGACCGTACGCGTGAATTAGCCGCACCCTATCTTGGCTCGCGGGATATCGTTTCACTCCTTGATATCCCGATCCGGTCGGGTAAAACTGTCGTGGGGATGATCAGTTTTGAGCAGGTAGGCACGATACGGAACTGGGAGATCGAGGATCAGGACTTCGCGATTGCCCTCGCGGATTATACCGCGATCGTCCTCGAACAGGCACGCAGGCGCCTCGCAGAGAAGGACTTCCGGAGGAGCGAACGGAAGTATCATGAAGTCGTTGAAAGGGCAAATGACGGGATCGTTATCATCCAGGATGGTCATCTGAAATTTGTCAATCCCCGGGCTGCCGGAATTATCGGTTATATCCCGGAAGAACTGCTGGAATCACCTTTCAGCGATTACATCGCTCATGCGGAACGCGGCACGGTTCTTGAACGTTACCGGCAAAGAATAACCGGCGCACGGATCCCCTCGATCTATAACACCGTTCTTGTGAGAAAGGACGGCACTCCCGTCGAGGTTGAGGTTAACGCCGGGGTGATGGAACTGGACGGGAAACTGTCCGATCTGGTCTTTATACGGGATATCACCGACAGGAAACGTTCCGAGCAGGCTCTCCTGCTTGCGAACCAGAAACTTAACCTGCTTTCCAGCATTACCCGGCATGATATCCTGAACAAACTTACGGTGGTAATCGGGTATCTCGAGCTGACAAAGATGGCTCATGACCGGGAAGAGCTGGACGCTTTTATAAAAAAGATGGACGATACCCTGCGGGTCGTGGAAGATCAGGTCCAGTTCACGCGGGATTATCAGGATTTGGGGCTAAAGGAACCGGAGTGGCAGGATATTTCCTCAACATTCGATGCCGCAGTATCCCAGCTGGACCCCGGGAATGTCAGGATCATAAACAGAGCAGGGGGTCTGTCCTTGTATTCCGACCCTCTTCTTGGGAAAGTCCTGTATAACATTGTTGATAATGCTCTGAAGTACGGCGAAACCCTGACAGAGATCATGATTTCCTACAGGATTGAAGACGATAAGGTCGTGCTCCGTCTCGAGGATAATGGCGTTGGCATCCCGGTAAAGGATAAGGCGAGGATCTTTGAGAAAGGATTCGGCCACAACACCGGGCTCGGATTATTTCTCGCAAAAGAGATCCTCAGCCTGACCGGAATCGAGATTATGGAGACGGGTTTTCCGTCAAAGGGGGCGCGGTTTGAGATCCACGTGCCCGCAGGAAGATTTAAAATCGGCAAATAAACCCAAATAGAATATAAAAGTATCGCGTTTCTGGTCCTTTCAGAGTTTCGGCAGAGTTTTGTCGATGATCTCGTGCAGCTCTGCAAATTCCCGCTCGGGATCCCCCTGGCGTGCAATATAATGGTCAGCACCACTGTCAAGAGCTCTGCGGATTCCCGCACCGAGGTCATGGCCTGAATAGATGATTATCAAGCACGAGCAGTTTCTGTTGCGGAGCTCCCGCACAAGGGTCGCCCCATCCTTTCCTGGCATATGCAGATCAGAGACGATGACGTCGTATTGCTGCTGATCAGTTTTCTTCAGGCCTTCGTCTGCCGATCTGCAGGTGTCTACCGTAAACCGGCCATCATCCTTCAGTTCGAGACTCATAATCTCAAGGATGTCAGGATCATCGTCAACAAGAAGGATCCGGGGCATGGTAACCATCACGAATGATCGTACCTGCATGGGGATTGCAGGGGATGCTCTATATATCTTTTTTGTTAAACTCATTTTAATATTTGGATGAAAAAGAGGCTTTGGAACAGGTGACCTTATGCAGGAATCCGGTGATCCTGTTCCGGCACGAAAATCTCAAATCGTGCACCCTTCCCGTACTCACCGGTTTCCTGCAGGCTTATCCCGGTCACGGATAGAATTTCCTTTGCGATGAAAAGTCCGGCCTGCCGGGCATCTCCCGCCGGTAGATCGAATATGGTATCCTTGTCCTCCGGACGGATTCCGATACCATTATCCTCAACCGTTACAATCAGACCACGGTCTTTCAACTGGGTACGGATGGTAATTTCCTTCACCTTTTTTCCGTACCGGAGAGTATTTTCGACAATTCGATCAAAGACCCGTTCAAGATGGATGTCGGCAAATACCTCGATATCCGGGATATCGGCAGATAACCGGACATCTTCCTGGCCGCTGTTCCGTGCAACGGAGTTGCTGACTACCTCGCGCAGGTTCTGCCATGATGGCGGTTCCGACCCGAGATCTTTGAAGTCCCGCGTGAGCATCATCTCGTTCCGGATCTCCTTTGCCGCTCTTTCCTGACGTTCGAGGTATTCGATGATGGCAGGATCCTTGTTCTCTTTCTTGGTCCGGCCGAGGTACCCGAGGAGAACGGTCAGTTTGTTCTGAATATCGTGGCGGGTAACACTGGTGAGGAGGTTGAGTTTTTTGTTTGCCTGCTGCAGCGCCTGTTCCATCCGGGCACGCTCCGAGATATCGCGCGAGAAACAGCAGGCAAATTCAGTATTCTGATATTTGAGGTATCTGATCGCCACCTCCACCGGAATCTGGGTCCCGTCTTTCCGAACCTGGCTTGTGTTACTGGTCGTCGAACCCTCTTTTTTCAACTGGTCCCATACCCCGTCCCATCTTCCCGTGGTGAAGAAGGGAAAGAGATCCGAGAAAAGAGCGTCACGGAGTTCATCCGCGCCATATCCCGTGACCTCAGAAGCACGTTTGTTCGCGTACTGGATCCGGGCATTATGGTTCACCCAGAAGACCATATCGGCAGCATTGTCCATGGCAAACTGGGTGGCAAGGAGCTGTTGTTCGACCTTCTCCCGCGCCGCGATCTCGGTATACAGCTGCCGGTTGATATCCCGCAATTCTTCTGTCTGGCTTGCGATCGTTTCCTGCAGGGTTTCCTGTGCCTTCTGGACTTTCTGCTGGGAGAAAACCAGATCGGTGATATCCATGCCGCAGGACTGATATCCGGTCAGTTCGCCCCGGTCGCCGTATATCGCCCTGTCTTTCCATCGCTGGTATCTGACTTCGCCGTTTGCCATTACCGCGCGGTATTCTATCATACCGACAGGGTATTCCGGTGAGAGTTTTCCCAGGTGGATGCGTATCCTGTCTGCATCCTCCGGCGATACGAGGGGTTTGAACTGCCTGCCCATAAGATCCTCCTTTGATTTGCCGACTGCTCTGCAGTAGGTCTCGTTGGCAAACCGTATGGTTCCGTCAAAGGAGTACCGAAGGACATATTCCATCTGGTCGTCAAGCATCCCGAGTATGTCGGCAAATGCAGCGTCAGTCTCACCGCCGACGGGTTGGGCGGCGCGCTCATCGATGATAATGGCAAGCCCCGGCTTGCCGCTCTCAAAAACGACAGGTTCGAAAAGCAATGTCGCCATGCGTGCCTTGCCGGTAGCATGGGTTATCTTACCCTGTACACGTTGTCCGGACCCCCTGAGCGCGGATTTTATAATCTGCTGGATGCTCCCTCCTTCCATGACCTGGACGGGAAGGGTATCGAACGGCTGGCGGAGGATCCGGTCGCTGGTAGTTCCAAGGATATCGGTAAATGCCCTGTTGGTATCGGTGATGTGCGAATCCTTATCGAGGATCAGGAATGGGCGGGTACAGACCTGTTTGACAGAAAGGGCCGGCATACGGGCTGACAGGTAGTAGACCTTTGAAGTACCCATTTTCCGGCCATCGACTGCCCCCTGGATCTGGAGGATATCCATGTATTTGGCTACGGAGTTTCGGTTGACTTTGAGCTGCGCCGCAATCTCTGTAATACTCATACCATGCGGATGTTCGGCAAGCAACTCCTTGATCTTCGCAATTTCATCCCTGTATTCGTCCATGTCAGCCTCTTATTCATCGTTTCCATCCATTTATTATAAAAGATTCCACTTTGCATTGCCTATCAGCCGTGCAGATAAATCTATTTATATAATGATAATTTCACAGTCCATAACTGCCAGTGATGGGAGCAAAGCGAATCTGGCAAGCAGCTTCGCATTCTCCGAGGAGAGGTATGCGATGCAGATGGGGGAGAAACAGGGTGACACGACCTTCCTTTGACACGGGCGCTGACGGGAGTACTGCCGGCGAAAGTGGTGGGATTAACCAGCACGACTGCGGCGCAGCGGGCCGGTCTTCTCTACCGGTGGTGCAGCAATGCATCACCTATCAAAGACGGGGGCGTTCTCACGAGGGGTGTGAAACAGGATGAGTTTTATCGATGACATGAAACTGGG
>JAKLEQ010000087.1 GCA_022711635.1 Methanoregula sp. | reverse complement strand
TTCACTTTCATCAGCACACTTTCCACTGACCTGGTGATGCCGTCGGTACCCAGACAACCGATCACGGTGGTAACGCCGGCATCGGTCATCATGTTGATTTCCAGTTCGGGCATCCGCGATGCAGGTCCCCCTTCACCGCCGCCACCGGTGATGTGCACATGGGCATCAATTAAACCCGGAACAAGTTTTAGTCCGGTACAGTCAACAATGTCAGCATCCATTCCGGCAGGCAGACGATCCCGCTGTACAAGGTCTGTGACGGGGAAGAATTTTTTACGGTCGGGGAAGTCTACTCTCTGAAAGGAAAGCAGTTCCGCCTCACGCACCTGAAGCTCCGGGACGGGCCCCTGATGCGAAAAGAGGGCTGGAAGACCGTTGCCCACCGGATCAAAAGGGCGTACGGCACCGTGATCCGGCGATAAATCGCAGAGGATTGCAGATTTTTCTTCTGCAGAAAAATTTCAGCTTTTTTGACGATACCTGAAAAATACCGCAGCTTTAAAAAATTATTTTGGGTGAGCGCGATCAGGACGCAGTGATCCCAAGTACCTTGATATTGATCGTCGGGTACCCGAACTTTATCGTTATACCCTCGGCTGATTTCGCCGTCACTTCCCCGATACGGATAGAATAGGATGACGGAGTTGCATTCTGCTGGAGGGCTGCGTTGCCCGAAACCGCGATGCTCAACTGGTCCCCGACATGGACATCCGTCAGGTTGACCCCCTCGCCCGCAAGCTGGGCTGCGGACCAGGTCTCGGTCATCTCTTCAGCCAGTGGGAGGGTGATGGTTTTCTGCTCGTTTGTCTTCATGCCGACAAGTGCCTGGCTGATGGCATTGTATTCCGTGCTGAAGAGGGCGAAGGTATCCGACCACCCGTTTCCTGTCGAATAGACCGGAATGGGGACCAGCGAATCCGAGGCGCTCAGGTTTGCCGTCATGACAAGGTCTTTTGTATAGAAAAGGCCCTGGCGTTCCGCCATCTGCCTCTGGTACAGTTCTTCATCACTCGTTACAATCGGTGTCCCCCCGGGGCTGTTTACCGTGATCTGAACGGTCACGGAATCGCCGGGCTTGGTTGCACGGAATGCCGATAGCCAGGATTGCCCCATCCCGGATATGATCATCATTCCTGCAAAGAGAATACAGGCCAGTACAACAAGGACCTTGTACCAGATTTTTACGGACTCTTCCTTCCTTTTCTTCTCGCCCATTGCGAAAATCCTCCGTTATTGTACGTTTCCCAACGGTGATAAACCATTCCGATTTCATACTTCGTGCGATTCCGAACTTCAGGAACCCTGCTCGTATTCCTGAACCCGGCCCGGCGCCTAAGTTCAGCGAAGTGTTTCCTGACGGCGATGGTAAAAATCATTAAATATAATTAAAACTACCCAAGGTTATCCTTGTGGCAGGTGCCGCGGGAAATACCGTGAGGTGAACGCAGCATGGCATGGAGACGCTATCCGTTTGAATCGATGTGGCGCGATATGGAAGAGATGCGATCGGAACTGGAGAACATCGTTTCGCAGACATATCCCACCGGAGGCAAGCTGTTGTTACCCGGCGGGGTTGCAGACCGGATGCTTCCGGCGATCCGGGGTGTTTTCCGGGTCGATGTCCGGGAACAGGGGGACGAGGTCATTATCGTCGCGGATCTTCCGGGAGTCGGGAAAGAGCAGGTCTCGCTCGATCTCCTCAATCCGCGTGCTCTCGAGATCGCGTGCGAACGTAAGGAAGAGACCGCGGAATCGTCAGAAGGATATTTCCTGCGGGAGAGGATCTCGGGTTCATTGCGGCGGGTTGTTGCGATGCCGACCGATGTTACGGATGAAGGTTCAACGGCAACATTCAAAAACGGCGTCCTTGAGGTCCACCTTAAGAAAGTCAGGGCGGCCGCAAAGCCCCGCATCCTGATCGAATAACGTTTTTTGCGATGTCTGGGGCGATGAATTCATGATATCTGCCCCACAAGCTGTAGTAATGGACAAGAAGAAGGTCCGCGATTATATGACCTATGACGTCGTGAGCGTCTCTCACGATGCTTTTGTTAAGGATGTCATGGAGAAGATCCGGACCACGAATCACGATGGTTTTCCCGTCGTTAAGGGGGAGGATGTTGTCGGATATATCTCTGCCCGCGACCTCCTGTTCGCCCCTCCTGACACACCCGTCGAGAAAGTGATGTCCCGGAACCTGATCGTGGCGGATCCCGACATGAGCATCTCCGATGCAGCACGCGTCATCTTCCGTTCCGGGATCCAGAAGCTCCCTGTGGTCGACGAAAAGAACCATCTCCTTGGGATCGTCTCCAACTCTGATGTCATCCGCTCGCAGATCGAACGGGTCTCCCCGGAAAAGGTCTTCAACTTCATTACGACGCTGAAAAAATTGTATGGCGTGGATCCTGCATTGAACCGGGGAACTATCCCGATCAACGATCTCGTCCCGACACAGTCAAAGATCTATGAGGACGAGCTGGAGGGAAGGATCTACGAGATCAAGAAGGGTCTTGCCGAGCCCATCATTGTCGTCCGGCGACCTAAAAAGACGATCCTCGTTGACGGGCACCACCGTGCAGTCGCGGCAAAGAAGATGGGGATCACCATGCTGGACGCATACATCATCGAGATTACCCAGGACATCGAGCTCGGTATGGAGCGAACGGCGCAGGCAATGAACCTGCACACGCTCGACGATATCCAGATCCTTGATTATGCCCGTCACCCCCTCGTGGCCCTGACAAGGCGGAGCGTGAAAAAAGTTTAGGAGTGCCGATCGGATAAACCGCCCCTCCGTATTACCTGCAATTCCCCGGACCGGCTGCACAGATTACGAACCTTCACACCGTGCATCGAACTTTTCATTGAGCAGGTGTTCTTTTACCACCGTACCCTCGGGGACGACGACTTCCGGCCAGATTCGCGTCTTCGAGTGCACAATGACCGTGTTCCGCAGGACGACCCGTGGCCCGATAACGGTGTCGTTTTCTATGCTGCAGTGATCCCCGACATGGGTGTCGTTGTCGATGATGCTGCCGGAGATCGTCGTGTTTGCCCCGCAGATGACGCGGTTATAGAGAGAGGACGAGAAGATCTTCACGTTGTTGCGAAGAATGCACTTTTCACCGATACTGGTATAGGGGCCCACGAGGACGTTGTCCCCGATCATCGAACCCGCACCGATAGCAACCGGGCCGATGATCCTTGAATTCCTCCCCAGCGAGACGGAGTCCCCCAGTTCTACCGGGCCCCGGATGTGCGATCCCCGCATCGAGAGATCACCGTTGATGGTCGTCGTTGCCATACCGGCAAGCATCCACCGCTCTGCCTGCCGGAGGGAATGGGGACTCCCGACATCTGTCCAGTTCCCGCGCGCGAGCCATCCCTTGATCGGGTGATTCGTTTCCATCAGGTGCGGGAAGAGATCCCGGGCAAAATCGAATTTTTCGCCCGAGGGGATATGGTCAAAGATCTCCGGGCTGCAGACGTACATACCGGTACTCGCAAGATTCGAGAAGATTTCCCCGGGTGCAGGTTTTTCCTTGAACCGTTTGATGGTGTAACTGACATCGATCTCGGCGATGCCGTACTCGCAGGGATCGTCGATACTGATCAGGCCGATCGAGATGGCCGCCTTCTCTTTTTTGTGAGCCCGGTAGAAGTCCAGCACGTTGAGATCCGTGACATGGTCCCCGCCGACAACGAGGAAATCCGATCCGTCAAGATATTTCTGGGCATTTTTCACGCTGCCCGCCGTACCGAGTTTGGTCTTCTCCCGGACATACGTGATCGTCGTGCCGGAGAGCGAACCGTCACCAAGGGCTTCCTCGATTGCGGTTCCCATGTACCCGAGTGTAATGACAATGTCCCGGAATCCCAGATTGGAAAGGTGTGCGACAAGATGCTCGATAGAAGGGCGGTTGACGATCGGGATGCAGGGCTTTGGCCGTTCAAATGTGAGGGGGCGAAGGCGCGTTCCTTCCCCTCCGCACATGATACACACCTTCATGCAAGAGATTTTTGTGCTGAACCGTTTTAACAGTACTGATAGTCTGAGGATGCATGAGCGATCCGGCGCACCGTATTCTTGAAGTGACAAAGGGGAAGGTACCCTGCCTGCCCGGTAAAGATGAGCCTGTGGAACATTGCCGGCTCTGCATTCATGCCCGCGAGTTCCGAGTGAACGGGAAATTCGTAAAATCCCCCTCTCTTGCCTACTGTGTCGCCTGCAGGGTTGATGAAGACGTGGATGTCCGGAAGGCCGAGGCAGTCCGGTGTGCCGACCGGCGCGGCGAAGGATTCCACAACATCGCGGGAATCATCAGCTGATTTTTTCAGGAAAGGATCCGGATCAGCTCGTCCATATCCACATGCGTCTCGAAAACACCGGCGATGAGATCGTACGGGTCGGCGTCGGACAGTGAGACCGGGGTATACGGGATCCCCTTCCTTCCGGCAAGGAATGCAAGGAGGGCGTTGACCGCGCCGGGATTGAGGAACAGGCCATGCATGTATGTCCCGAAAACAAGACCGTCCGGTGAGACCGCCCCATCGCCGGAAAACGCCTCCATGCACGTTCCCTGCTCAGTCTCCCCCATGTGAATCTCGTATCCGGTCACTTCACCCATCTTTGAAAGGATAGGCGGGATATCCCCTGCCTTCCTGGTAACCTGCCGGGTATTCTTCCGGTAGTCGCCGAACCGGGTCGTGCAGTCAAGGAGCCCGAGGCCGGGGTAATCCCCCTGACGGGACTCGATGCCGGAATCGATGATCCGGACTCCCAGCATCTGGTATCCGCCACAGATCCCGATAATCGGCGTTCCTCTTCTGCTGGCAGCTTCCAGTTCCTCTTTCATCCCTTTTTGCAGGACAGCGTTCAGATCGTCGACAGTATTTTTTGTGCCGGGAAGGATGATACAATCAAAGGGATCGAGCCTGGTCCCCGGGAGGACATAGGATACCGCGGCATATCTCTCCAGGAGCTCGAAATCGGTAAAATTCGAGATGTGGGGAAGCCGGATCACGGCAATCCGGATCCCATGGTCACGGGTTTTTTTATCAGGGATCGAGAGCGAGTCCTCGCTCGGGAGCGGGAGGTCGACATACGGAACGATACCGAGAACCGGTAACCCGGCACGCTCCTCAATGATCCGGATGCCGGATTCAAAGATGGCAGGATCCCCCCTGAACTTATTGATGATTACCCCCCTGACGTTCGATCGGACATCGTCGGGAAGGAGGTCGAGAGTGCCGAGAATCTGGGCAAAGACCCCGCCACGCTCGATATCGGCAACGAGAATAATGGGGATCATGAGTTCCCGTGCGAGACGGATATTGGCGATATCCCGGTCGTACAGGTTCACTTCCGCAGCACCACCGGCACCCTCGGCAACGACCTGGCCGTACTTTTTAAGAAGGTGGCGATAGGCTGTCACCGCCTTATCCAGCAAGACATCGGTCTCCCGGTAATATTCGGTAATCGGCACATCTTTGTACGGGTGCCCGAGAAGGATGATCTGGGATATTCGGTCACCTTTTGGTTTTAGGAGGATAGGGTTCATCTCGATCTGCGGGTCAAGTCGCGCAGCATGTGCCTGCATCGCCTGGGCAATCCCAATCTCGCCCCCGTCCCGCGTAACAAACGAGTTCAGGCTCATATTCTGGGACTTGAACGGGGCAACCGTAATCCCCCGGTTGACAAGACACCGGCAGATGGCAGCGACGGTGACACTCTTCCCGACATGAGACGCGGTACCAAGAACAAGGAGCGGCATTCCTGCAATAGTGTACGGCGAATCCAGTAAAAAAGATACCATGTGTGACTGCACATCACAAAAAAGAGCGGACCGGGAGTGTGGGAAGGTAAAGGAATAAATAACCGGAAACGATAGAAATAACCATAATGATTGGTGGGATTTGCCCGACGTGTGGTCTACCCAAAGAACTTTGTATCTGTGAGGAGGTAGCAAAAGAACAGCAGAGGATCAATGTCAAGGTCAATAAACGCCGGTATGGCAAGGAAGTCACCGTGATCGAGGGTCTCGATCCGACCGACATCGACCTTGAAGACCTCTCGAAATTCATGAAAGGGAAGCTTGCCTGCGGGGGGACCGTCAAGGGAAACTCCATCGAGCTTCAGGGCAATCACCGCGACCGGGTCAAGGAATTGCTGACCATGAAAGGGTACAGCGTCGATAATATCTCCTGATACTCTCTTTTTCAATACCCTGTCTTGCCACGTATGCAAACGCTGTACTTCGGGAGCCAGATTGCACCAGGGACTTCACGCTGTTGGACAGGTAAACAGAATTATATTTTGGCGCGGAGCATTGAATCGGGGGGCATTCTTTTAGAAAAAAAATTTTTAAAAAGAGAAAATTCACTCCTGCCGGCGACGAAAAGAAGATGTTCAGATTAAGAACCTGAAGGTAATCCATGCGATGACAAGCATTATCGCCGCATACTTCAGACCCGCAATAGCCCGGCCCTCTCCCATCTGGCCTGCCATCAGTCCCGAGAAGAATCCCTGGATCATCGCGGCATGCGAGAAGAGGCGCTTGTAGGCCGGGATATCGACGCCCCCGAAGTACGAGACGGT
>JAKLEQ010000086.1 GCA_022711635.1 Methanoregula sp. | reverse complement strand
CCCGCCCTCCCCTTCGTAACCGCGGTTTCGAGATCCTTTTTCCTTCCGGCGGCAGTCGAACCGGCCTCCCCCCCTTCCGTCAGCATCGGGACGAACGTGAAACGCTCCAACGCCGGAACCTCGTTCATGAGGTGGACGACGAGATCGATCTTGAACAGGTCGCGGATATCCCCGGAATACCTGCGGTTCATGGATCATCCTCTCCTGTTGGAGCATGGTGCGGCGATCTCAAAAAACTATGGCATCGGGCACAACCGTCACTAGGTTGCGGAGCGTCGAAAAAGGGGGGATGTAAAAAAATGTGCCGCCCGTGGTTTTACTTCTCTTCCCGGACCATCGTGATTGCTTTCTTCGGGCACTCGTTTGCACAGATCCCGCAGCCCTTGCAGAAGTCAAGGTCGACAACGAGTTCGTCGTTGATCGCCGCATCGGGACAGTACATCTGGCACATGCCGCACGCGTTGCACTTCTCCTTGTCGACAACGGGCTTAAAGACCCGCCACGACCCGGTCTTCCCCGCAGCCCCCTCTTTCGGCGTGCTCATCGCGAGACGTTTGCGTCCGGTCATGCTACCATCTCCTGGTATGCCGCCTCTGCGGCCTTGATGTTGCGTTCGTCGGAGAACATCTCGGCAATCGCCGTCTTCGCGGACGAAACCGTGATGATCTTCAGCTTCGCAAGCGCCCCGAGGACCGGCGTGTTCAGGATCGGGCTTCCGGCAACAACGAGGTTCTCTCTCAGCGCGATACCGGTCAGGTCGACATGGTAGCTCCTGACGCTTTTGAAGTCCGGGGGATGGGCACTGTTGACAAAGACCGTGCCTCCTGCTTTCAGCCCGTGGAGGACATCGACGGTCTCCATGACGCTCGTATCGAGGACGATTACCATGTCCGGCTGCCGGATCTGGCTGTAGACCCGGATGGGTTTGTCGTCGATCCGGACGAACGAGACGACGGGTGCCCCCCGCCGCTCTGCGCCATAGAACGGGAATGCGGTCGCATATTTCCCGTCGCGGATGGCGGCAAGGGCGATCAAACGCGCAGCGGTGACGCCCCCCTGCCCGCCCCGGGAGTGGATCCGGATCTCAAACATTGCCGCTCACCCCGAACCAGGACTCTTCGCCCATCCGCCGTTGTTTCACGAATCCCGCGATATCGTCGTAGGTGACCTCCTGCCCGCCGAGCCCGGCGATCACGGAGTAGATGTCGACCTTGTTCTTCGCTTCGATGGATTTTGCGAGGACTCCGCCGAATCCGAACGAGTAGTCCCGATCGAGGACGACGACGTCCCGTCCCTTAAGATCGAGGTGGGGGAACGGGCGGAACCAGCGCACCCGCATTGAGCCTGCCCGGATCCCCTCCCTGCGCAGATTATCAACCGCGACCTCGGATTCCTTACCGAAGGTCCCGAGAGAGAGGATGACGACGTCCGCGTCCTCGCACCAGTAGTCCTCGGTGAACCCGTACTTCCTGCCGAACCTTCTGGAAAATTCCGCCTGCGTCTCTTCGATGACCTTCACCGAGTCCCGCATCGAGCGCTCGATATCCCACTTGAACTTGAAGTGCTCCTCCGGCCCGGTCAGTCCCCCGTACCCCTTTGGGTTACTGACATCAATCGCGTGGGGGAGGTGGATCGGCGGGATAAAGTCACCGGGGTCCGTGGTATCGAGCGGCTGCATGATATGGGAGAGGAGGAACCCGTCGAGGTTGATCATGACGGGCAGCAGCACGTCGTTGTGCTCCGCGATCCGGAACGCCATCAGGGTCGCGTCATAGGCTTCCTGCACGGTCGCGACATAGACCTGCAGCCACCCGGTATCCCGCTCCTGCATCGCGTCGGTATGCTCGGCCCAGATGTTCCAGCCGGGCCCAAGCGAGCGGTTGACGTTCGCCATCACGATCGGGAGCCGTGCTCCCGCCGCGAAGTTCGTCATCTCGTGCATGTACAGGAGCCCGTGGGAGCTCGTGGCGGTGAACGTCCGGACTCCGGTCGCGCTCGCCCCGATGCAGGCAGCCATTGCCGAGTGCTCGCTCTCGACGGCGATGTAGCGGGTTGAGAGTTCCTTTGCGGTCACGTAATCCGCAATCGACTCGACGATCTCGGTCTGGGGGGTGATGGGGTACGCTGCGACGACGGCAGGTTTTGCCTGCCTGACTGCCATGGCAACCGCCTTGTTGCCAGTCGAGACCGTCAGCATACGCCTGCCTCCTCTGCCGCGAACCTTTTTAAGTTCTTTTCGATGCGCTGCTTCAGGGTATCGAGCGATTTCGCATCGATGCCCTTGAACCGGCCCTGCGGGGCGAGATACTCCTCGAGCGGGACCGGCTTCCGGATCGCTGCCTTGGAGGGAGCGGATATGGTCAGCTTCCCGTACTCGCGCTCGTACAGTATCCACATCCCCGATTTGACCGCGAGTTTGCCCATCTCGACGGACTTCTCGGTCGGGTACCGCCAGCCGGGGGGGCAGGGGGCGAGCACGTGGATGAAAGTCGGGCCCCGGAACGAAAGGGCCTTCTGGACCTTTTTATACAGGTCCTGCGGGTACGCAGCGCAGGCCGTCGCCTGGTACGGGGGCTCGTGGGCGGCGACGATCGCGTCGATGTCCTTCTTGAGGTCGGTCTTGCCGCCCGGCGTGGTCGTGGTCCGTGCACCGAGCGGAGTCCCGCCGGACCGCTGCATCCCCGTGTTCCCGTACGCCTCGTTGTCATAGCAGATGTACAGGAAGTCCGTTCCCCGCTCGAGCGCTCCGGAAAGAGCCTGGATCCCGATGTCCAGGGTCCCGCCGTCGCCGGCGTAGCAGATGACGTTGGTCTTCTTTCCCATGGCGCGGAACGCGGCGCTCATGCCGGACGCTGAGGCAGCGGCGGTTGCGAACGCGACATTATAGACCGGGATGTTCATTGCGGTATTCGGGTAGATCCCCTGGATCACGCTCGTACAGCACGCGGGCACCACGAGGACGGAGTCCGGCCCGGCAGCCTTGAGCACGTACCGGAGCGAGAGCGAGGCGCTGCACCCTGCGCACGCTGACGTGCATTTCAGGATATACTCCTGTTTCGGTAGTTCGGCGATAGTATCAGGCTCCTGCAGTCATTGTAAAGAAACGCGAAGAGGAGTCGCGAATCTATCATTATTTGTCATCCCCCTGCCAAAAAAGTATCAGTCTTGTTCTCCGATACGGGCACGGGCCCGGTGCCTTCTGTCCCACGGGTTCGGGGCGATTGCACCCCCCCTCCCTCTTCCCTCCGATCTCCCGGACTGTCCCGTTGTGCCCTGACAGGCCGGTCCGGGCTCTTCCCGGACACGACCGTTCCACGGGAGTTTTGGACTGTCCCGCCAGGGTCCGGAACATGGCTGGCGGATCACCCGTTCTGCGGTGTCTCGTTTCATCGGAGTGGAATACTAGCGCCGGTCTTATAAGAGATCCGGGCAGCCGGTTAACCCTGGTGCGGGGCAACCCCGTCTCTGCCTGCCCGTAATCACTTTCACGGTGCACGGCCGGAGGTTTATACGCCCGGTTGCGTCACGGGTATGTGGGGAGGGAAAAACCCCCTTGTGCCCTGAATGAAGGGCTGCACGTCTTTCCTCCCATCCTCTCAAATCGTACATGGGACCGGTCCCCTCCTACCCGGGTGCCGGGCCTCGCTCTTTTCTTCTTTTGTCTCGCAGGGATTACGAATTTTGAAAATGCGGTTCCGTTCTGGCGATCAACTTGATAATCATAAATATCTTTATGCCAGAATAGTATCTGCTCCTCTATGTCTCTCCGATCGGTAAATCTCCCGGGTGTCGGTACGAAATACGAGTTTACCACCGACAGGGGCGACACCGTCGCCCTGTTCTTCACGAAGACCGGTACCATCCAGATGTACACCCTCCAGCGGGGCTGCCACACCCCGAGCGCCGCGGAGATGACGCCGGTTGAGGCCCGGCGGCTCGGGAATATCCTGACTGGCGCTATCATCGAGGCGGAGAACGAGAGCGTCGAGATCGCATTCTCGGCGCTTGCCGATCTCCGGATCTCGGTGCATACCTACGTCATCCCGAAACAGGTTGCCGGAAAAACGATCGAAGACCTCCAGATCCGCACCAAAACCGGCGTGACCATCATCGCGGTTTCCCGGCGCGAGAAGAACATCATCAACCCTCCCCCGTCGTTTGTCTTTGAAGCCGGGGACGGTGTCCTCGTCATCGGCGAGACCGACCAGCTGAAACGGTTCGAACGGGACGTCATGGTGCGTTGATGGAAGGCATCGTCCTCGCGCTCTTCGTCTGCCTGATCCTCGCGCTGGTGACGAAGCGCTACTCGCTCCCCCCGATACCGTTCTACATCCTCGGGGGCATCCTCATCGGGAAGAGCGGGCTTGCACTCGTCACCTCTGACGAGATCAGCCACTTCTTCGCCCAGATGGGGCTCATCTTCCTGCTCTTCTTCATGGGTCTCGAGCTCCGGCTCGACCGGATCGTGCAGAATCCCACCGTCGTTGTCACGAGCGGCATCATCGAGCTCACCATTGATATGGGTGTCGGGTTCGTCGCGGCGTACCTGCTCGGGTTCTCCCTTATGGACTCGTTCGTCATCGCTTCGGCATTTTACGTCACGAGCACGGCGCTTGCGATAACTTCGCTTATCGAGAACCGGAAGCTGATGATGCGCGAGGCGGAGACGATCATCTGGCTGATGGTCTTCGACGACCTTGTGCTGATCATCATCCTCGCGGTCCTCGCGGCGGCGAACCAGAACATCATCTTCCTCTTCCTCAAGATCGCCGCAGCGCTTGCCATCATGTACTACCTGGCGAAGTACGGCAAGGAGTTCATGGTCGGTATCCTCGACCGGTCCGACGAACTCCCGCTTCTCTTTACTTTCGGTGCCGTCCTGACGACCGCATCCTTTGCGATGTATGTCGGGATACCGGAGACGCTCCTCGTCATCGCGCTCGGTATCGCGCTCGGGACAACGGACCCGGATGCGTTCGAGCAGCATGCCCGACCGTTCCGTGACGTCTTCCTTGTTGTCTTCTTTGTCTTCTTCGGGGTTACGGTTGACCTGACCGGGCAGATGGACTTCTTTGTCGTCGGGATCATCTGCCTCCTCGCCATCCTCTCCAAGATGTTCTCCGGCTTTCTTATCGGGCTCTTTGTCCACGGTTCAGCGCTGTCGGGGATCGAGATCGGTGGCAGCATCATTGCCCGCGGGGAGTTCTCGATAGCGCTCGCCTCTCTCTACGGCTCACCGCCCGTCGCGGCGATTATCGCCGTCATGGTCGTCGTAACCTCGATCGTGGGTTCATTCACTGCAAAGTATACAGGCCGGCTCCGCCGCTGGATGTCCTCTCCCGGGAGGCGGGCGGCTCACCGGCGGGTGCATTGAACAAGGTCCCCTGGCTGCGGTGCAGACGCTGAACCCGGTTACGATAACCAGTGAAGATTCCCGATGACTCCGGTCTTCCGGACCGGTTTTGTTCAGGTACGGGCGCAGATATACCGGAGAAGGTGGGTGTGCCTGCCCTCTTCACCATGGTCTTCCGTGTCCTCCATCATGCCGGCCTCAAGGATCGTACACCCTGAAAATCCGGAAATGAGATCCTCTTTTGAATAGTAGTGGACTTCCCGCCCCGGTCTGCTCTCGAACGTGTTCTCCTCGACCATCCTGCCGGTGCCGAAGCTGGGTTCCTTATCGGAGAATACAACGAAAAAGAGGAGGCCCCCCTTCTTCAGCTGATCCCTACACCGCTGAAGGAACACCGCACGGTCGTTCTTCCGGAACAGGTGGAGGACATTGAAACCGTAGACGGCGTCATACACGACCGTGTCAAATGGCATGTCCAGGACCGATCCCTCATAATACCGGACATGTGGGGATTCCTGTCGCGCAAGGGAGACGGCTGTCGCCGAGATCTCAATCCCGGCAACGTCAAATCCGGCGCGGGCAAACGCGCGTGCGTTCCGGCCATACCCGGACCCCGGGACGAGGACACTGTGCACACCGTTTTTTTTGAAGAGCCCAATCGCGTAACGGGCGGTCCGGCTGGGCGTGTCGCCCCATATTTTCCCCTCCTCCCGATAGCGCTCTTCCCAGAAGGCATTCATCCGGTACTCCCTGTGACCGTTGTCTTGATAGAGCTGGTGCAAAAATCTCCCATGAAGGCCATAGACCAGGAACACTTCCCATCGCAGGGGCCGGGGTGGACCCCCATGGCGTCCTTTCCCGGGCCACCGGATCCTCTGGGATCAGACGCAGAAAGGAAAACATGCCGTTCTTCGATGGAGGGAAGAAGTCCGCTCCACCAGGGCGAAATTTTTTCACTCGATCAGCACGAGCCCGACCGACACGATATCGCAGTGCTCGATCTTCCCGTACTCCATGTTTCTGCAGGGGATGGTGTTCAGCTCCCAGCCGGCGTTCTTCGCGGTCGCAAAGACATCTATGCAGGCAGACTCCATGCTCGGGCGGACGAGGTCCATGTGCCGGCATTTTCTCCGGACGCTCTCGTCCACAACCCCTTCCGATTCCTCGGCCACGCAGTGCTGGTGTTCACACCAGATGCAGGGGTAACCGCCAAACCCGAAAGCCTTGTAATAGCCGTCGTAGAACGCAGTCTTCTCGAGGAAGTGGACGGTCCCGTTCACCCATTTGATCAGGTCGGCATAGAACGGGTGGAAATCTTC
>JAKLEQ010000085.1 GCA_022711635.1 Methanoregula sp. | reverse complement strand
ACTGACATGCGGTACCTCGCGGCGAGCCGCCGCTGGATGGCCGATTACCACCTCGGCGACCGTGACGTCATCGGTCATTCCCATTACGAGGTCTTTCCCGAGATTCCTGCAGAACTGAAGGCGGTCCACCGCCGCGCCCTTGCCGGGGAGGTCGTCTCCGCTGACGAGGAAAAGTTCGAGCGGGAAGACGGATCCGTCCAGTGGCTTGCCTGGGAGGTGCGCCCGTGGTACACCATCGGGAACACCATCGGCGGCATCATAATCTTCTCCGAGGATATCACCTGGCGGAAACAGGCCGAAGCGGCGCTCCGGGAAAGTGAGGAGAAGTACCGTAACCTTGTCGAGAACAGCCTCAGCATCATCTACACGATGCTTCCGGATGGGACATTTACCTTCGTCTCCCCCAGCTGGAAAAAGTTCCTCGGTCACGAAATATCTGAGGTTGTCGGCAAAAATTTCCGTGCTTTCGTCCATCCGGACGATATCCCGATGTGCGAAGGTTTCCTGGAATTGATCGTTGAATCAGGCGGGGTCCGGACAAGCACCGGGGATTACCGCATCTACCACAAGGACGGATCGGTCCACTGGAACCGGTCCAGTGTCATGCCGGTCTTTGACGCGGCCGGGAACCTTTCTCTGCTGGTCGGCAACGCCATTGACGTCACCACCCGGAAACGTGCGGAGGACGCTCTCCTCGAAAGCAGGGCGGAACTTGCCTCGATCCTCCACGGTTCGCCGGTCCTCCAGTTCGTCATCGACCGGGATCACCATATTGTCTCCTGGAACAAGGCACTCGAAGAGTATACCGGCCTTTCCGCTGCAGATGTGGTCGGAACCGACCAGCAGTGGCGCCCGTTCTATCCCGAAAAACGCCCGGTGCTCGCCGATCTCCTGATCGACAACCGGACGGGAGACCTCACTGAGTTGTACGGCGGGAGCCTGAAGCCATCCCCTTACGTCGAGGGTGCGTACGAGGCGACCGGCTTCTTCCCGCTGGTCGGGGAATCGGGGAGCTGGCTCTCGTTCACAGCAGCACCGGTACGGAACGCTGAGGGAACGATCATCGGGGCAGTCGAGACGCTGGAAGATATTACCGAGCGCGTCGATGCGGAAGCGGCGCTCCGGGAGACCGGGGAGAAGTACCGCCGAATCCTGGAGAACATGCAGGACGGTTATTTCCAGGTGGATGAGAACGGGATCATAACCATGGTGAATCCATCTGCAGTGCGGATGTATGGCTACGCTGCAGCGGAGGAGATGATCGGGCTGCCGGCACATGCTCTCTACGCCCGTCCTGAGGCACGGGAAGAGATGCTCCGTAACCTGCGCGACGCAACTCCCGGAGGGCTCACGGACTTCAATGCGGATGGGCTCCGCAAGGACGGTACGACCTTCGGGATATCGTTAAGCGTCCAGTTCAACCGGGACGAGGAGGGCGGGATCCGGGGGACCGAAGCAATCGTGAGGGACATCTCAGAACGCAGGGCGATGGAGCATGCCCTCCAGGAAGCGAACCGGAAGCTGACGCTGCTGGGTTCGATCACCCGGCACGATGTCGCCAACAAGGTCGCGGTCATCAATGGCTATGCGCAGGCAGCACGGATGCAGAAACTGACGCCGGAGATCGCGGTCTACCTGTCGAAGATCGAGGCCGCAGGGGCGGACATCTCCCGGCAGATCGCGTTCACGAAGACCTACCAGGAACTCGGGGTCAATGCACCCACATGGGTCAGCATCCCGGACCTTGTGGAGCGGCAGAGAGCGGAGGGGGTTGCGATCACCTGCACCTGCCATGCCGAGGTCTACGCCGATCCCATGCTGGAGAAGGTCTTTTTTAACCTTATCGACAACGCGGTTCGCCACGGGGAGAAGGTGACGGAGATCGCGATCCGGTGCAACCCGGGGCCGGACGGGCTCGTCGTCACGGTCGCGGACAACGGCGCCGGGGTGCCAGAGGAACTGAAGGAGAAGATCTTCGAGCGGGGCTTCGGGAAGCATACCGGGTTCGGGCTCTTCCTTGCCCGGGAGATCATGGCAATCACCGGGATCACGATCCGCGAGACCGGGACGCCGGGGCAGGGGGCGAAGTTCGAGATGGTCGTGCCGAAGGGGTTGTACCGTGGGGTCTGAGGATTTGTTAGAACATGAAGGGCCGGGTTCACGAAGCAGGGTCCCGGGACGCGATCCATTTTATCGACGTCTTTTAAAAAGGAGGTTAGAGCCATCCCATGTATTCTCTCCTGTATGTCGATGATGAGCCGGGGCTTCTGGAGATCACCAAGCTGTTCCTGGAACGCAGGGGGAACTTTTCGGTCGACACCTCTCTCTCGGCAACGGACGCCCTCCAGCTTCCTGGCATCGCTTCGTACGATGCCATCGTCTCGGACTACCAGATGCCGGGGATGGACGGCATCGCGTTCTTAAAGGCGGTCCGCGAGAAGTTCGGGGATATCCCCTTCATCCTGTTTACCGGCCGCGGGCGCGAGGAGGTCGTGATCGAGGCGATCAACAACGGCGCCGACTTCTATCTCCAGAAAGGCGGGGACCCGAGCGCCCAGTTCGCGGAACTTGCCCACAAGGCCCGGCAGGCGATCGCCCGGAGGAACGCGGAACGGTCGCTCGTGGAATCCGAAAAACGCCTCGCGGACATCATCAACTTCCTTCCGGACGCCACGTTTGCGATCGACCGGTCGGGCCGGGTCATCGCGTGGAACCGGGCGATCGAAGGGATGACCGGGGTTCCGGCTGCCCGGATGATGGAGAAAGGGGACTACGAGTACGCCGTCCCGTTCTACGGGAAGCGCCGCCCGATCCTGATCGACCTGATCTTTGAACCGGACGAAAAGATCGCCGGGTTCTATTCCGGGATCATCCGGGAGGGACCCACCCTCACCGCTGAGACCGATCTCCCCCACCCGAAGGGGATCCGGATCAATGTTCTCGCGAAAGCAAGCCCGCTCTATAACCGGGAGGGCGCCGTCGTCGGCGCGATCGAGTCGATCCGGGACATCACCGGCTTGAAGCATGCCGAGGAGGACCTCTCCCGGGCACGAAAAGACTGGGAGACGATCTTCCGGGGGATCGGTCACCCGGCCTTTGTCCTGGATGCCGAAAACCGGATCATCGATGCCAATGACGCAACACTCGCGGCGACCAAAAAATCCCTTTCCGAGCTTGTCGGCCTGCACTGCTACGAGGTCTTTCATACGCCAGGGACGACGCAGCCACCGCCGGGTTGCCCGTTCGAGCAGGCGAACGCGCCGGGGACGATGGAAACCAGAGAGACCGAGATCGCCGCGCTGGGCGGGTACTACGCGGTCACCTGCACGCCGGTCTACGGCGCCGACGGAAAACTCGAGAAGGTCATCCACATCGCGATGGATGTTACGGAGCGGCGGAAGGCAACGGACGAGCTGCGGGCTGCCTACGAGCAGCTGACCGCCTCTGAGGAGGAGCTCCGGGCGAACTACGAGGAACTTGCGGCAAACGAGAAGAAGCTGCGCGAGAATGAGACGAGATTCCGGGCAGTCTTCGAGAAATCCCACGACGCGCTCGTCCTCTTTACGAAGGACGGGTGCATTGACTGCAACCGGCATGCGGTCGAGCTCTTCGGGTACAGCTCCCGCGAGGCACTGCTCGGGCTTACCCCTCTGGATACCTCGGCACCGGTCCAGCCGGACGGCCGTCCTTCTGCGGCTGCGGCAGCGGACCATATCAGGACGGCGATGGAGAAGGGCGCGGACCGGTTCGAGTGGCTCCAGCAGAGGAAGGACGGCACCATGTTCCTCGCAGATGTCCTTCTCTCGGAATACGTGCTGGACGGGAAAGAGATCTATCTTTCCTCAATCCGGGATATCACCGAACGGAAGCGGATGGAGGACGAACTCCGGCTCCTGAAGATCTCGGTCGACCGGGCGTATGACGAGGTCTTCTGGATGGACTTTTCGGGGAATATCCTGTACGTGAATGACGCGGCCTGCCGGGTCACCGGGTATTCTGCGGAAGAGTTACTGGCCATGAAGATCTTCGAGCTGGACCCGGACTTTTCAACGGAGATCTGGGAAAAATCAGTTACCGACCTCCGGGAGAAGAAGGCCCAGTTCTTTACGGCGAGGCACCGGTGCAGGAACGGCTCGGTCATCGATGTCGAGATCTCGGCAGCATATGTCAAAGGGAACGGCACCGAGTACAGCTTCGCCTTCGTCCGCGATATAACCGCGCGGAAGCGGATCGAAGATGCCCTCCAGAAACGTCTCGTCGCCCTGACACGCCCGCTGGATGATACCGGGATTGCCTTCGAGGACCTCTTCGACCTTGACGAGATCCAGCGCCTGCAGGATGAGTTCGCGAAAGCCACGGGTGTCGCTGTCCTTCTCACCCGGCCGGACGGTACACCGATAACAAAGCCGAGCAACTTCTGCCGGTTGTGCGCAGAGATCGTGCGCAGGACGCCAGAAGGAAGGGCGAAATGCATCAGGTCCGATGCCGAGCTCGGGAAGCTCCATGAAGGCGGGCCGGTTATCCACACCTGCCTCAGCGCCGGCCTCTGGGGGGCGGGAACCAGCATTGTCCTTGGCGGCAGGCACATCGCCAACTGGCTCATCGGTCAGGTGCGCAACGAGGCCCAGAGCGAAGCGTCGATGCGGGCGTACGCACGGGACCTCGGCGTTGACGAGGAGGACTTCATCAAGGCGTTCCTGGAGGTGCCGGTCATGTCATGTGAGCGGTTTGAGTCCATCGCGCAATCGCTCTCAACGCTCGCAAACCAGCTCTCCAAATCCGCGTACCAGAATGTGCAGCAGGCCCGGTTCATCGCAGAACAGAAGAAGGCGGAAGACGAGATCCGTGCACTCTCGACGGAACTGCAGCAGATCTTCCGGAACATGACAAACGCTTTCGTCGTCTTCGAGTCTGTCTTCAACGAGCAGGGGGAGTATGTCAGCTTCCGGTTCGGGCGGTTCAACGATGCCTACGCCAGGATCGCGAACGTTACCTGGGAGGAGGTGAAGGGAAAGGATATCTTCGAAGTCTGGCCCGGAACCGAACAGAGCTGGGTCGAGACGTACGGAAAGGTTGCCACGACCGGCATCTCCAGCACGTTTGAGATGTACCACGGGCCGACAACGGGATGGTACCGCTGCAACGCGTACCGCCCGACGGATTCCCCGGATAAGATCTGCGTGATCTTTGAAGACATCACCGAACGGAAAAAGACGGAAGAGGCCCTGCTCCAGGCAAACATTGTCGTCGAAAACAGCCCGGCAGTCCTCTTCCGCTGGAAGGCTGAGGAAGGCTGGCCGGTTGTCTATGTATCGCAGAATGTCAGCCGGTTCGGGTATGCACCGGAGGAGCTGGTCTCGGGGGTTACTCCCTATTCTGCCCTGGTATATCCGGACGATCTCAACCGGGTAGCCGGGGAGGTGGACCATTTTACCCGTGAGGGACCTGACCGGTTCCGGCAGCAGTACCGGATTCTGACCCGGGCCGGGGAAGTACGGTGGGTTGACGATTATACCGTCATCGAACGCGATGACAACGAGAAGGCCACGCATTACCAGGGAATTCTCATGGATATCACCGACCGGAAACGTTCTGAAGCGGCGCTCCGTGAGAGCGAGGAGAAGTACCGCCATATCCTTACGAACATGCAGGACGCGTATATCCGGGTGGATGAGAACGGGAATACCACCATGGTGAGCCCCTCTGCGGTCCGCATGTACGGGTATGGGTCCGCAGAGGAGATGGTTGGGATCCCCGTGGAATCCCTCTACGCCCGGTACGGGCAGCAACGGGAGGAAATGCTCCGGCAGCTGCGGGAGAACCGGGGCGTCAGGGATTTCACCGGTGAAGCGGTCCGGAAGGACGGTTCGGTCTTCTGGGTCTCGGTGAGCGCCCAGTTCCTCCGGGATGCTGCCGGCCGGATCGTGGGAACGGAAGGAGTTGTCCGGGACATCTCCGAGCGCAAGGCGATGGAACACGCCCTGCAGGACGCGAACCGGAAGCTCACCCTGCTCAACACCATCACCCGGCATGATCTCGCCAACAAGGCGGCGGTCATCACGGGGCTGGTGCAGTCTGCACAGCTCCGCAGGCCCGGGCCGGATACCGATATCGCCGACATCCTGAAAAAGATCGAGGCCGCGGGGGCCGACATCGCTGCCCAGATCGCGTTCACGAAGAGCTACCAGGAACTGGGGGTGCACGCCCCCGCGTGGCAGAATATCCGGAAGATCGCGGCTCGGCAGGAGGCGGGCGGGATCGCCGTCACCTGCTCCTGCGATGCCGAGATCTTTGCCGACCCGATGTTTGCAAAGGTCATGGACAACTTCATCGACAACGCCGCCCGCCACGGCGAGCGGGTGACGAAGATTACCGTCAGCTGCGAACCGGGCCCTGAAGGGCTCGTCATCACGGTCGCAGACAACGGCGCCGGGGTTGCGGACGAGCTCAAGGAGAAGATCTTCGAGCGGGGATTCGGGAAGCATACCGGGTTCGGGCTCTTCCTTGTACGGGAGATTCTGGCGATTACGGGGATCACGATCCGCGAGACCGGCGTGCCGGGGAAGGGGGCCCGGTTCGAGATGGTGGTACCGGAGGGGGGGTTCCGGGGAATCGAGAGCAACAAATAAAAACAAAATAATTATTCTATTCTTTAATCATTCGTTTTCAGGATTCATTTCA
>JAKLEQ010000084.1 GCA_022711635.1 Methanoregula sp. | reverse complement strand
GAGCGTGAAGCATAACCCGGCGTAAGCTTTAAGTGAAAAACCCTTTTCCATCGTATCGCACCTTATCCCGGGTGTCAGAGCTGCAGGATACCGGGTTTTGCCTGAGCCGCTGCCGCCTTTCGCTCCGGGAGGACATCCTCAAGGGCTTTCATCAGCGTGTCAACTTTTTCATTGTTGAAAGCAGCGCGGAACGCGGAAAGCTCCCTCGCATTCATGATCATGATCCCTTTCTTCTTCATCGGCACACCGTTCTCGTTGACCGGGTTTACATCGATGGCGAGCGATGCCGGGCGGTTCCTTGTCGCGGGGAGACGGATGATCGTGACCCCTTTGACACTGGTCGCTTTCCGTTCCCAGTCCTGCCCCTCTTCGATAAAGGTCCTGAGCTGATCAGCAATTTCCATGGTAGAACCTTTTTGGTGTCTATATAATAAAAGCCTGTCCGGTCAGCCGCGTTTCGCAACCAGGGTTCACCCCCACAATTCAGGGTTCGCACCTGTACCCCTGCCGCCACCACTATATTGAACAAAAAAGAAACGAAATCTTTTCTTATGCCGATGCTATCCCTGACAGACGACCAGCCATTCTCCCTCGATCGGACGCTCACATGCGGCCAGGTATTCCGCTGGCACCAGGTGCCGGATGGAGGTTGGCGGGGGATTGTCGGAGACCGGCTGATACGGATCCGACAGGACGGCAGCCGTCTCACATTTAGTGGAGCAGGAAAAAAGTTCATCAAACATTACTTTTCGCTCGATTCCGATCTCCCTGCAATCGTTGCATCGTTTGACCGGGATCCGTTTATCCACAGATCTGCAGAAGCATGCCATGGTCTGCGCCTGATCCGCCAGCCCCCGTGGGAGTGTCTGGTTTCGTATATCTGCTCGACAAACTCCAATATCCCTATGATAAGAAAACGGATTGAGCATATCGCTCGGGCATTTGGGAAGCCGGTCGAAGAGAAGGGGATCACATACTTTGGTTTCCCCAAGCCACCACTGCTTGCGGGAACCTGTGAGGATATTCTTACCGGGTGTAAGATGGGATACCGGGGGAAATACGTGAAAAAAACTGCCTGTGATGTTGGGGACACGGATGATTGGGCCGCCCGTATCCGGTCCCTGCCGTATGAACCTGCACGAAGGGAACTGATGAAGTTCTCCGGTGTCGGTCCCAAGGCCGCAGACTGCATCCTCCTCTTTGCATTCCAGAAATACGAGGCATTCCCGGTCGATGTCTGGATCCGCAGGATCATGCGGGAACGGTACCTGCCCGCCCTTGTCAGTAACACCCCGCTCTCGTCAAATGAATACAATGCAATCCGTCGGTTTGCACGGGACCATTTTGGGGAGTATTGCGGGTACGCACAGGAATACCTTTACGCCGCACGCGAGGAAGATCCGTAAAAATACCGGCTGCTCACCCGCTCCCGGAAGACCGTGGGAAAAAGGTAATCAGAAAAGATCCTTCATTCAGGTTCCGATATCCCAGCTGCAGAGGTATTTTTCCTGTTCCCTCGTCATCTCATCGATAGAGAGCCCGAGGGATTCGAGCTTGAGACGGGCGACCTGTTCATCGATCTCCTGCGGGACGTCGTACACACCGCCTTTCATCGACTTCCCGTTTTCTGCAATATACCGGGAACACAGGGCCTGCAGGGCAAAGCTCAAGTCCATCACTTCGATCGGGTGTCCCATCCCCTTGGGTGTTGCGAGGTTGACGAGCCTGCCCTCGGCAAGGACATGAATGGATTTGCCTTTTACGACAAAGGTCTCGATCCCTTCACGCTGGACGATGCTGTCCGCATGGTCCCCAAGGTATCCCATATCGATCTCGACATTGAAATGACCTGCATTGGAGAGGATCGCTCCATCCTTCAGTTTCCTGATGTGCCGGGCGGAAATCACGCTCGTGTTGCCGGTGGTCGTGATGAATATGTCACCGATCCCCGCGGCCTTTTCCATCGGCATGACAAGGAACCCGTCCATGTGAGCTTCGAGTGCCCGACGCGGATCGACTTCGGTCACGATAACTTTTGCCCCGAGACCGTGCGCTTTCCTGGCAAGACCTCTTCCGCAGAACCCGTACCCGGCAACAACCACATATTTCCCGGCAATCAATGTATTGGTCGTGATCATGATGGACGAGAGCGCACTCTCGCCGGTGCCGTGAACGTTATCGAAGAACCGTTTCATCGGGGTATCATTGACTGCAATCACCGGGAACTCGAGTTTGCCTTCCGCCGCCATCGCCCGGAGCCGGTGGATCCCGGTCGTCGTCTCCTCGCACCCGCCGACGACTGTCTTCAGGAGGTCACGGCGTTTTGTGTGGAGGTAGTGTATCAGGTCCATGCCGTCATCAATGGTGATGACCGGGCCGGCATCGAGTACCTTCTCGATGGCCGTATAATATTCATCGACAGTACAGGCCCGTTTCGCGTAACACCGGACTCCCCGGACCTTATCAAGCGCAGCAGCTACATCGTCCTGCGTCGAAAGCGGGTTGCAGCCGGTGATATGGACGGTCGCCCCACCAGCGGCGAGCGTCTTTACAAGATTCGCTGTCTTTGCTTCGACATGGAGGGCCATGCCGATCGTCATACCTTTAAACGGTTTTTCTTTCGCAAACTGCTTCTTTATCGTGGCAAGCACCGGCATGAACTGGGCTGCCCATTCGATCTTCAGGTTTCCTGGGTCCATGGTACACCGCGGGGAGGGACAACAATCCGGCTGATTTCCCCATTCCATATGAAAGAGCACCGGAAAGGAAATAAACCTCCCTTTGGTATTCCTTTGCTATCCCCTTTGTTTGGGAAAGTTACAACTATCCGGTAATTCCTATCTCTATCCGATGGTTCTTACACGAAGGATTATCCCCTGTCTCGACCTCAAAGACGGGCGGGTAGTAAAAGGCACGAATTTTCTGCAGCTCCGCGATGCGGGTGACCCGGTCGAACTGGCCGGGCGGTACAATGAGCAGGGCGCTGACGAGGTCGTCTTCCTTGACATCACGGCATCGAAAGAGAAACGCGGTATCATTATCGAGGTCATTAAACGGGCGGCCGATGAACTCTTTCTGCCCCTTACCGTCGGGGGAGGGATCCGTACCCTCGATGACATCCAGCAGATCCTCCGGGCGGGCGCAGACAAGGTCAGCGTGAACACAAGCGCTGTCCACGATCCCTCCATCATTACTCGGGGTGCCGATTCGTTCGGCACCCAGTGCATGGTATGTGCAATGGATGTCCGACGGAACTTCACCCCGAATGATAAAGCGACACCGGTACTGCTCCCTGATGGCCGGACGTGCTGGTACGAAATAGTCATCTACGGTGGGAGCAAGCCAACCGGTATTGATGCCATAACCTGGGCGAAGGCTGTAGAGGAACGGGGGGCTGGCGAGATCCTGCTCACGAGCATGGAGACGGACGGCACAAAGCAGGGGTTCGATATCGCGATCACTGCCGCGATATCCGATGCTGCCGGTATTCCCGTCATTGCGAGCGGAGGAGTCGGGACACTTGAGCATTTCTATGACGGGTTCGCCGCAGGAAAGGCGGACGCCTGCCTCGCGGCGAGCGTTTTTCACTACGGGGAGTTTACCGTAAAAGAGGTAAAGGAGTACCTCAGAGGGCGGGGTATCCCGGTACGGCTCTGAGATCAAGCTCGAACGCTGCGACCGGGTGTTCGAGTTCGAATGCCACGAGTACAGTAGGATGGATCTCGCCAAATACCCCAATACTCTTTCCCTTCACAACAATATCTGCCCGCCGGCCGTCGATAAACGCAGGGTCTTGGGATTCATTCACGGTATAATCGATAGAAAGCTCGCGGAGCACCGCATCTGCTGAAGCGTATGCTTCCGAGAAATCTGCATCCGGGTGGGTGCTGACTCCCGCTGCCTGCTGGTACGTCCGGCAGTCAAGGACAACATCGCCTACCGTAAAGAGGCGCTGGGGGAGTTCCCTGCGCCGGTTTATTGTCAGGAATTCAAGGAGCAGGGGGAGGAGCTCCGTCCGTACCACGGTGTTCTCGATGCTGATCGGGTGCATTACATGAAGAGCACCCTCCCGTTCGGGCCGCTGCATCCGCTGGTAGAGGACGTCCTCGTTGGTGAGGGTGAACGGCATCACTTCGAGATACCCGAGACCGGTGAACGCCTCGCGGGCAATTGCTGCGTTGACCTGCACGGGGTGGGGTTTTCCCACCGTGAAGGTCCGCGGAGGCTGACTTTCCAGCTGGTCGTAGCCGATAGCGATCGCAACATCCTCGAAGACGTCCCAGTCATGCATGATATCGGCACGATAACATGGCACATGAACCTTAACCGAATCTGACCCCGCAGGTTCGGCACCGAACCGCATCCGCTCAAGATACCCGGCCATGGACGCCGGGGTAAGCGGAACACCGAGGAGCCGTGAACATTCTGAAACGGAAACCACCCGCTCTGCAGGGGTAAGTGTCGGGGTCTGCATTCCCCCAATCTCCACGCTTTCGATCGTGGCACCTGCCTCCGCCATTGCGGTGCATATGATGTTAACAGCGACATTTACTGCACGCCGGTCGGTGCCGGTCGTATCGAGAAGAATGCTCTTCGTGTCGATGGTGACCCGGGTCCTCTCACCGTTGATGATCGGAGGGAACGAAAGGACATGGTCGTGGGAATCGACGATGAGCGGAAAGAGAGGAAAGTTTCGGACAATCTTCGCGTACTCCCTTCCCTTCGGGTGCTTCTCGAGGATCTCTTCCATGGACATCGATTCGGAATAATCGAGCGGGACAAATGCACGGCTCCGGGAGGCAGCGATATAGCGGAACGGGGGATTGACCGTATTCAGGTCATGGATACCGATCGCAACTTTGCTCCGCCCCCTGCCGACCGCCCAGTGGAGTGACTCCTGCAGGGACATGATACTCTGGATCGATTCGTCGTCAAACGTGACATTCCGGATAACCGCTGCCCCGAGTACCGGGCGTATGTTTTCAAGCTTGGGGTCGATGGTGAAGGATATCCCGGATGGTTTTACCGGGTACGATGGCAACCCGGTCTCGATCCCCAAATACCCCCGCATCGCCCGGGCGACACCCTCCGGGGAGAAGAGATCGGGCCGGTCCGGGAAAAATTCGACATCCGCATGGTCTTCCTCCATCCGTTCAACATCCGAGCCGATCAGGGCGATCCTGTTAAGGATGGTCTTCCTGTCGGTACGGGTGAGACGTTCGAGATACCGGTAGGGAAGCGTGATGACCGCCATTTCAAACTCCTCCCTTTGACGGGCGCAGGGCGGGAGTATTCCGCAGGAATTCGACATCGCTTTTATGTAAAAGGCGGAGATCCTTGAGCCCCAGCCGGAGCATCGCGATCCGGCTCACGCCAAGCCCCCAAGCAAGCACCGGACAGGTAATCCCAAGCGGGGCCGTAACCTCCTCACGAAAGATCCCGGCACCGCCCATCTCAATCCATCCGATCCCTTCCACGTATACTTCTGCATCCAGGCTTGGTTCCGTATAGGGGTAATAGGAGGGCTTGAACCGCACGCTCTCGAAGCCCATGCGGTTGTAAAATTCGCGGAGGATCCCGAGAAGGTTTCCGAACGTGACATCCTCATCCATCACGATCCCCTCGAGCTGCTCGAACTCCGCCAGGTGCGTGGTATCGATAGTCTCCCGACGGTACACTCGTCCGACCGCAAATGCCTTCACCGGAGGGGTCCGGTTCTGTGCCAGGTGCCGGATCGAGAGGCACGTCGTGTGGGTCCGCAGCACACACTGCTCTGCTTTCTCTTCCTTCCAGGCCCCACCCCAACCCGTCGATGATGTCCCCCCACCTGAGAGGTGCATAGCCTTCACTTTCTCGTAGTCTTCCGGCAACGGGAGAGTCTCTCTCAGGTAGAATGTGTCCTGCATCTCCCGTGCCGGGTGGTCCTG
Source organism: Methanoregula sp. (assembly GCA_022711635.1). Taxonomy (GTDB): domain Archaea; phylum Halobacteriota; class Methanomicrobia; order Methanomicrobiales; family Methanospirillaceae; genus MVRE01. The sequence continues at coordinate 762 of JAKLEQ010000084.1, read as the reverse complement.
CGGCTGGTAGAGGGCATCAAAATTCCAGAAACACTGCTGGACAATATCCCCGTAGAGCTCGGTGAATCCCATTTCCAGCAGGATCTCCCGCATCTCTGCGATGATGCGCTGGTAAGGATGAATTTTACCAGGATACACTCTTTTCGGGAGTTTCATAACGTCGTACCTGCGGAGGTTCAGGTTTCTCCATTCACCAGAAATAATCTGATCCCGGGTAAGTGTTCCGATCTCCTCACGGGTATCAAGACCTTTTTTCACGAGATTGTTCCCTTCAGATGTAATCGCAATGGAGTACCGGACCGTCTCGGACTCCAAAAGGATCCCACGCCGCACGAGTTCCTTTGTCTTCGGATCCGCAGAAGAAGGATTTTTCAGGGCTGCTTCGTCTGCATCCGTTGTCGTACCGGGTATTCTGACAACAGAGTTTCCCTCAACTTTTATCAGTCTCTTCTTGCGGAGCTGGCCAAAACCAATCCTGAAGGCTGCATGTTTCTTGAGGTCGTCAAGGGTTGTTTCATTCGCAATGAGACGGAGAAGCTGTGTCTCGGGGAGACCATCCCGTGCATAGACCTCCCCCTCACCTGTCAGAGTGAATCCTTTTTCAGAGATCCGCTCAATCGTTGCCAAACCTTTGTCCTCGAGCAGATGCGCCCACTGTACCACGGCTTCCGGGGTCGCACCCGTCTCTGAAGCAAGAATTACCGCGTCCGACCTATTCAAACGGGAAATTACCGCGAGAAGCCGCTTTTCATTCGCCGTCAG
>JAKLEQ010000083.1 GCA_022711635.1 Methanoregula sp. | reverse complement strand
GCCCCGGTTCCCGCTCCTGCCCCCGATGACGGAGGAGAGGAGGCATTGGCCGGAGTACGAGAAGCAGAGGGCACCGTGCGCGAAGACCTCGAGCCCGATCCCTGTCGCGGCGGTCTCGCGTGCGATCTCTTCGATCTCAGAGAGCGGCAGCTCCCGGGCAAGCACGACCCGGGAAAAACCCATCGCCGCCATGGCCTGAACCCCTGCCGCGTTATGGACGGTCACCTGGGTCGAGGCGTGCAGCGGGAGGGAGGGGATGATCTCCCGTGCGAGGGATGCGAGCCCCACATCCTGCACGAGGACCGCATCGACCCCCATGGCGTGGAGCCGGATCAGGTACTCAAGCGCACTCTTCAGTTCCCGGTCATGGACCAGGGTGTTTGCCGTAACGTAGACCTTCACCCCGCGGGCATGGGCGGCTGCGACGGCGGACGCGATCCCGGCCTCATCGAAGTTACCGGCGTACTGCCGGGCGCCGAAGCGCTTCCCGCCGAGGTAGACCGCATCGGCCCCCGCAGCGAGCGCAGCCAGAAACGCCTCCATTGTCCCGGCGGGCGCGAGGAGCTCCGGGAGGGGCCGGTTTCGGGTTTTTGGAGGCGGGGAAGGAGCGGTCATGGGACCTGCCTGAGGAAGAGATCGAAGATCCCCGCGGTCAGGAGGATCATTGCGATCGCGATGCCGGCGAATCCTGCCATGATCATCAGGACCGAGAGGTCGCGCCTCCAGCCGAAAACGCCTGCGACCGGGGGGCAGACGTAGAATCCCAGCGTTATGACGCAGGGGATGAGCCCGTAGATGCCGTACCGGGCGAGGATCCGCGACTTCCTCCCCTTTTCCGCTGACCATGCAAGGAACCTCTGCACCCGCTCCGAATGCTCCCCGGCCGCATCGATGATGCCGAAGAGAAAGAGGGTTACCCCGAGAGCGACCGAGCAAAGGACAACGAGGACGTAGAGGGGCGAAAGGCCAAGCGCGAGGCCGACCGGTGCGGCGCCGTATTCGATGATGAACGCCGAGGCTACCAGTGCGGTAACGGCGGCCGGGGAGTACCCGAGAACGAACGCACCAAGAAAGGGCAGGACGCCCGCCAGCACGAGGAGCTCGGCGGTCGCAGCGACCAGGATGCCGGCAGGATGCTTTCGCCCGTGGTCCATACGCTCATCGTCCCTGTGTTCGGGTACACCTTGGGCACGTCGCCATAAACAGGTATGCCCGACTCCCCCCCTCCACCCTCCCCCCACCGGTCACCTTTTTCCTTCCGGACTCCAACAAGAGAAGATCAATGAAGATCGTTGCGGCGCTCACGGATCCTGCCGATGCCGCCCGGGCACAGGAACAGGGGGCGGATCTCATCGAGATCCGGTTCGACCTGATGGAGGGGGACCCGCCGGAGCTCGCCGAGATGGTGACGACCCGCTGCACGCTGCCGGTCATCGCGACGTTCCGTTCCCTGCAGGAAGGGGGGCGGTATGCCGGGACCCCCGAGGAATGGTTCGAGCGGGTCAAATCCGTCCTCCCGTTTGTTGACTTTGTGGATGTCGAGCGGCGGTTCTCCCAATGTGCCGGAGCCATCCGGCAGGAGGGAAAGGTCGTGATCGCATCTTATCATTCCGACCGGATGCCGAACCTGTACGAACTGTTCGATCTCGAGCGGACCATGCGCCAGTACGGCGACATCGTCAAGATCATCGTCACCCCGCAGGACCGGGGGGAGCTCATCGACCTCATCACGTTCACGAACGCGGTGACCGGGCCGCTCTGCACCGGGGTGATGGGCGACGAGCTCCGCTCTGCCCGGGCGATCCTTCCGGTATTCGGGTCGGACCTTGCCTACTGCAGGGTGGGGCAACCCACGTCCGCCGGACAGTATTCTATTGAAGAGTTTGTGAGGCTCCGGGACCTGCTCGGGATGGAGTGACGGCCGGACCGGCTGACCGCCGGGACAGGGAAACGACCGGGGGGGAGAAACGACCGGGAAGAGAAAAACGACCGGGAAGGGAGAAACGGCCGGGACAGGCAGCGGATCCTGACGGGCCCCTGCCGTGCAGGCCGGATCCTGCGTGGTCCGGGTCCTTTGGGGGACCGGCCGATTCCCTGCCCGGTGAACCGGGTATTGTCCGGTGAATCGGTTATTTCTCCATAGGGTTCCAAACCTTGGGTAGGGAAGTGATATTGCAATGATGATCCCGCATTCTTTCAGTGGCAGTTTCCGGCGGTCGGTGCTGATCGTCGCTGCACTTCTGGTGTTCCTGGCCGGAACAGTTGGCGCCCTCACGCTCTCCATGGACTCCCCGCCGTCGTCAACGCCTGCCACCTCGAAGGGAGATCCCGTGACCATCCGCGGGACGGCCACGGGGCAGCCGGCCGGGGGGCTGCAGGTCTGGGTTATCGGGAACAACTACGCGATGGTTGATGCCGTTTCCGTCAATGCTGACGACTCGTTCTCCTACGAGCTGAAATCCTCGGTGACAGCAAACCTTGCGCAGGGGCAGTACTTCGTCCTCATCCAGCACCCTATGATGAACGGGGAGTTCGACGTCGGGTACAACGCTGCCCGGGGCGAGGTGACGAGCGTGCCGGACGGGACCACGCTCTTTAAACTGACCGGGTCCGGGCGCCTCCCGGCATCCGACGCGGCATCCGCGCTGGTCGGGGGAGTTGCGAGCCAGAACATCGACGATTCCTTCTCCGCCGTATCGTTCGTCATCTCCCCGCCAACGACCGCGATCAATCCTGTCGGGGACCACGTCGTGGGAGACGCGTTTGTCATCGCCGGCACGACCAACCTTGCCGCGGGAGATGCCCTCATGGTGGATGTCGTCTCCTCCTCGTTCAAACCGACATCAAAGACGCAGAGCGGGGAGTTCACCGGCGCTTCCGGGACCGTCTACGTCCAGCGCGGGACCGGGTACAACCGCTGGTCGTTCCCCGTCGACACGGACGCGTGGAAGCCGGACGAGTACATCGTCACCGTATCAGCGGTCCTCCAGGACGCAACGGCCAGCACGACGTTTGTCCTCCGCGAGTTTGAGCCGGTGACAACGACGCCAATGACCCCGGCCACGACCGTGGTTCCAACACCCCCGGCAACAACGGTCACCGCACCGCCAACCACCCCGGCGGCAGCACCCGGGGCATTCGGTGTGGTTGCAGGCATCCTTGCGTTCATCGCACTCGGGTACTCACGCCGGAACCTTTAAGGCGCCCTCTCTCCATTTCAGGGTATGGAACCTGACAACGGCACGCCCCGGTCCCCGGAAGGGACTGCCGGCAAGAGTCCCGGCCCCTCCGGGACGGGTAAGGATGACGCAGGAGTGCCGCCTCCGGCGATCGCCACCCCGGCGAAGCCAGCCGCCACCCCGCCCTCCGGAACGACCGGGGAGGAACGTCCGGACGTATTCGAGGCGACCGATCGTACCTGGGAAGGGATCGTCGAGAAGGGGAAGCTGCCGGTCGCGGTCATGTTCTATTCCCCCGCCTGCGCCTTCTGCCGGCAGATGGAGCCCTATTTCCGGGAGTATGCGGCGGATTTCCGGGGCCTCGTCCTCTTTGTCCGGCTCGATATCATGGTGAATTCCTGGACGCCGGAACGCTACGGGGTCCGGAGTACCCCCACGTTCAAGTTCTTCTGCGACGGAAAGCCCGTGCAGGAGCTCGTGGGCGCAGTCTACCCGGCGATCCTGAAGCGGACGATTGCCGACGTCCTCGCCCACGGGAAGGAATGCGCGAGGAATTCGACGGCGATCGATTACGAGATCACGGGCTACGGCTGAACCGGAACCGGTCCGTTCGATCTCTCCTCCGGGAACTTTTTTCGTCGTTGTTTTATTATTGGGTACTGGTCTTTCGTCCAATGCCGGATCGCACGGCGGCATCCCTCACGGCACTGGCGACGGACCGGGTCACCGATCGGTCGAGGATGACCGGCATGATCCGGTCCTTCCGGGGTTCCGGGACCGCGCCCGCGATGGCATGTGCGGCGGCAACCTTCATCTCGTCCGAGATCCGGGTGGCGCGGGCATCGAGCGCCCCGCGGAAGACCCCCGGGAACGAAAGGACGTTGTTGATCTGGTTGGGGTAGTCGCTCCTCCCTGTCCCGATAACTGCCGCTCCTGCGGAGAGCGCCTGTTCCGGCATAATCTCGGGGACCGGGTTTGCCATCGCAAAGACGATGGGATCGTCATTCATCCTGCGGATCATTGCCGGTGTCAGCAGACCGGGTGCGGACACCCCGATGAAGACGTCCGCCCCCTCGACGGCGTCGGCAAGGTTTCCGGTCCTGCCCGACCGGTTGGTCTCGTCCGCGATGATGAACTTGTACTTGTTCCGGTAGAGCTCCTTTCTCCCCCGGTGGATGATCCCCTGCGTGTCGCAGACGACGATCTCGCGCACGGTCGAGCAGATCGCCGGGTCGTACCCGATGCATTTCAGGAGCCGGCTGATCGCATATCCCGCTGCCCCGGCGCCGCAGATGACGATGCTGAGGTCCTCGAAGGTGCGCCGGGTCACCCGGCAGGCGTTGATGAGCGCGGCGAGGACGACGATGGCAGTCCCGTGCTGGTCGTCGTGCATGACCGGGATCCCGAGGTCCTGCAGGGCGTCCTCGACCTCGAAACACTTGGGGGCGGCGATGTCCTCGAGGTTGATCCCCCCGAAGACGGGGGCGATGTTCTTCACCTGGTCGACAAAATCCGTTGAGTATCCCTCGAAACAGAGGGGAAACGCATCGATGCCGGCAAATTCCCGGAACAGGGCTGCCTTTCCCTCCATGACGGGGATTGCGGCATGCCCGCCGATATTTCCCAGCCCGAGGACGGCCGAGCCGTCGGTCACGACCGCGATGGTGTTTCCTTTCAGCGTGTACCGGTACGCAAGGTCAGGGTCCTTCGCAATCGCCCGGCATACTTCGGCAACCCCCGGGGTGTAGGCTCGGGCGAGGTCCCGCTTTGTCCGGAGCGGGACTTTCGACCGGATCTCCAGCTTCCCCCGGTATCGCTGATGCAGGGCAAGCGACTGCTGCCCCAGTTCCTCACGCGGGATGGTCAGCACAGAGGACCCCCCGCACCCGGCAGAACGATCATGATCCGTCCCTCATCCCCGCGCAAGTTTCTGCGCGATCCCGGCAACGTACGCGCCCTGGAACCGGGCGCCGGCCCGTTCGTTTTCGGACGGCAGGCGCGAAGCGTCGTTGCCGGCGATTGTCGATGCGCCGTAGGGCGAGCACCCGGTGATCTCATCGAGCCGGTTCTGCCCGTCGAAACTGTAGGGGAGGCCGGCGATCACCATCCCGTGGTGGAGGAGGGTGGTGTGCACGGAGAGGATCGTAGACTCCTGCCCCCCGTGCTGGGTCGCCGAGCTCGTAAAGACGCTGCCGACTTTGCCGATGAGCGCCCCCGCCTTCCACAACCCTCCCGTCGCATCGAGGAACTGCCGCATCTGCCCGCACATGTTGCCAAACCGGGTCGGCGTCCCGAACAGGATCGCGTCCGCGTCGGCAAGTTCCCGAACCGTGCAGACCGGAATGTGGGAAAATTTCTTCTGCGGTTCGATCGCCCCCATCTTTTTGAGGACATCTTCGGGAAGCGTCTCCGGGACCCGCCGCATCGTAACCTCTGTCCCCGGAACTCCCCGTGCGCCCTCCGCGACTGCCTCCGCCATCGTGTGGATATGCCCGAACATGGAATAGAAGACAATGAGTACCTTACCCATCCTGCGCTCCTCACGTCGTTGGTATGGCGGCACGGGTATGTGATACTATCGGAGGTGACGGTACCTTCGATCCCGTCACGGAAAGATACCTGCCGATTATTTATACATGAATGAACAGATTTATACATCAGGGTATAATTTAGTCAACCGGGGTCCGGTTGCCCGTACCTTATCGAAACGTCCGCTTTACTGCTTGCGGATTCGTGATTACCATGAAGTCAAAAGATATTGCCATTGTCGGTATCCTGCTCGCGGTCGGCGCCATCCTGCGCTACTTCCTCGCGATGCTGCATACCCCCCTGACGCCGAACATGATCATCGCGTTCTACTGTCTTGCGATCATCCTGATCCGGCCGAAGATCTACGAAGCGCTCGGCATCGGTATCGTCGCCGGTATCCTCTCGATGCTGATCTCCAGCTCGATGTTCCCGCCGGCAAACCTCATCAGCGAACCGATCGGGGCGCTCGTCTGTTTCGGGCTCTATGCCGCCATCCGCACGCGGACGAACCTCGCGCCGTCGATCACGACCTTCGTCTCGACGCTTGCAAGCGGCTTTTCCTTTGCCGGCATCGCGATCATCGCGATCGGTGCGACCTACCTCGCAAAATACAACGGGGACTTCATGGCGTTCGTCGCTGTCTTCGTCCCCATCGTGGTGATAACGGCAGTCTTTAATGCAATTATCGTCCAGCTCCTCTACATCCCCTCCAGCAGGGTGCTTCTTAGAGGACAGGAATGATCGAACTCAACGACGTAACATATACTTACCCCCACACAGTACAACCTGCCCTGGACGGGATCTCTCTCTCGCTGGGGAGGGGCCGGTGCATCCTCGTCACCGGCCCGTCCGGGGCCGGAAAAACAACTCTCTGTTTTGCCGCGTCCGGCATCCTTCACCACGAGTACGGCGGAAAGAAGGGAGGCTCCGTCCGTGTTGACGGGAAGGATGTGGCGGACTACAAAAGTCTCTCCGACCTTGCCCGGAACGTCGGGGTGGTCTTTGACGATCCCGAGGCCCAGATGATCTTCACGACGGTCGAGGAGGAGATCCTCTCGGCCCTCGAGCACCGGGGGCTCTCCGCTTCCGAGATCGAGGAACGACTCGCGATGATCATCCG
>JAKLEQ010000082.1 GCA_022711635.1 Methanoregula sp. | reverse complement strand
GTACTATGATTGCAGAATTCGGAAATATCCCGTTTTTCCGGAACGTGCGGAAACTGATGGATCCTCATGAGGGGAAGGGATCCCTGGTTTTTTAGGCTGAGAGCATCGCGTCAGGGTGGTGAATATACGGGTACCCTCTGAACACTTCTGTCACTGGTATGAATTTCTGCGAGGACAAGGATGCTGCGATCACTTTTCGATCAACATTTAATCCATTACGCCCTTGATCTTGACCGGTTTATTTTAAAAGGGCAGAGCGATGGGGCGCAGGAAGAAGAAGGAGAAACGGGTCCCGGCCCTGTGGCCGGACCGGCTCCTTGCATGGGAACACGGCAACACGCTGTACGGCATCTTTGTCCTGATCCTCTATCTCATCGTACTCTCAGCGGTGCTGCTCGGGGATGTCGGCCGGGTCCGCTGGGGCTTCATCGCGGTCTGCATCGCGGTGCTGCCTGCGCTCGCTGAAATGCTCACGCCCATTATCTTCCCCTGGCTGATGAAATGGCTGATCACCGTCCCGCTCGTCCTCCACATGGCGGGCGGGCTGTACGGGTTCTACTTCACCGGCTACCCGGTCTACGACAAGATCGCGCACCTTGGGGCGTCCATTGCTCTCGCATTCCTGACATTCGAACTCATCCTGATCGTCGCCCGGGTCACCGGGGCACGACCCTCACGCCATAGGGTCGTCGCGCTGATCTTCGGCCTGGTCATCTTCTTTGCACTGGCCTGGGAGTATGCCGAATACAATATCGATGCATTGTCCGGCTCGACCTTCTTCCTCGGCTTTGAGGATTCAGTTGCCGACATGGTCTTCAACGTCATCGGGATCTGCTTCATCCTGTACTGGGTCTCGCGCTACATGCAGCGGGAGCCGTTCGACAAGGTCCTTGTACGGTTCGTCCGCACGAAGAACGATCCTCCTGCCGGTTCGCTCTGAAGGGACGGATGCTGGTGGGTGCCTGCCGGAAAATTTCTGTTCAGGCAGAGATCGGGGAAATCCCCATCGTTGTCGGGGAATTTGTGTCTCATCAGGATCTTTGAACCAGCCGGACCCCGCTTCTCTGCCGGAACGAGGTAAGCCTGACCGCGTCCCGTGCCCGCCATCTCACCCGGAGAGGGGAAATCCCCCTCTCGCGACATCGGCGGAGAGCGGTTTTTCGGCCGGTTTATCCCTGCTGTGTGGAGATCCAGGATTGCGAAAAGAGCGGAGACTTCAGCGATCGTTCAATGGGATAACTATGGGAAAAATGAATCTGGCGTTTGTTCAGAAGATCCCGAACCACGCCGCGTACGAGACGACGATCATCGCGATGAAGAACATGATGAGCACTTTGACGGCGCACCCTTCGCAGATAAAGAGATGGTGCGATCTGCACGCAGGGCAGTAGGGCTCGCGGCAGAGCTTGCAGTGGGTCTCGGTCTTCGTGTCGGTGTGTTTCCTGCAGTGCGTCATTCCGGAACTGTTGGATTCGGTTTCTAATAATGCGTTATGATCCGTTGGGATCTTTTCCGGATCGATCCCCCGGTGTTTGGCGTGGACTGGTTGCGATCCTTTCGGTACATGTGGTCGGTCGTCCGTCTTTCAGCGCGGAGCGGACCGGTCAGGATCCCGGAACCGGTCGATCTTCCGGCGGATCCGCTCTCCGGCGGAGCCCGTTGCCGGCCTGTCGGCAGTTATTGTAATGCTGACGATATCTCCCTCATGGCAGCCTTTGGGAAGGAGCCGGGCCGGCAGGGTCATGCGTACCGGCTTTTTGTCGCAGGTAATGAGGACTGCGATACCCTCGTCAATACTATCGATCGTTGCCTGCATCATATCAGCTCCCGGGATGCCGGTCGATGACCGTGCCTCCGGCATCCTTCAGGATCGCGGTATCGCCGCTGTTCCTCCAGACCGGCGCGTCCTTGTTCATGAAAAGGGAAGTGTTGTTATAGTCGCCGTGTCCGGTGTAGATCGTCACTTTCGTGCCGGGATCGAGGATATAGAGCGGGAAGATGTACAGCGTTTCGCCGGACTCGTCCGCAAGCGTCCATCCCGCAAGGAGGACCCCGTCGTTGCCGAAATTCTCCAGCGCGATCCACTCCCCGTTCAGGTTGAGCCGATCGTCGCCGACTGCATTGAATTGCGCGCCCGCGATGAAGACAGCTGACCCGTTCCCGAGCGGGATTGACGGTAGGGTGAAGACCGGCGCGAGGGTCTCCGCGGGGGCCACCGCTGCGGTCGTTGCTGTTGTTCTTGGTGTCCTTGTCTGCGCAGGGGTGCGGGCGATGGTTGGCGGGGCGAGAGTAAGGGGGAGATCGCCCGTGGAGGTCTGCACCGAGTACGACGATCCGTCGCTCACGACAAGGATCGTGCCGTCCCTGTCAGTCCGGTAAACAGTGACGCCTGCCCGATCGAGGACCCCGAGCGTCTCGTCATGCGGGTGACCGTAATCGTTACCGGATCCGACGGAAATTACGGCAACCGCCGGGTTGACGCGGGAGAGGAATGATGCGGATGTCGCGTCCGAGCTCCCGTGGTGGGCGACCTTGAGCACTTCGGCGTCGAGCGCAGAGCCCGTCCGGAGGAGCTCCGCTTCGGTTGCCATGCCGGCATCCCCGGCAAAAAGGATGTCGGTTGTGCCGTACGAGATGCGCAGCACGATGGAGTTGTCGTTGACCGTGTCGGCCGCCCGTTCCGCAGGGGGAGAGAGAACAAGGATTTGGAGATTTTCAAGACGGATAGTCTCCCCCCGCTCCGCAACGGAATATGCTATCCCGCGATCGTCAATCTCATCGAGGAAGTTCTCGTACAGGGGTGATGTATGCGGGATCCCGGCATCCAGGACGGCCTCCACCGGAAACGCTGCGAGCACATCCTCCATCCCGCCGATATGATCGGCATGCGGGTGAGTTGCGACCAGCAGGTCGATCCGGCGGACACCGAGTGCCCGGAGATCCGCAACCACGACATCGCCGTGTTCAGCATCCCCGGCATCGATCATGACGGTTGTGTTGCCGGAGAGGATCACGGCAGAATCCCCCTGCCCGGCATCGAGGAAATAGACCCGGAAGTTACCGTCAACCGGGCAGTCTGATGGCGGGTGGGCACTCCCCAAGACGGGGATATGCAGGTTACCGAGGCAGCCTATGGCGAGTGCGAACGCCAGCAGGACAAGGAGTGCCGCTGGCGCTGCAGGGCCCGGTTCTTTCCGGCGAACCAACCGGGGGAGCATCTCAGGTCTGCCCCGCCCGCGCCACGAGCGCTGCGGCGGCCCTTGCTGCACCGTCAAGGATCTCCTGCTCGCCCGGAACGTTGCGCTCAAGCATCAGGATCGTGCCGTTGCAGATGACCGTTTCGACCGCGCTGCCGTTACAGGCATAGACCATGTTCGAGACCGGGTTGTGCATCGGGGTTGCGCAGGCTGACTTCGTATCTACGAGAATAATGTCGGCAGGGGATCCGGCTTCAAGCCTCCCGTCGCCGAAGCCGAGCGCACGGGCTCCTGCCGATGTCGCCATCGCGAGCGCCTCGCCGGCGGGGAGGACGGTGGGATCGTTCCACGAGAACTTCTGGAGGAGGGCCGCGGTCTTTGCCGTCTCCAGCATGTCGAGGTTGTTGTTGGACGAGCACCCGTCGGTACCGAGCGTGACGTTCACCCCTGCGGCCCGCAGGTCCGGGTACGGCATCGCCCGGTTGGTCGCAAGCTTCATGTTGCTGACGGGGTTGTGGGAGACATGCACCCCCCGCTCCGCGAAGAGCCGGCACTCTGCCGCATCGAGCCAGCAGCAATGCGCTGCAACGGTGCGGGAGGTAAGGATCCCGCACGCGTCGAGGATTGCGACCGGCCGCTTCCCGCGCGCAGCGATGCTGTCGGTTACCTCCTTCTCGGTCTCGCAGACATGGATATGGATCCCGATCCCCTGCTCCCGGGCAACGTCCGCGCACCACCGCAGTCCTTCGTCCGAGACCGTGTACGGTGCGTGGGGCCCGACGGCGGCCCGGATGCGGGGATTGTTGAGGGACCGGATATGTGCGACCAGTTTTTCTGTCGCACGGCACTCCGCCTCGCGTTTCCCGGCATCCCCGAGGTCGATGAACCCGTGGCAGAGGACCGCACGGATCCCTGCCTCGTCAACCGCACGCGCCGCCTCTTCCATGAAGAAGTACATGTCGTTGAACGCGGTCGTCCCGGACCGGATCATCTCGAGGCAGGCAAGCCGCGTCCCCCAGTACACGTCTTCCCCCGTGAGGTGCGCTTCAAGCGGCCAGATCCTGTTGACGAGCCAGTCCTGCAGGACCATGTCGTCCGCGTACCCGCGCAGGAGGGTCATCGCTGCATGGGTATGCGTGTTGACACAGCCGGGGAGGACGAGAGCGCCGTTGCCGTCGATGATGAATTCTGTCTCTGCCGCCCGGTCCCGTGCGAGATCCGGCCCGATCTCCCCGATCCTCCCGGTCCCGTCGAGGAAGATCTCCTGCGGTTCCTTCCCAATGCGCACGTTCCGTATAAGCACCGGGTATGTCTTTCTGAAAATATCCTCCATGTTCTTCTCTCCCCGTTCAGCCGAGATGCCGGATTATGTCGGATACGATCCTGCCCGTCCGGTCGCTGTTCTGCCGCGAGACGGTAAGGATGTGCTCGTAACTTACCCGGGTGGATCCCATCCCGTTCGCGTAGTTGTCCACCGTGCAGATTGCCGCAAACTCCAGGTCCAGCTCGCAGGCGACCGTCGCCTCGGAAGCGAGCGTCATACCGACGATATCCGCAAACCGCGCGAGGGTTTTTACCTCGGCGACCGTCTCGAGCCGGGGACCTTTCGTCTGGACATAGATCCCTCCCCTTCGGGCATCCGGAACGACGCTTCCGAGCGCGTCCATAAGGCTCGCAGAGATTCCTGGCGGGACGTGGACGATTGCGTTGTCATGGATCGACGGTATGTCGGCAACGGACAGGTAGTCGTCCGGGATCACGAGGGAACCGGGCGGGATCGCCTTCTTTAACGAGCCGCTGGACCCGAATGCTACGATACGGTCGACACCGGCGATGGCAAGTGCGGACAGGTGCGCCCGGTAGTTGATCCGGTGCGGCGGTATCCCGTTCTGGTGGCGCATCAGCATGACGATATCGCCGCAGAGAATGTCGACGCTGCCGAACGGGGTTGCGACCCTGCGTTCCTGGAGGGGCGGAAGTTTCGAGAAGAGGAGACTCGTGCCCCCGATGATCCCCAGCGTCATGGCGCCCGGCCCCCTGCCATCCGGATCCTCTCATGCACCTTTTCCATAGTCGAACGCCTGCTTTCTGAAGTACATTGTCCCGCACCCCTTAAAAGAAATGTCCATCGCAGGACCCGGCGGGATCTGGGTGGCGGAATTGCAGGACGAAACCGGCAGGCAGTACGAAAAAGATTCATAATCCGCCCCGTTTAAACGGTACTACTCATATGGCGCAGGATCAGGACACTCCATCTCAGGGCGCACGCGAGACTCCCCCTCAGCTCGGGCCTGCACCGGAAGTGCGCCAGGTCCTGTACCGGGCATTCGCCGTCGGCGCCATCATGATCCTCGGGATTGTTGTCTTCGTTGCAGCCGTGGCGGTGCTCGTCTCCGGCCTGATTGCTGCTCCGGTTCAGAGCCCGGCTCCAATCGCAACGACCGTTCCCGTAACGACTGTCGCCGCAACCGCGATCTCAACGGCAACGACACCGCAGCCTGCCCCGACGCTGCCCCCCCACATGAATGTCGTCGTCTCGGTCGACAAGAATTCCGCGGGGAATGTCATCGTCTCCTTCAACGGCGGGGAGGGCAGGTCGCTCATCAAGCAGATCGAGGCCCGGCTCACCCGGTCGGACGGAACCGTGGTCACGGGGACGATCGACCCGCTCGCAGAGTCGCCGCAGATCATCCTTGCCGGGACAAAGACGACCGAGCAGGTCTCGGTGTATGCACTAATGTTCTCGGGGAAACGCTATCTGATCCTGGAGCAGCAGGTTTCGCCCCCCATCCGTATAGGGTCGAGGTAATCCACCGGTCTCCCGTGTTTTTTCCGGTCCGTGCATTCAGGTTTTTTTTAAAACAGGTTTTTCCGTATGGCCCCGATTCGTTCCATTGGCCGGGCCGTACATCATACCACAATCTTGAAGAGTTCCTAAAAAGAGAAGTTCCGAACAGGGATACTGATGATCTGCAGCAGGTGCGGAACGGAGAGCCGATCGAACGGCCGGTTCTGTTCCGCGTGCGGGAACCGGCTGGAAGAATATGGAAAAGCACCCGGCGCCGGCGTTCCGGATCCGGCTTCGACCTACTGCGGGGCATGCGGGGCCCGGCACGCTGAGAGCGACCGCTTCTGCCGGACCTGCGGCACGCTCCTGAAACAGTCCCCTGCGTACCGGACGCCGGTTTCCGCGCCCGGTCCGTCGCCCGTGCCGGAACCCGCCATCAGGAAGATCCGTCCCGCACATTCCCCGGTTGATACGGTATTGGTCTGGGGCGGTTTCCTCGCCGGTACTGCCGGTTTTTTCTTCTTCCCGTACATCATCTCCCCGCTTGCCATCGCGCTCGGCGCGGGCTCTCTTCTCCGCCGCAATCCTCTCGGCGCCATCGCAATCGCTGTCGGTGCCTGTGCCATCCTTACGAATTATGCCTATTTCAGCGTCCTTACCTGGACTGCGCCCTGAAATCCGCTGCAGGAAACGGGGAACTCTCGGTTATTTGAACAGGATCAGGAAGTAGAAGACAAGGACCGGAACAAATACCGCAAGCCAGGCCCAAAGGCTCCACTTCCTGACCTTGTCGCCGTCCATCGGGATGAATGGCATCATGCCATAGACCGCGGAGAGGAGATTGACCGAGAATCCTGCTTCGCCGACCGTTGCCGGAAGCCCGCCAAGGGGTATGAGCGCGAGGAAGGCGAGGGCAAGGACAACGCTGATGATG
>JAKLEQ010000081.1 GCA_022711635.1 Methanoregula sp. | reverse complement strand
TCCGCAAAGAGATCGCAGCACTCAAGTAGATTTCCCACATACTCTTTTTCTCATGAAGATTGGATCGTATGACCTGAGGATCTCGCTCCTCGCCCTTTCGGTTGTTGCCCTCTTTGCGGTCATCCTTGCCGTCACCGTCCTCATCACGAACGACATGTCGTTCCTCATCTGGGGGGTTCCCGCGCTCATCCTGCTGTTCGTCATCCCGCTCGCGCTCAACTACATGAGCCAGAAGGAATACGCAGACCTCGAGCCGGTGTACCGGGAGAAGGCAAAGACCGTCCGGATCCGGCTGATCAACGAGAGCATGATCGGGCAGGTTGTCCGGGTGGAAGGCGTTGTGGAGCAGGTCCACTTCCAGTTCCTCAACCGCCCCTCGTATGTCGTCGCCGACCGATCCGGGGAGATCTCGGTCAAGATGTTCACGAGCCCGCCCGAGCGGGTGAAGAAAGGGGATATCGTGGAAGCGATCGGGACCGTCATCCAGCGGTACATCATGACCGGGGATCCTGTCATCAACTGCGTGGTTATTAAAAAGATCGACAAAAAGATCGAAGCAAAGAAGAGAGAGTGAACGGTTTTCCTGTCCGCAGGGAGGCATCCGATCACAACGGTGCTTTGCGACCGGCAATGAAGGCATTTATTTTCCCGGCCTAAAAACCCGGTCGTCTCCTGTCCCGGCCCGGGACCATCGCCCGACATACCTGACCTCTGCGTCATGCAAAACATCTCCGGGAACGGGGGCTGCGGCTCCGCTGACGGTGCACGGAATGCCCGGGAGTAATTTCGCCATCCACGGGTTCCCCGGGTAAAAAAAAGGATACGGTTTTCAGATCTTCTCGCAGTACTTCATCGAACCGCAGGCCCCGCAGCGGTCGCCCTCTGCCAGGTAATCGGGGACCGGTTCCCCGCAGACGGAGCAGGTGACCGGCTTCCACTTCGATCTGCCGAAGATGTTTACGCGGACCCATTCATACGAGAGAATATCCCTGCCTGCCCGGAAGATCTGCTGCTGGAGGCTCTCGTCCATCGTCTTCTTGTCATAGGACGGGCTGTTGGCATACCAGCTCTCGATGACCGGGAAGTTCCTGAGTTTTTTCATATCGATAAAGACCCTGACTGCCTCTGCCGTCGGGCCGTCCGCCGCCGCGTTGACCGTGATGGCGAACTTGCCGATGGGGATGATCTTCAGGCGCCCGTTGCCGGTTGTGCTCCTCGCGATCACCTGCAGGGCATCGGGGGCGCACTTGGGGGTCTCGCAGACCGAGAAGATCTTCTGTTTCGCCGGGTCCGCCCCGAGGAGTTCGAGCGCAAAGTCTGCCATGAATGCCCCGATGAGGAGCCCCGGGGCCGGGGAGGTATGGATCGCGACGCACTGCCGGAGGGACTCCTGCAGATCGGGGCGGATGTGCGCGGCTTCCATGCGGGCGTTCATGAGATCGAGCGGGGTTGTTCCGGCCTTCATACCCTGTACTTTGGCATGGAGTCCGATAAACTGTTTGCCGCTGGTAGCTCTTTCCGGTTAATCTATCGCCCGGCTGGTCCCTTCTTTCGGAGGATTACGCCCCCGCAGTAACCAGGGCGGGCTGAGCCATTGTTTCAAATCCTGCCATTTTCAGGGAGCCGGGGTGCGGCAGATCCGTTGCGACAGCTTCTTATCCTGCCAGTCTATAACCGGGAGGATTGGTACGAAAACCCTGAGGGGATACTATGAAGAAAGGATTTTGTGCAGATATTGAGAAGGAGACGCTCGCGAACACCGATTTCCGCCGGGTCCTCTATACCGGAACGTTTTCCCAGCTCGTGCTGATGTGCCTTAAGCCGAGAGAAGAGATCGGCGTGGAGACGCACGATACCGTGGACCAGTTCTTCCGGTTCGAGGAGGGGCAGGGGCTTGTCATCATCGACAACACGAAGTACGAGGTCAAAGACGGAAGTGCCGTCATCGTCCCCTCCGGCGCAAAGCACAATGTCATCAACACGTCGTTTAGGGACCCGCTGAAACTCTACACGATCTACTCCCCGCCGGAGCACATCGACAAGACGATCCGGCACGCAAAGCAGGAAGCCCTCGACCAGCCCGAGGAGTACGACGGCAAGCCGACCGAGAAGTGAAACGGCTCGTAATAATCCCCTTTTTTCATGAAATTTCCATAGGCCTTTCGCCCTCCCTGTCAGATCTCCATCCCGTCACGGGAGACCGGGCATGGGAGGAAATTTCTTCCGCCGGTGTCACCGGGTACCAGCATACCATAGTGCACCGGTGACGACCCCGGCGCACCCGATCAGGATTGAGACCGGGCTGAGGAAGACCGCAAGCCCGGCACAGCTCGCTGCGCCGATGGCGGGGACCCAGGAGGGATACCTGCGGCCCCGCTCCGGCAGCCGGAGTGCCGCGATGTTCGCGATCAGGTAAAAGACGAGCATCGAAAACGTGCTGACCGAGACGGCGAGGGGAAGGTCGGCGAGGAGGATGACGGCGATCATGCCGGCGCCGGTGACCGCGACCGCGGTATGTGGCGTGCAGAACCGGGGGTGGATCGCTGCGAGGGATCCGGGCAGGTCCCGGTTCCGGGACATGGAGAAGACGATGCGGGAGATCCCGAGAATGGTCGTTAACAGGACGCTCGCGGTTGCTATCATCGCGCCGGCCGAGACGAGCAGGAGGACCGGGGAATTTCCCGTGACCCGGATTGCATCGGCGAGCGGGGCGCCGGATCCGGCGAGGGCCGGAGCACCGGCGACCCCCGCCGCAACGGTCGAGACGAGCAGGTAGAGGACAGCGGAGATTCCGAGCGCGAGGAAGATGGAGCGGGGGATGGTGACGACCGGCTCCCGGACCTCCTCGGCTACGAGCGTGACCCGGGCAAACCCGGTATATGCAAAAAAGATGAGGGCTGCCCCGTTGAGAATGCCGTGGGACCCTGACGGGGCAAAGGGGACGAGATTTTCCGGCCGGAAGAAGAGGAGGCCCGCGGATATGAAGACGAGGAGGATGACGACCTTCAGCACGACAAGGACATCGTTGAAGAGGACCGACTCCTTTGCCCCGCGGTAATTGAGGGCGGTAAAGACGAGGCAGACTGCAACCGCGATGATGGTTACGGAGGTTCCGGGGAGGAGCGTCGCGAGGTAGTGGGCAAAACCGAGCGCCACTGCCGCCCCGACGAAGATATTGGCAAAGATCCAGATCCAGCCGGCGATAAACCCCGCGAACGGGGAGAGGAGCCGGCGTGCATAGGCATAGGTCCCGCCCTCTTCCGGGAGGTATGCCGCGAGTTCCGCGACGCTTCCTGCCGAGAAGACCGCGATGAGGCCGGCGATGACGATGGAGACGATCATGGCCGGGCCGGCAACACCGGCAACGATCCCGGTGACGATGAAGATCCCCGAGCCGATGATGGCCCCGATCCCGAGCGCTGTTGCGCCGAAGAGTCCGATCTCCCGCTTCAGGACCGGTGTATCCCTGCATGGACCTGGCATGACGATACCGTGATGCCCGCATCCCTTAAGCGTGGCGATCAGGACAGTGGCCTGCCGGTGCCGGGTTCCGGGGTTGGCATGGCGGTATCAAAGATATTTGCCATCGCGGGGGAGTTATTGTGGTTTGCCGTCTGGGCCACAGGGCCGCCATACCCCCGCCGGCACCCGTATCTCGAACCGGGCTCCCTTTCCCGGTTCGCCGGTCTCGGTAATGGTGATGCCGGTGATCGCAAGGATCTCGCGGGAGAGGAAGAGGCCGAGGCCGGTGTTTTTGCCAAAGCCCTTTTCAAAGAGCCGGCCCCTGTCCTCCGCGGCGATGCCGGTGCCGTTGTCTTCGACGGTGATGACAAGGTTCCCGTCAGAAGACTGCTGCGTAATCCGGATTGCGGTCATCCGTTCCCCGCCGTACCGGAGGGCATTGTCGATGAGGTTGGAGAAGACACGTTCCAGCAGGGGGTCAGCGAACACCTCAGCCGAAAGGTCGCCGGTCTCAATCCGGGTATCCCCCACCGTGAGCTGCGGGAGGATCCGCTCCACGACATCGTGAATGTTCTGCCAGACCGGGGAACGGATGCCCATCTCCTCGTAGTCCTTGGTGAACGCGATCAGGCCTGACAGGATCTTTGTTGTCTCCTCCGCTTTCCGCGTGAGGTCCGCGACGAGGGCTTTGTCATCGGCGTTGTTCCTGGCAAGCGCGATATACCCGGCGAGCACCGTGAGCTTGTTCCGGATATCGTGACGGGTGATGCCGGAGAGGAGGTTGAGCTTCCTGTTGGCGGTTTTCAACGCGGCATCGGCACGCTTCCGCTCCGTGATGTCGACGAGGAGGACGAGGGTGACGGTCTCCCCGTGGAACGGGATGTCGATTGCCCGGACGATCAGGTTGAGGATTCCCCCGTCCTTCCGGATGAACCCGGCCTCGTATTCGGAGACATGGCGGTTGTCCGCCCGTTCCCGTGCGGCCTCACGGGAAACGTTTTTCGCGTCCTCCGTAAGGAACAAAAAGATGTCTTTTCCCACGATCTCCTCCCGCGGGTACCCGGACGCCTGTATGCCGGCATCGTTGATGAACCGGATACTATCCTTCGCGAGAATGAGGACCGGCGTGGGTGCATTGTTCACGATTGCCGCGTACCGCTCCTCGCTCTCGCGGAGGATCTCCTCGGACTCAAAGCGCCGGATATCAGAGAGGAGCCATGCGAAGAAGAGGATGCCGGCAACCCCGATGCCGAAGATGTAGAGGATTGTCGAGGACCGGGTCGTTGCCGTGGCACCGGTCGCGTCGAGGATCTCGGGAAGCGGCGTGGAGAGCCCGATCGTCCAGGTATAGTTGTTCACGGTGACCGGCGTCCACGCGGCGATCTCCTCTCCCTTCTCCGGGAGCCAGATGTAGTACCCCACGCCCTCGCGGGCATGCATGACGTCATCGGTCATCCCCTCGTAGTGGCTGGCGCCGGCACCCTTCTGGAGTTCGAAGATCTGGGCCATGCTCTTTCCCCGGTACTCGTCCGGGAAATCGGAGCTGATATCGAACACCACATGGTCAGGCGCATAGATCCACGCGTCCCCGTTCTCCAGCAGGTGGATCGGTTCGATGAATTTTATAAAGATCTCCTGCTCGATGTTCCCGATATCGGTCCGGTTTAAGACAACGGTCTGGATATACGTATACTCCCGGGCGCTCCGCGCCGCGTCCCGGACGATCTCGAGTTCCGTCTGCTGGTAGGAGGAGACGGCCGTCCGGGTGACGGCCTCGTTCTGGCTCGTGATGAAATAGATCCCGAGCAGGATCAGGAGGAGGAAGGCTGCGGTGAGGATGATGTGGTGGACCCGGATCCCACGGTACACGTTGTGGTGGAAGAGATCGGAATCCCGCTGCCGGGGTAGCCCCGGGCCTGCTGTCATGAATTTCCTGAACAGACCGGTCTCGTGCGACCGAGATAAACGTTCGGAAACGCCGTGCAGTCTGCATCATCGGGGCGGTAGAGGGGGCCGCCGGCCCGGATGTTCCCCCGTCTCGTCCCGGCCGTTTCCGTTCCGTAAGGTCCCGCACCATTACGTTCGTCCCACTCACCCGGCACGAATCATCCCGGACGATCCGGATGTTTCAGGATGGCGGTGTCCGGGCATCTCCAAAGGTTTTTACCTGTCCGGAAGGAGGATGTTATACTGCGGAAATTTATTTATGAATTCGTCTCTTCCGGATGATGCCCGCCCGTTTGATCGCGAACTTTTTCTCTCCACCCTGATCAACAACCTGCCCGGTATTGTCTATCGTTGTGCCAACGACCGGGACAGGACCCTGCTCTCTATCAGCGATGGTTGCCGTGAAATTACCGGGTACGATCCTGCCGATTTCACCGGCACCGGAACGGTTGCTTTTCACGATATCATCGTGCCGGAATACGGTGAAGGGATCAGGCAGAAATTGCAGCGCCTGCGGGAAACGGGAGGGGTGTTTGAAGCGGAATACCGGATCCGGACAAAAAACGGGGAACTCCGCTGGGTACTGGACCGGGGGCGGGGGATCTTTGCCGGCGACGGGAAGCTGCTGTATCTTGAAGGATGTATCATGGACGTGACGGCACGGAACCGGGAAATTCTGGCATGCATCAGATCGAACCACCAGCTCCGCCTTTATCTGGGCGTCCATGAACACGATGCCCTCAACGAGATCATGATCCTCAAAGGATACCTCGAATTATCAAAACAATCCATCAATGAGCCGGGGCGTATCGACGGATATCTCCGGAAGGGGCAAAGCAGCCTTGACCGGCTTTTGCAGGTGTTTGAATTCACCCGGACCTTCTGCCATTCGGTCGGGGCAACCGTTCCGGTCTGGCAGAATGTCGATACAATTGTCCGGGATGCAAGTGCTTCGCTCCCGCTTCGCAAAGTGAACGTCATCATGGAGTGTCCGGATCTTGAAGTCTTTGCGGATCCGAGTCTTCCAATGGTGTTCCGAATCCTGATCGACAACGCACTCCGGCATGGTGGCGACCGTCTGACCCGGATCCGGATCTTTTCGCAGACGACCGAAGACGGACGCATCCTCGTTTGCGCAGATGACGGAACCGGGATCAGCGAGAATGGCCGGCAGAACCTGTTTCAGCGGGGATACGGGGAGAACCACGGGGCCGGCCTGTTCCTTGTCCGGCAGATCCTTGACACCACAGGAATAACGATCCGGGAGACCGGTTCATACGGGAACGGTGCCCGGTTCGAGATGACCGTGCCGGAGGGAGGGTACCGGTTCAGGACCGGAACTATGCCGTCGAATCCTGACGGTTCCTGATGATCAGAATCCTTTTTCAAGCCCCTCGCTGATATCCGGTTTCCTGTCAAGGTTGAGTCTCCCGATATACATCTCGTATTCATGGATCCGTGTGCTGACCGGGAAGGGAATGCCAATGGTCGAGAGGATCGCGTCCCCCTGGTCGAGAGTCTGGATCTCGATCTCCATCCGGGAGAGGTCCTGCTTGGCGCTGCTCATGATGATCTCGCGGTCCCCCCGGTCCCCGAGTCCCATGACGACGAACGTGTTGATCTGGGCGAGAACCTTG
>JAKLEQ010000080.1 GCA_022711635.1 Methanoregula sp. | reverse complement strand
ACGGGCGGCGGGCAACCCGCAACGAGATCGAGCAGAAACAGGCACGGTTCGGGATGTTCTCCGAGGAGTTCAGCCGCCGGTTCGAGGCGATCACCGTCGAGAAGCAGACCATCGAGCAGGCTATCGCCCGGCAGCAGGGGGAGACCGACGGCGCGACTGCCGAGGTGGCTGCGCTGGAAGCGAAGCTGGACGCAACGACCGCAGAGATCAACGCCGTGAACGCGGAGATCGAGGAGATCAAGAAACGGCTCGACGATACCAGCATTCCGGCGCTCACCGAACAGATGGAGAAGAAGCGGCGGGAGATCGAGGAACTGGAACGGCGCCTGCGCAACAAGGAGGCCGACATCAACGATGCGACGCGGGAGCGCTCCCATTTCAATGCACGGATCGCAGAACTCGGCGAGGAACGTGCCCGGCAAGAGGAGCGCAACCGGCAGGTGGACGCGGAGGTTGCTGCCGCGAACGAGCAGATTGCCGCCGCTAAAACGCAGATCGTCTCCATCGAGGAGCGCCAGAAGGAGTTCTCGGGGGCCATCGAGGAACTGAATGCCAAGAGGAACGAGGTCTCGGCGCACATCGCCGCATCCGAACAGAAACTCTTAAAGTTCGACACCGAGCGGGAGAAGATTAAGGTCCAGGCCGATGCCGTCTCGGACCGTGCGGCAACCCTCGGGGTCGAGATCGAGACGCTCCGCCAGGTCGTGGGGGAAGTAACAACCGATCTCACGCTCTCCGAGATCGAGGGGAAGATCGCTGATGCTGACGGGGCGCTCCGGAAGATCGGGGCGGTCAACATGCTCGCGATCGAGGAGTACGAGAAGGTCCAGCGGCAGGTCGACGAGCGGACGGAAAGGAAGGAGACGCTCTCCTCGGAACGCACGAATATCATCGACCGGATCCAGAAGTACGAGCAGATGAAGTTCGAGGCGTTCATGACCGCATTCAAAGCGATCGACGCCAACTTCCGGGAGATCTTCGCCCGGCTCACGAGCGGGAGCGGGCACCTCGTGCTGGAGAACGAGGAGGACCCCTTCGCCGGCGGGCTGACGTTTGCCGTCCAGCCCCGGGACAAGAAGGTGCACCTCCTCAACTCCCTGTCCGGTGGCGAGAAGTCGTTAACAACGCTTGCGTTCATCTTCTCTATCCAGCAGCACATCCCCGCTCCCTTCTATGCCTTCGACGAGGTCGACATGTCGCTCGACGGTTCGAACGTGGACCGGATCGCGACCATGATCAAGGAACTCGCCCCGAGCTCCCAATTCGTGATTGTCTCCCTCAGAAAACCGATGATCACCGAGGCGGAGCGGATCATGGGGGTAACGATCCGGCCTGATAAGAGCACACTCGTGACCGGGGTCAAGGTCAATGACTGAGGAACCGCTGCCAGGAGAGGGCGAAGGATCCCGTGGCGAGAGGCCGGTCAGTCTGCCTGAGCCGGTAAAGGCCATGGAAGGGGACCCGCCCACTGCCGGGCCGGAAGCTGCAACCAAAGACGCGGTGGCAGCGGAGACTTCTCCCGACATTAACGCCCCCGGGGCGGTGCCTGCGGGAGGGGACGCAGGCGCTCCTGCCGTGGCAGAATCCCCCGTTGTTGAGGACCCGGTCGAGATCCTCGTGGGCATGGCGGAACGGGGGGAGATCGATCCGTGGAACATTGATATCATCGAGGTCACCGACCGGTTCCTGAACGAGCTGGACCGGCGCCGGGAGCTCAACCTGCGCATCTCGGGCAGGACACTCTTCTATGCCGCAACGCTCCTGCGGATGAAGTCCGAGCAGCTCGCGGAGGCGGACGGGCAGGACGAGGAGGACGAGGGGGCCGCAGGCTTCGGGGACGACTTCGACGAATCCCCCGATGACGAGTTCGGGTACGAGGGCAGGCTTGGCCCCATCGAGCTCCTCGAGCGGGAGATCCAGCGCCGGCTCGACCGGAAGAACCTGCGCAAGAGCCCGGTGACGCTCTTCGAGCTGATCATCGAGCTCAAGAACCTCGAGAAAGAGGAGCGCCGGCGCCGGCGGCTTGTCGACGAGGACTCGCTCCTCCCCGATGCCGACGATGTGGTCTCCATCGCCCATGACGAAGGCTACCAGGATACGGCGGTCACGGTCTACCAGGAATGTCTCCGGTGCATGATCCGGGAGGACGAGATGACCCTTGCCGAGCTCTGCCGGAAACTGGAATGGGATGTCCCCGAGGTCTACATCCCGCTCCTCTTCCTGATGCTGGACGGGCAGTGTGCGATCCGGCAGGAGGAGTTCTTCGGCGAGGTCTACGTAAGGGTCTGCAAGGCAGGGGACGCGATCGAGAGGATGGTGGAAGAGGGAGGATAAATCAGGGCTGCAGCGACCGGACCCACTCCTCCGTCGTCATGACCTGCGAGAACCGCATCTGCTGGGTCACGAGGACCGCCCGGTGCAGGTCGGCGTCCCGGACCATCCCTGCATTGTTGGAAACCGTGAGCGTCCCGGTGGCATCCGAAAGGAACTTCACCGCATATCCCACGTGGAATGCCTGCCGGGCCGTGGTGTCGCAGCACATCTGGGTCATGTAGCCGGCGATCGCGAGCGACCCGACGGCATGCTCCTTCAGCCAGCCTTCAAGCGGAGTTCCGGTGAAACTACCCGGCAGGGACTTTTCGATCAGGAGGTCACGGGATCTTCTTTCGACCTCAGGGTGGAGCTCCCATTCCTTTGTACCGGGACGGAATGTCGCTGCGTCAGGTGCCCGGTTGCTGTGCTGAACGACGATAACCGGCACGTGTGCGGCAGAAGCGGCGTCCATCGCCCGGAGGATATTGCCAAGACTGCCTGCCGGGTAGGTCACCGGCAGCCGCCCGGAGAAATACTCGTTCTGGACATCAATGACCAGCAAGGCTTCTTTCACTGTTTCCCCCACCCGAATTTCTCTCTGTCGATCTCCATCGCAAAGAACTCCACCGGCTTTCCCTGGATATCTTCGGTGCATTCGCCGGTCTTTTTGAACTGCAATGCTTCATACAGTCTCTGTGCACGGGGATTAGTCTTCCGGACGATGAGCCGGACCGCCCGAATGCCTGGATCGGAAAAAGCATGGCCAAGGGTGAGCCGGGCAACCGTCTTCCCGATCCCCTGCCCGAGCCGCCGAGGGTGGAGCGCGATCCGGAACTCCGCCACTCCACCCGGTCCCCGCGAGATGAGAGAGAACCCGAGGATCTCCCCCTCGTCATCGGCGATGAAGATGTCGGTGCCGCTTTTCGTCCGGTATTCATCGAGCCACCCGCCATCTCTGATGGCGTACTCCAGCTCCCGGAACTCTGCGGGGTAGGGCGGCCATGCCCGGATGCAGGGGATGTCCGACGGGGTAAGCGGCCGGAGTGCGATCATCTGCGGTCATGGTTGTTCCTGATGGTCGAAAATCCTGTCTGTGCCGGCCTGGGACCTCCGCAGGGCTGAGGCAGCGATGATGGATAAGGCAACGGATAAAAAAAGATGAGATTACCGGCGTCCCCACGCGACGATCCCGATGATGATCCCGAATGCTGCGATGGGGGCACATCGGAGCGGGGCGGTCGGGGTCTGCTGCTGCCGGGGGACGGTTGTCATTGGCTGTTCCTGCGGGGCTTTTCCCGTATCAGTCACGAAGAACGGCACCTCGGCATACGTGTCGTCCACCGTCGGATCTCCGAGTGCAGTAACGAGTGCGTGCGCCGCGTCGCGCCCCTTCAGGCTGCCTGTA
The DNA here is from genome assembly GCA_022711635.1 of Methanoregula sp. Classification (GTDB taxonomy): domain Archaea; phylum Halobacteriota; class Methanomicrobia; order Methanomicrobiales; family Methanospirillaceae; genus MVRE01. The sequence continues at coordinate 3,471 of JAKLEQ010000080.1, read as the reverse complement.
CCAGCGATCCGGAAAATGTTCGCACTGCCGGTCGCAGCCCCATCGGTGAGCCGGAGGTTCTTCACATAGTCCCCGTCAGCAACAATGTCGGGCTGGTTGTCCTGCATCGGGTGCTGGGCGACAAGGTAGTACCGTCCCCCGGGGAGTTGTCCCGTTATCTCAGGTCCGAAGGTATACGAATAGGACGAATTGGGTTGCACCGGGGCTGTCGCATTCACGGTGCGGGTGTCCCCGATGATCCAGAGCCGGACCGCTGCAGGGTTTCCCTCGGCATACCCGGTGATGGTGAATGGTTCTCCCGGTACTACCGGGGAAGAGGCGATCTCCGCGGTGACAAAGGGCTGCATGAGGATGATGCTGGCATTGCCCCACGATATCCCGCCCAGCTGATCCTTTGCTTTTGGTTCGCTGACAGCGTACACGGTATAGGGCCCGGGGTTGACCCCGAGGTTATGGGTATACAGGATGTATTCCCATGTCCTGTCCGGCTGTGTCGATACCCTGACAAAGGAACCGGGATCCCCGCTGGTGCTATTCTCGCGGGGGGAGGTGAGTTTTCCCCCGTCTCCGGAGATCTCCGGTCCGGTGATGAAGAGGTAGGTGAAGTCCGAGACGTCGTTCTGCCCGGAAAAGACCACTTCTTCCCCAAGGTAGTACTTCTGATCTCCCTGCGCCGCGATGGTGACTCCCGTGCCTGCGGATACGGGGGAGCATGCGACGATTGCTGTGCCTGCCAGGAGGAGCAGGAGGATCATCCTCCGAAACCCTGACCGTTTGTTTCCGAATTGCGAAACCATATGTCAACGTTCGAATGTTGACATTATAAAGGTTGTCCCAAGCCCCAGGATCAGTCAATGCGCCAGCCGTCGTCCTGTCTCCGAAAAAAAAGCCGGTTTGAACCGTGGAGGGTATGCCGTGCCAGCACATCGCCAAGTCGATCCCGGGGCTGAGGGAGGCTGAGCTCATGCGCTGGTCATTGCAGATCCGGCAGCCCTCTCCTCCCCTGCCAGAGGACGGTCCTGCAGGACAGGGCCCACCCCCTCCACCCCCCTCCGCCTAAAAAACGCGGAAAAACCACCCACGGTTATTCATCACAGCGCTCTGTCGGAGAGCCCATCGGCCCACCCTTCGGTTCGTGTGGAAAAGGGGGGTCGGCCATGGTCGCGGAGGGGGGGTGCCTCCTACCCCACCCGGGATCGGTGGACCCCCCGCGACCCCGTGGAGGGGGTGGAGCGGATGGTGGGGAACCCTTCTTAATAATGGGCGTAAGAGTAATGCCGCTCCATATTTCATTTATCTTTTTACAGAACTTTCCGACAGAAATCGATCTAGATACCCTGTTGTAAACCCGGGATACAGGAAGTGGGATCCCCTGAGGAAAAATACGCCCGAAATGAGCCCGGATTCCTCTTTTTGGATCCGGCCCGTCATAAGAAAACCCCGTAAAAAGCCCCGATTGGGTTCGCATGGAAAATCCCTTCAATTTTTGCTCAGTTTGTAAAAATTCTCTCGTTTTCGATGCCAGGTAACAGGCTTTACCGGCCCTGCAATGAAGGATAATTTTCCCCCATCCAGTCACCTTCGTGACTATGAGATCGGCCAACAGAACGCTGCTGAATGCGTCGGCTCAATCCGGGCGATTCCCCGACGTGAAATTGTGGGGGGATTGTGAGAAAAAACCGGCGGAACCTGCCGGCAGTCGCAGGTCTCCCACAGGTTTTGTAACAAAATCAATGGCTTTTTCATTCCTGCGGATGTCAACCCGCCAGTATAATCCCCCCATGCCCGGCTCCCAAAGCGTGTCATGGAAATATGCAGGCATACCGGTGATTGGGCCCCCGATCCTGTTCAGGTCCGCGGGTAAAGCGGTGAAGGACGGTCTTCATTCCCGCGCGTTTTTCCAGCGGCCTCAACCACGCCGCTTCCCGACGAAAGCGGAATCCGGAACACCAGCCAAAAACGGCCAAATCCGCCACATCCCGGGATATTATATTCCGTTCAGAATTTTTCAGACGGGAAGAACGATGGGAATCAGACGTAATCTTTAAATCCTTGAGCGGTCTATTATGTAACCCTCATATTCCGATGATGAACCCGCATCGTCCGGCCCTGTCCGGCCGCAGGTTCTGATGGAGCACGGGACCAAGTAACAAGGTATAAATATCCTTGAAACCTACACTATAAGCCCGTGTTTAATCCAAACAAACACGACGAAAATTTTCAATCTTACACTGATGGAGACCCGACGAAAGCCGGCGTGACCGGTGTTCGAGTCTGACGTTGATACTGGCAATGCGGAAATTTGTTTAGTAACCGCTGATTCCTTAAACAGTTCAGTAAACGATAGTGTGCTTTGTAAGATACGTAATTCTGGTTGATCCTGCCAGAGGCCACTGCTATCGGAGTTCGATTAAGCCATGCGAGTCGAGAGGTGTAAGACCTCGGCATACTGCTCAGTAACACGTGGACAATCTACCCTGTGGAGGGGGATAACCCCGGGAAACTGGGGATAATACCCCATAGACTATGGATGCTGGAATGCTCTGTAGCCGAAAGGTCCGCCGCCACAGGATGAGTCTGCGGCCGATTAGGTTGTTGTTGGGGTAACGGCCCAACAAGCCTGTAATCGGTACGGGTTGTGGGAGCAAGAGCCCGGAGATGGATTCTGAGACACGAATCCAGGCCCTACGGGGCGCAGCAGGCGCGAAAACTTTGCAATGCGGGAAACCGTGACAAGGGAACTCCGAGTGCCCGTAAATTCGGGCTGTCCGCCAGTTTAAATAACTGGTGAAGAAAGGGCCGGGCAAGACCGGTGCCAGCCGCCGCGGTAATACCGGCGGCTCGAGTGGTGGCCACTATTACTGGGCTTAAAGCGTTCGTAGCTGGCTTGTTAAGTCTCTGGGGAAATCTTCCGGCTTAACCGGAAGGCGTCTCAGGGATACTGGCAGGCTAGGGACCGGTAGAGGTGAGGGGTACTCCAGGGGTAGGAGTGAAATCCTGTAATCCTTGGGGGACCACCTGTGGCGAAGGCGTCTCACCAGAACGGCTCCGACAGTGAGGAACGAAAGCTGGGGGAGCAAACCGGATTAGATACCCGGGTAGTCCCAGCTGTAAACGATGCGCGTTAGGTGTATCGGTGACCACGAGTCACCGAGGTGCCGAAGGGAAACCGTGAAACGTGCCGCCTGGGAAGTACGGTCGCAAGGCTGAAACTTAAAGGAATTGGCGGGGGAGCACCACAACGGGTGGAGCCTGCGGTTTAATCGGACTCAACGCCGGGAAACTCACCGGACAAGACAGCTGAATGATTGCCGGGCTGAAGACTCTGCATGACTAGCTGAGAGGAGGTGCATGGCCGTCGTCAGTTCGTACTGTGAAGCATCCTGTTAAGTCAGGCAACGAGCGAGACCCACGCCAACAGTTGCCAGCTCGTCCTCCGGGATGGAGGGGACACTGTTGGGACCGCCTCTG
>JAKLEQ010000008.1 GCA_022711635.1 Methanoregula sp. | reverse complement strand
CGGCTCTACGAATGGGGATACGGGATCGCTGAGGAATTCTGAACGTTCGGCCGGGTCTTCACGTTGACCGGGAGATTTTCCTGGCGAGCCGGACTTTGCGTATTCCGGGGACAGTATCTCTCATTTTAAGGATACTACGGAAGAAAAAAGGAATGAATCGGAATTATCCTCAGATCCCGGCCAGCATCCCCACGATCTGTCGCGCAATCCCCGGGTCAGCGACCCGGGCGAGCACAAGCCCGCTCATCGCGAAAAACAGGGTCCAGAAGACCTTCTTCACCTGCTCGTTCTTCCCGAACGCCGCGACCGCCGCATCCGTGTCTGCCTTCATCGCCCTCCTGATCAGCTTCGGCAGGAACACAAAGAGTGGCAGGAACAGGACCGCAGCGCCGATGAAGGCGAGGGTGATCTCCGCCCGGCCTGCAAGGCAGATCCCGAGCGGGACCGCAAACACCCCGGCCAGGATCGCAGCCATGCTGACTTCGCCGAACCAGAAGTAGTGCCGCTTCCCGGCGCAGGTGAACGTTTCGAGATCGGTCAGCGCCGCAAGGTCGAAGACGCCAAGCGAGTTCAGCATCCCGTACCAGACGGCATGCGTCTCCTCCGGGTCGGCAACGATGCCGAGGAAGAGGATCGCAACCGGGACAAGGAGGGTGAGGAGCGGCAGGTGGGCAAGCACGAAAACCAGCCCGAGCAGGAGCCCGGTCCCGCAGATGGCGCACCGGGTCTGCACCTCATGTTCAAACACTCTTCCCAACTCCGATTCGGTCGAAGAACTTCGTTCTTCTCCTGCTCCAGGTCCTGACGGGCCCGTCGCATCCTCGAACATCGCGATCACTCCCGTCACAGTCAACCATCGGTGTCCTCCGCGATCCTGATCTCGAAGACCGGGCTCGTGTATCCGCCATTTTTCGGGCTGAAGTCCCGGACCCGGCCCATCTGGGCCCACTTCCTCCGGCCCGTCCGGATCCGGACGGTGTGGATGCCCGGTGATCGGGGGTAGACGCGCCGGCCGTCACCATCGCGTATCATTTCATACGGCGGGATGTCGAACCAGTCCGGCCAGAACCGGACACCCCACGGGATGTCGGTCCCCCGGTACAGGTCCTGGAGCCGCATCGGCGACATGGTGTCATAGATCAGATCGATGATCAGGTTCTCGTCACCTTTTTCCGGATGCAGCTCCAGTTCATAGAAGATGGGATAGCGCCGCACCTCATCGCGGGTGAGCGGCGTATGGAGAGTCAACGGTTCAAGCTCGCCGGCCTTCCCCCGGTACAGGCCGGTCACCGTCGCGACCGGCTGCACGCAATCAGTATCCATGGTATCCCTCCCTGTATTCGTCATGCTCGTCGCGGAGCCGCTTGAACTCCTCGACGATCTCGTCGTATTTGCCGATCTTCTGGTAGATGGCAAACAACATGGGATAGACCGGGAGCACGGCTCCCAGCACGATCCCGAGAATTTCCGTATCCATTTTAATCCTCCACAGTCGAAAAAATCAGAATGGGGGGGGGCGGATATACGACCCCCTCCCGGTTCTGTTCGTCAGGTGATGCGGAGTGAAAGATCCCCATCACTGGGGACGTGCCGTCGAAGACCCCCAATGCGTTCTTCTCGCTCTTCAGGTTCACGCGAACCTTTCGTGCATCGAAGAACGTGGATGAGTTCTTCCCCGGACTTACTCCTGCGGAGTTCGCCCCGTTTCAGGCGAGTGCCGGGACGGTGTCCGCCCAGGTCTCGACCTTTCCCAGGATCGCGTCGTCCGCGTAGGACTGGAGCGTGACCCGGGTGCGGGTGATCGTCACGTTATACAGTTCGCCGTTCGGGTCGTGGCACCGGAGCGTCGCACTGAAGGAGTCGTTCTCCGTGTCCCGTACAGGAGTCCCGCCATGGGCTTCTGCAAGCGCCGTGTCGGCGATGAGCGCAGCGGCCCCTGCAGTGTACCCGGCAACGGTGTTGAAACTACCGGAGTCGTTGCCGACTCTTTTAGCATCATTATCCTGGTAGACAATCCGGACCGTATAATTCTCCCGGGTCTTTTCCACGGGATTGTGCGTGACACCGGCGCTAATGTACTCTACGCACCCGAACGGGTTGTTCGTCATGACTGCCTGGACGATGGCATCGAATGCTGCAACGTCCGGAATCGGTGTCGCAAGGGTGCGAACCGAATTCTTGCTCTGCGAGCTTTGGATGAAATCCGCCATGTTGTTCGTATCTCCCGCCCTTGGGCCCTCGGGCTGATCATGTATCGGCGTTCTGAGGGCGTATCCCTGACTGAACCCCGGACGGGACGCGGTAAAGAAAAATTGATAAGAGGATCTCTTCCCCACCTCGGGGCCGCGGTTGTCATCCGGGACCGATCATCCCCGGGTGCTGCAACCGCCCCCCCTGTCGCCAGGTCCGCCGCTCCGGGCAGATGCCGTTCCTGCCGTCCGCTGCGTATGTTCCGCGAGCGTCTCCACGAGGATCTGGTACTGGTGCTCCTTCGACCGGCAGACCGTGATCAGGAATACCTCCCCCTGTTTCTTACGGATATGGTCCGCGATCACCTTCGGCACGAGATAGAGCGGGACGCTCTCGACACGGGCGTTCCCCGTGTCAGTTTCACCCGGTTCACCGGACATATGCGGCCACCTCGGTCAGACTGTCGGCGGTTATCTCATAGCAGTGGATCCCTCCGGTGGGCGAGATTGCCCAGACCTCGCAGCGGAGGAAGATGTCGCCGGGATACTTCTCCAGCAGCGAGCGCAGCTGGCAGCACTCGAACCGGCAGGCATATTCGACGTACTCCGGGCTCACCGCTCCTTCGACATGCCGGATCCTGATGCAGAGGGCCTCGTAGGTGCCCTTCAGCCCGATCAGGTGGAGCTTGGTAAAGCCTGAGAGCGGGTGGTCGGCAACCGGCACGACCGGCGCGTAGCCACGGGATACGAGCAGCCTGCAGCACCGGTTCTTCGCGGCGTGGAAGGCCCGCTTCGAGATCATGGCGCACCCTCACCGGGATCCGCACAACGTCCCGGGGTCATGGCCGCCCCCGTGCAAGCAGCGGGCACCGGATCCTGCCGGCAAGCGACCCGGCCCCGGGCGGGTTGGGTACCGGGATCGGGACAATGCTCCCCGGCGTGATCTCAAAGCAGTGGAGACCGGTTTTGGGCGCGGAGAGCCAGATCTCGCAATGGAGCCCGGGATCGACCGGCACCCGTGCGAGAATCGTCCGGTAGAGAATGATCTCCTTCCCGCAGCACCGCTCGACATCCTCCGGCCCGGGGTCCTTCCGGTCCACGGTCAGGACCCGCACGTACCGGGTCTCACCCGGAGGACGGAATGCGATGATGCAGAGCGGAAGGGCATTCCTCGCGTTGTTCTTCGGGAGGACCTGCGTCCGGTACCCGTCCGCCCGGAGGAGCTCCTGCGCCTCGTACTCGAGGATATGGCAGGCACGGGCTGCCATCAGGACCCCCCTCCACGCCCCTTTCCCGGGGATATTTCCGCCTGTTCGTGCTTCCCGTCCGGCACCTCGTAGAAGATGCAGGAGACCTCCTCACCGAGCGCGACCGCGAGGAACCGGTCGCGGGGGAGCTGGTAGTGCGTATCCCCGATCTCGATGACGATTCCCCGGCCGGAGAGGTTCAGGTGGACGGTTCCGGAGACCTGCGGGGGGCTGTTCGCGGTTGGCTGGTGCCGGAGGATCGGCACGCAGTCGCCCATGAAGATGAGCCGGCCGAGTTCCTCGGGATAGATATAGTGCGGCTCGCCCCCGATGCGGATATTCACACACCCGTCCTTCCCGCCCGTGATGGAACCTGCGGCAAACCAGGTCATGGTGCACACTCCGCGGTCCTCTCAGCAGAGACGGCGTACAGCTGATCGCGGCCGGACACACCGGAGCCTGCGGCACAGGCCCCGGTGCATCCCCCTTCAACCCGGGGATTCGCCGGCACCCCCGCGGTGGGGACAGTTACCCAGACCAAGTATCCGACTGCGATCATGCCAATGCCGTGGGAGTATGCCTGCCGCCCGGAGGCGCCGGCGGCTCCCTGCGTGACCCGCGGGGGGTCACGTATCCCAGAACCCTGCTGCATCGATCTCACCTTTCATCATAGTTCAAACGCGGTACCGCGGGCGGCATCCGGAATGCCGGCCCGCCATGGATCAGGAAATGGTGCCAATAGGGGGATCGGGCCGATGCCGGTAACGCCGGAATTGCAGGAGCAGTCCACCGGACAAAGACCCCTGCGATGAGACCGGCAACGATTGCACAGGCCGGATTACCACACCCGCGGGTCCGGCATCACACGCATAGCGGGAATAAAAAGAGTGCCTTTACGGGGAGCGGCGCATGGGATGGCAGCCGTTCCCTCCCCGGATCGGGGAAGCCTGATCCTCGGCGGGGCTTTCACCATGCCCGCCAGCAGGCACATGAACAGCACGGAAAAAATGAAGAACGCCGTCAGGTCCATCAGCATCCGAAGCGAGGTGACGTACCGGGCTATCTTCCGTGCTATTACCGTGCCTATGTTTCGCAACATGGTACAATTTTTTCAAGAACACGGGCACTTAAAGGATTTACTGAACCGGAGGGTTAGCTCAATGTTGTATTGCTGTGCAACGGGGAGAAGGATTGTTAAGCGGACCGGAAGTGGTGCAGCCGGGGCGAAGGATGGAGGGGGTACGCGCAGAATCAACCGCGGGCGCTGGACTCAAAATATTTTCTTCCGGGATCCGGACTCATCGCATCGACTCCCCGAATCCGGGCAGAACAGGAGTGTTCCCGGTTCTGGGAGAGCCGGGGAACACCCGAGGGATTAATAAGAAAAGAATTACTTCTTTGGCTTTGCAGCTGCTGCCTGTTTTGTGGTGTCCGGTTTCATCGATGGCGATGCTGGAGCTTTCTTTACGGGTTCCTTCTTTCCTGTCATCATACCCTTCTGGGGTTTTGCCTTGGTGTCGTTCTTCGGTGCTGCCATGTCATCCTCTCCCTGGTCTTTGTACCTGGCGGGTAAATGGGGCATGGAACTTGTCCGGGGATATCATCGGCGTTCCCTGCACATCACCCCCACCTCTCTTTTGATGCGTGAGTAATAAAATTTTTCCATTTTGTATGAATAATTCAGGAATCTGTTCTGCGAAAAAGAAGAGATGAGGGAAAAAAGTTATTCCGCGGTGGACGTGCATTGCCCTGGGAAATTTGAGGTGGTTTGCATTCTGAAAGATGTCCTTGTGGTTGTAGGGGGGCATCCCCATCGCCCCAGAGATGATAGCCCCCGGCTCGTATTAAACATTTTCTTTTTAGTATGACTATGTATTATTTCAACACATGCGATGAGTCATTTTCTTTCTCATCGTGTCATTCATTACATTCCTCCATCCATTCATGCGTAAAATGCGCCTTACGTCGGTGCTCCGGGTTTTCAATGAAAAACCAAAAGAGCCGGGATATACGCTGAGAACCCCGGACATTCCCGGAAAAACGCGGGAAACGGAGAGATCGCCGACGTGTTCTCCCTTTCCAGGAACACCGGGAAGGAGGGACAGGATGTCCCCCTTCATTCGTCCACTTACTTTTCCCGGTTCCGGAACCGCTCATCGCTCCGCACCGACACCGCCCGGTGGCCGTTCTTCTCCAGCCACCCGGCCTTCGCATCCGGATAGCAGTCGAAGGCCGGCACGTACGGCTTGATGTCGAGGAGGGGGGTGCCGTCGAGGACATCGATGTCGGCAACGGAGAGGACCCGGCCGTTCCTCCCGGTGAGGCGGACGACCGAGATCCCGATCTGGTTCGGGCGGCAGGGGGCGCGGGTCGCAAAGATGCCGTGCGTCGCCGAATCGAGGAACGGGGTAACCGTAAGCTCGCAGGACTCGCACTTGTGGAACATGTAGATGAGAATGATCCGCGAGAAACCGTCGAGATCAGTAAGCCCGTCCGCGAACTCTTCCGATACCTCGACGGTCCCCGCAATGCCCTTTGCCCCGGACGGCTGGATCGGCATGCCGGCGATATCGCTAAAAGGGGACCGGATTGTCCCGATCGGCATAAAGACGACGAGCGGTTTCATCGTCCCCCGCTCATCCTGTTCGTAACGGATACACCCCATAATCGTACGGTTGTACCGCAAACGAGAAAAAACAGGTTCCCGGGGGTTTGCATAGGTCAGGTTCTTCCCATTCACGGCCGGGGCAGTGTCTCCCGGCCGCAGCCTTCGGTGGGAGAGATCCTGAAGCTGCAGGTTGGAAAGGAAGTTGTTGCCATCATGAAGGGATCGGAAGTCATGATCGGCACGGAGTAATCCTTTGATTCCCCTTTTTTTCTGAACTTTTCCAGAGCGGAGATGATAAGCGAACAGACACGACGCCGGGACTGTGCGAGCGATGGGGAAAAAAGAAGGGTTGCGGGAAGGTTGTGCACTGGTGATGCGCAAGCATTATGACGAGAGAGGAAGTCCCTGACCATCCCCTCCCAGGTTTCATGCATTGCTGTACTCGAATCCTTGTGTGTTTCCAGTGTGTGTGCATGTGTCCGGTTGGTGCGTATCCAAGAGGACAACCATCTGATTGGCTGTCAGGAGTTATAATATTTTTCATTGACTCTTTGGACTTATTAATCACAAATAGTTAAAGAGTAGTTGATGGAAAACCAGAGTGTAGGTAATATAGTAAAATTATAATAATTAACTTTCTGAAAGATTAAAAAAAATGATTTATAAGAAAGGACGCCCATTCCTTAGCCTGAACAGGTGATCACCATGAAAAGAACTCACATCGGATTTTTCACCGGTACTGTCCTCTGCATTCTCCTTGCAGCCGCGCTGTTCGCTGGCTGCACCGGGACAAACGCGTCCCCGCCAGCCGCAACGGCGGCCATTGAGACCGTCGTCCCGCCCGTCACCACGCCGGCCCCGGAGACCGCCGTTTTCACCCCGGCCCTGACAACGGCTGTGCCGGTCACGACGACCGCTGCTGCCACGGTCACCGCAAAACCCGCACAGGAATACACTCCCTCAGGCCAGACCCTGATCGTGTATACAGCCGCTTCCCTCAAGGGCGTGTCCAAAGAGATCGGGAAACAGTTCTCGGCGATGTACCCCGGCCACTCCGTGACCTTCAACCTTGACGGCACGCAGGCGTTAAAGACCCAGGTCGAGAACGGCGCCTATGCCGACGTCTTCATCTCCGCGAGCAACAGTTACACAAAGACCCTGCAGAATGAGGGGTACTTCGTCAACAGTTCGGTAAAACCGCTGACCACGAACTACGTGACCGTCATCGTCCCGGCGTCCAACCCCGGCAACATCAAATCACTCTCCGATCTTGGAACACCGGGAAAGAAGATCGCCCTTGCTGCATACAGTGTGCCGGTCGGGACCGCATCGTATTCCGCTCTCGCAAACCTCGGCAAAACAACCTACGGGGCGGCGTGGAACACGTCGGTTTTCGACAATGTCGTGACCTACGAGACCTCCGAACCCGCGGTCGCGACCAAGGTCTCGCTCGGGGAGGTCGATGCCGGGATTGTCTACGAATCCACCTATGCGGCAGCACCGGCTGGTACTCTTACTGTCATCAGCATCCCGAAGAAAGACAACTACCTCCAGACCTACTCGATCGCGATTATGAAGGAGACACAGAACAGCGGGATCGCGAATGAATTCGAGACCTTCATGCTCTCGCCCAACCTCGGCCAGCAGATCCTGAAAGACTACGGCTTCCGGCCGGTCTCTTAACGTTTTTACTCTATGAATCCAAGCTAAGGAACAGGATTTCTCCGTTCCCATCATGAACCGCCCCTCCTTCAGACCGGATCCCGGCCGGCGCACGCTTGCTACCATCGGCGCAGCGGTCCTGGTCGCTTCGGTCACCCTCTACCTCGCGCTCCCCATCGTCGCGCTCTTCTTCCGGACAACGCCGGACCTGTTCCTGTCATCCCTCATGGACGCCGAAGTCAAAAGCGCCCTGTTCCTGAGCCTCTCCACATCGTTAATCTCCCTTGCCATCGTCATCCTTGTCGGCACGCCCTTCGCTTATGTCCACAGCCGGACAACCTACCCCGGGAAGATCGTCGTGGACACCCTCATCGATCTTCCGCTCGTGCTCCCCCCGGCAGTCGCCGGCTTCGCGCTGCTCGTCCTGTACGGGAGGGTCGGGCTCCTCGGACGGTACCTGAACCTGTTCGGGATCACCCTCGCTTTTACGACCATTGCGGTCATCATGGCACAGATCTTCGTTGCATCCCCCTTCTACCTCCGGCAGGCGAAATCCCTCTTCGAACAGCTCGATCCCGCGTACGAGCAGACGGCCCGGACCCTCGGGGCGTCCCCCTTCAGGATCTTTGCCACCATCACCATCCCGCTGACGGCCGGAGGGCTCCTCTCCGGGGCGGTCATGACGTTCGGGCGGGCGCTCGGGGAGTTCGGGGCGACCATCATGTTTGCCGGCAACCTCCCCGGCGTGACCCAGACCATGCCGCTCGCGGTCTACGGGGCCATGCAGGGGAATTTCACCATCGGGATCACCATCTCGATCCTGCTGGTCATCATCTCGTTTGCCATTATGATCGCGGTCCGGTTCTTCGCAAAAACCGGGGTGGGCCATGCTTGAGGCAACCCTCAACAAACAGCTCCGGGACTTCCCGCTCGATGCAAAAATCCTCGTGCATCCGGGAGAGATTCTGGCCCTCATGGGAGAGAACGGCGCGGGAAAATCGACCATACTCAACATGCTCTCCGGGTTGCTGGCTCCCGACCATGGACGGGTCAGGCTCCGCGACCGGGAACTCTTCAACTCCGCCGCGGGCATCTCTCTTCCGGTTGAAACCCGCAACATCGGGTATGTCCTCCAGAGGTCTGCCGTGTTCCCCCACCTCTCCGTTTCGGAGAATGTCGCGTACGGCATGAAAGCCCGGCACTGGGAGAAGCACCGTATCGCGGAGGAGGCGGCCCGGTGGATGGACCGGCTGGACATCCGTACCCTTGCCACCGTGAAGGCCGGAAACCTCTCGGGGGGACAGAAGCAGCGGATCGCCCTTGCCCGGGCACTCGCAACGAGACCCGATCTCCTGATGCTGGACGAACCGTTCACCGCGCTGGACGTGGAGAGCACGGCAGCCGGCAAAGACCTGATCCGGTCCTTCATCACCGAAAAGAAGATCCCCTGCATCATCGTGACGCACCGGAGAAGCGATTGCCGGCAGATCGCGGATAGGGTCTGTAGTATCCGCCGGGGATCGATTGGGTGGAACGGGAAACCTGACGATCTTCCGGAGACATCAAAAGGGATACCCTGAGATCCCCCCCATTCTGCGCGTTGGTGTAAAAACCATGGTCCGGACAGGGGTATGAATGGACCAGAAATATTCAACCGGGAATATCTTTTGGTCATGAATGGAGAAAACCGGTTTTCTGCCTCTCCAGAGGTTAATTGTCACATCTCATTCAAAAAACCCTGTTAATCTTCCTGAAAATTCCAATCCGCTGATTAAATACTGTTGATTTACTCTTCGGATAGTTACAAAGGTTTAATAATTCTTCTCAATGACCTTGAAAATTAGCCATAAAACAGTGTGATGTGAATGGCGTTTTCAGTGCATGTTAACACGGAACGATGTACCGGATGCAACAACTGTGTTGTTGCATGCCCGGTGAATGCCCTCGAGCTCTTTACGCTCGACCCGGTGACCAAGGAGAAGATCTACGAGGTCCGGGATGGCGTTTCTGTCAGTGTCGATTTCAAATCGGAACTCTGCGCAGGATGCGGCGTATGTGTCGAAGCCTGCCCGTACGATGTCATCAGACTCTCAGGGAGTGGCGAAGCGAAGTCTCTTGCATAACCTGCAGGAAGGCATTCCCAACCATCGTGAGGAGAAAACATGGCAAACAAAATTACCCTGAACCTGATCACCTGCCGTACCATCCAGCAGGGTGTCGGCATGGAGGCAGGCAAGACATCCAAGAAATACTTCGATGCCTGTACGATCATCCACATGCACCCGGAGGATTTCAAGAAACTGGGTGCATGGAAGAACACGAACGTCAAGGTGACGAGCTCTGTCGGCAGCGTTATTGTAAAAGCGGTCGAGACCCGCGAAGACCTTGTCCCGGGCCTTGCCCACATCCCCATGGGACCCTGGGCAAACCGGATCGTCCCGGCCTACACCTTCTCCACGGGAGAGCCCTGCTTCAAGGGATTCCCGGTGGACGTTGAGGTCGCCACGAACGAGCGCATCATGGGCGCAATCGAGGTCGTGCAGGACGCCTGCGGCCTTATCCGGAAGTGATGAACGATGCCAAAAGATGTAACCGATGTTATCTGTCCGTTCTGCGGAACCCTCTGCGACGACGTCGTTGTCACCGTGTCCGATGATAACAAGACGATCCTCTCTGTCAAGAACGCGTGTGCGATCGGCGCCGAGAAGTTCAACCATCAGAGGCTCCCGGGCCGGGTCAAGCGCCCGCGAATGCGCCAGCCGGACGGGACGTACAAGGAAGTATCGTATGACGAAGCGATCGACTGGACCGCAAAGATGCTGGTCAAGTCAAGAAAGACCCTGATGTACGGCTGGGCATCCACGAGCTGCCAGGCGATGTCCATCGGGCACGAGATCGCCGAGAAGGTCGGCGGTATCGTCGACAACTGTGCGACGGTCTGCCACGGCTCGTCCCTGATCGCCATCGAGGATGTCGGTGTCCCGAGCTGCACGCTCGGTGAGGTCAAGAACCGTGCCGACCGGGTCATCTTCTGGGGCTGCAACCCGGCACACGCCCACCCCCGCCATATGTCCCGGTACTCGATCTTCCCCCGCGGCTTCTTCACCGTCAAGGGGCACAAGGGCCGGAAGATTTACTGCGTGGACTGCCGCTACACGGACACGGCGAAATGCGCTGATACGTTCATCCAGGTCCAGCAGGGCTTTGACTACGAACTCCTGGATGCATTCCGCACCGCAGCCCGCGGCGAAGCCCTCCCGGACACGGTTGGCGGAGTCCCGAAGGAAAAGATCTACGAGGTCGTCGAGGAACTCAAGGGCGGCCGGTTCGGCATCATCTTCTTCGGCATGGGGCTTACCCACACCATGGGCAGGAACCATAACATCGATGAGGCGATCTGCCTGACCCGCGACATGAACGATTTCACAAAATTCGTGATCATGGCGATGCGCGGGCACTGGAACGTCACCGGTTCCGGGCAGGTTCTCGGCTGGCAGTACGGGTTCCCGTATGCCGTCGATCTCTCCCGCAGGGACCAGGCCCGGCACCAGACCGGCGAGACAACCTCGGTCGACCTCTTAAACCGCAACGAGGTCGAGGCCTGCTTCTACATCGCGACCGATCCTGGGGCCCATTTCCCGATCAATGCAATGATCAGCAGTTCCAAGAAACCGACCGTCACCATCGACCCGCACATCAACTGCACGACCGAGATCTCGGATGTCCACATCCCGGTCGCGATGGTCGGCGTCGAAGTGGGCGGATGCGCCTATCGTATGGACAACGTCCCTATCGAGACGAGGAAAGTTGTCGAGCCGCCCGAGGGCATGCTCACGGACGAGGAAGTCTTGACGAAGATCAACAACCGCGTTGACGAACTCCTCGCAAAGGGAGGTGCGTAAATGTCAGAATACATCATCAAAAACGGCCATGTCTTTGACCCGGTCCAGGGGATCAAGGGCGACAAGAAAGACATCGCGGTAAAAGACGGGAAGATCGTCGAGAAGGTCAGCTCATCGGCAAAGGTCATCGACGCAAAGGACAAGACCGTCATGGCCGGTGCGCTCGAGGTTCACGCCCATGTCGCCG
Source organism: Methanoregula sp. (assembly GCA_022711635.1). Classification (GTDB taxonomy): domain Archaea; phylum Halobacteriota; class Methanomicrobia; order Methanomicrobiales; family Methanospirillaceae; genus MVRE01. The sequence goes on along the minus strand of JAKLEQ010000008.1, from coordinate 25,901 downwards.
GTCCCAAGGTCAACGCCGGCCGCTGGTACCGCCCCGAAGACAAACATTTCGACTCCCACAAGAAACCCGGCATTACCCGTATCGAAGGCGGCAAGTCGATCCCCACGGTCTTCAAGACCGGGTACGAATACGCCCGCATGGGGTTCACCTTCGCCATGGAAGCGGCAATGCCCCCGCTCTATGCCCGCCACGTCCACGAGGAGATCCACGATACCCCGATCATCGATGAAGCGGCACTCCCGGTCCTCGGGAACAACTGGTTCATCATGGAGTACCTCAAGAACAACGAGGTCGAGAACACCGCGGCGTACATCTCCTGGCTGATGCGCCAGACGAAGGGGTATGGCGTCAAGGTCGTCAACCCCGGCGGCACCGAAGCCTGGGCCTGGGGACTGAACTGCCTGACCATCCACGACCCGGTACCGTACTTCGACATCACGCCGGCCGAGATCATGACCGGCCTGATGACAGCGAACGAGTACCTTGGCCTCCCGCACTCGATGCATGTCCACCAGAACGATCTCGGCAACCCCGGCAACTACAAGACAACCATCGAGACCCTGCAGCTCGCAGAAGGCGTCAAGCCAAAGAACACCTTCGGCCGCGAGCAGGTCATGCACTCGACCCACCTGCAGTTCCATTCCTATAAGGGAACGAACTGGGGCGACTTCGAGTCCGCGGCAAAGGAAGTCATGGACTACGTCAACAAGCAGAAGAACATCACCATCGACACCGGGAACGTGACCCTGGACGAGACGACCACGATGACTGCCGACGGGCCTTTCGAACACCACCTCCACGGCCTCAACCACCTCAAGTGGTTCAACGTGGATGTCGAGCTCGAGACCGCTGCCGGTGTCGTCCCGTACATCTACGACCCGAACATCTCCGTCTGTGCAAAACAATGGTGCATCGGTCTCGAGATCGCCCTCATGGCAAAGGACCCGATGCGCTGCTTCATCACCACCGACCACCCGAACGCAGGGCCATTCACCCGGTACCCGCGGGTTTACTCGTGGCTGATGTCCAAGAAGGTCCGTGACGAACGCCTCAACACGTTCAAGAACGCGGATAAGGTTATCGGGGCAACCTACCTCGCCAACATCGACCGCGAGATCACCCTCTACGAGCTCGCCCAGATGACCCGTGCAGGCCCGGCAAAGTGCCTCGGCCTCATGAAGGACTACGGCGGCTTAAAGGCAGGCATGAACGCCGACATCGCCATCTACGACATCAATCCCGATAAGTTCCCGTCCGATGGCCCGGCAATCGAGAAAGCCTTTGGCAACGCAGCGTACCTCTTCAAGGACGGCAGGATCTGTGTCGAGGGCGGAAAAGTCGTCGACATGGGCCAGAAGAAGACCTTCTGGGTGGACGCGAAGGTACCGGAGAACAAGCAGGTCATGCACGACGTCCGGGAGAAGTTCCTGCGCTACTACAGCGTGAACGAGAACAACTACCCGGTCCCCGAGAGCTATGCCCCGCATCAGCACATCATCACGGTGGATGCAACCAAGGCGTGAGGCGAAGAGAATGGAAACTGTTACACTGACGGTAAAGCAAGTACCGGACCTCTACCTGGAATGCGAGAATGTCAACCCTGACGCGTTCGCCGGCAAGACGGCCGAACAGATCGCCAAAATGGGAGCATACCAGGGGAAGGAGATCTCCACGCTCGGGGAGTTCTTCACCATTGCCGGAAACGCCGGCGCAACCGCGGCCGACACGAAGATCGTCATCAACGGCGACTGCACGAAGATGAAGTACATCGGCGCAAAGATGACCGCCGGAGAAGTCGTTGTGAACTCTGCCTGTGATATGTACACCGGCAGCTGGATGAAGGGCGGCAAGCTTACGGTCAACGGCGATGTCCACTCCTTCTGCGCCCTCGCGATGGCGGGCGGGGAGTTCACCATCAACGGCAATGCCGGGAACTACCTCGGCGCTGCCTACCGTGGCGACTGGCGCGGCATGTCGGGCGGCGTCCTCCGGGTCAAAGGGAACGCAGGATCCGATGTGGCCAGCTTCATGACCGGCGGCACGATGATCATCGACGGAGACGTCGATATCCACCTCGGCACCCACATGGAAGGCGGCAAGATCATCCTCAAGGGCAACGCGAACCGCCGTGTCGGCGGCCAGCTGGTCAAGGGCGAGATCTACGTCTTCGGAAAGATCAACGTCATGATGCCCGGTTACAAACCGTCCGGCGAGGTTGATCTCGAAGTTGATGGCACCAAGGCAACGTTCATCGATTACACCGGCGATCTTGGCGAACGCCACCCCAAGCGGAAGGGAGCGACCGTTTACGGCCACCTCTTCATGAAAAAATAATTCTGGTAAGGAGGTTATCACGATGGACAAATACAGATGCACGATGTGCGGGCATGTCTATGACCCGGCAGTGGGAGAGACCAAGGCGTTCAACACGATCCTGTGCAATACCGACAGGATGGAAGAGTACGAGTGCAAGGTCATGGCGGCAAAGCCAATCCCGCCCGGCACGGATTTTTCCCAGCTCCCCGCTGACTGGAAGTGTCCGAGCTGCGGGTACCCCAAATCCTATTTCCGAAAGGAAGTACCTGACACGCTCACCGCGATGCGGACGATCAACTATTGAAAAATACCTGAAACCACCACTTTTTTTCTCTCCCGTGCGGAAAAAAGGAGGGGAGATTACTAAACGAGCGCCGCTATCTCTCTCTTGAACGTGTCGAACTCAAGCTCATCCAGCTGCTCGGGGAGGAGCGAACCCGTGGATGCCTGCCGGTGGATCCAATAGATGATCTTCTCCACAACCCGGAGAACATCCTCCTCGGTGTTGACGGTTATCAGGTGCCGGCCGATCTTCGGGTGCCGGCCCCGGTGCCCGCCAACGGTGATCCGGAACTGGGGGTCGGTACCCTTGATGATATGGAAGGGGCAGGGCATGATGCAGAACCCGCACTCCATGCATTTCTCTGCCGCAAGGACAATGATTCCGTCCTCGACGCGGATCGCCTTCTCCCGGCAGTAGTGGGCGCAGGTCCCGCACCCCGTGCAGAGGCCCGGGTCGCGGATCGGGCGACGGATACCGGTGATCCCGATCTCGTTGAGCCGTTCGCTCTCGCAGCCGTTCGGGCATGCGGAGATCGCGATCCGCACCTTGATCGGGAGCTCCTTTCCAAAGAACTCTGTATCGATCTTTTTCGCAAGCCCGACGCTGTCGATGATCCCGAACTTGCAGTTCCGTGAACCGAGGCATGCGGTAACGTTCACGATCTCCTCGCGTTCCGCCCCGAGCGGCGTCCCGTTCGCTTCGAGCTCGGAAAGGAGCCCCTCGAGCTTCGAAGGATCCACGTGAGGGAACTCCATGGTCTGGCGGGTTGTCAGGTGAACCTGATCAATGCCGTACCTCTCCGCGATCTCCCCAACACCTTTCATCTGGGCCGGGGAGATCATCCCGGCCGGCATCCGGAGCCGGACGATACAGAAGTCGGGATCCCGTTCCGTGATAATCCCGCCTTTGGTATACAACTCCTGCTTGACTCGTGGCAGTCTGGGCATATTTCCTATCATCCTATGGCGCGTTAATGGATAGATGTTGCCTTAGTACGAACGATTATAGGATGGGATTACCAAGTACTTCTGATGGCGAAAGGTTCCGAGTACATGGAGGCGTTCTTCGGGGTAGAGCTGAACCAGAAATTCGAAGAACTGATCAGCGAACTGAAAGAGGTTGAAGAGAACCTGAAGGAACTGTCGACCGATATCGCCAAACTTGGCGGTAAGATGGAACCCGAAGCGTTCAGGGAAGCGCTCAAAGAGTGCCGGGCAGCCGCCTACGAACACGCCCAACAGGTGAAGGATACCCGGACTTTTCTCGAATTCTACCTGAAGTCCGACAAGAACTCCACCCACATCATGCTGGAACGCGACGCCTACATGAAAATTTACCAGATTTTCAAATGGGACGGGGCAGATGTCCGGGACCTCAAGCGCTGGATCGTGGAACTCCGGGAGATCTGCGACAAGATCGGCCTGCATGTCCAGGACCTCCTCAACTTCAAGAAACTCACCGCGAAACCCGTCCCCGAGGATCTGGCCAAGTTCCCGGTCTATGCCCTTGACAAGCAGGGGTACTGCCTGACCGGTGCCGCCCTCGACCGGGTCATGCATATCGACGAGGTCCGGGAGGAAATGCAGGAGAATGGGTTGAAATAATTTGTTCATTTTTTATCCGGGTTCGATTTTTTTTTAAATTTTGTCACCCAGGGAGCGATTGCTCCCGAAGATTAATATGTTAAACGATTTCCAAAAATGAAGTAAACCTTTATTAATTAATTCATCAGATTAATTCGACAAATTTAATTACCTTTCTTCTGAAATACATCCGCATGGATAATGAGAATAAACCCTCGGGTATCGATTCCCTTGCCCGGAACCCCCTTGTAGTGGGGCTCCTGATCGGTATCCTCGCGGCACTCGTGCAGGTCCTCCTCATCAGTGCCGGCGGGCCGGAGGCCTATGGCTTCTGTGTCGCCTGCCACACCCGCGATGTCGTGAACATCGGCGTCAATGCCCTGACCGGCATGAAGCTCGCCGCCGCCCCCATCTCGCAGAACGCGGTCCTGCCCGTCATGACGGTCGTTGGCGTCCTCATCGGGGCGTTCATCTCGGCGAAAACGTACGACGAGTTCCGGGCAAAGACCGGCTCGGCACTTTCGTACCTCTGGTACCTGCTCGGCGGGCTCTTTTTCATGGTCTTCGCCCTGTTCATGGGAGGGTGCCCGTACCGGATCGCGCTCCGGGTCGGCTACGGGGATGCGATAGCTTTCATCGGCCTCCTCGGGATCATTGCCGGTGTCCTGGTCGGGATCAGGATCGCGACAACAATCGCGGAGCGTGAAGTATAATGGCAGCAGGCTGGCTCTCGAAGGAAATCGCCGTGGTCGCCGTCCCCATCGTGACTATCGTGCTTGGCATCCTGATCGGGTGGCTCGGGCAGCGCTCGGGCTTCTGCTCCATCGGCGGGTTCCGGGACTTCTTCATGTTCCGCCACACCCGGCTCCTGAACGGGTACCTCGCCCTGATCGCTGGTGCATTCATCGGCTACCTGGTCTTCTGGCTGATCACTCCGTCCGCTTTCGAGCATTTCTTCTGGTTACTGACTAGCGGGTTTACCCCGGTCCCGGGAGCACCGGCCGGGCTCTCGCCCCTCGCCTACGTCATCCTTGCCGTCATCGGCGGGATTGCGATCGGTATCATCGGGGTTATCCTCGGCGGCTGCCCGCTCCGGCAGTGCGTCATGACCTCGGAAGGGAGTATCAAATCCCTCTTCTTCGTCATCGGGATGTGCATCGGGTCGGTTGTCTTCACCCTCTGGATCTCCGGCCTCGTCGTTGCGATGCTGAAGGGGATTGCGTAAGGAGGTATGCTTCACCATGACCGACAAAAAACTGGATCTTACCGGAAAAGTCTGCCCGTTCTGTCTCCTCGCGGTCCAGAAGGAGAGCAAAAAGCTGGCAGCGGGCGACACGCTGGTCGTGACCTGCGACCACCCGCCCGCGGCACAGGACTCAATCCCCCAGTACTGCAGGGATAACGGCATGAACTGCGTGACGAAAAAGATCGGTTCCGGGCTCTGGGAACTCCGGTGCACGAAGCCGTAACACAACTATTTAACATCTTTTGAAACATATACAAGGTATTAACCACCGCGTTTCAGATCATGGCATCCAATTCTTTCCTTTTCGGCGAAAAACTGACCGCTGAGCGCCTCTCCTGGGTCGCCGAATCGCTGAAAAATTTCTTTGTCGCGATCCACCCGGACGCTCTCCGTCACCCCTCCCGCGAAAAGGACCCGTTCTTCATCTTCTTCTTAACCGGGGATTCGCTCTACAGCCTCCATGACGAGGAGACCCTGCCGCTCTGGGACATCATCCTCTCCCTCCCCTCGGTAAGACTCGTCTGCGACCGGGAGGAACTGGATCTCCGGGGCATCTCCCTCTCTTCCCTGAAGATGAAATACCCCAATAATATCTCCGACCAGAACGGGCGGCAGAACAGTTACCCCCGGTCGTTCTGGCGGGAACTCGTCAGGGTCTGGCGGCGGCACGAAACGGGCTCCGGAACGTTCGGTTTCCTGCAGCTCTCGTCGCCGTACATGAACCGCCCCTGCCAGTATTCCTTGACCTGCCTCCATGCAGCCGTCGAGGAGCAGATGGCTCCGGAAGTGTACGCGTATCTGGACGGGATCCACATCAGCCACCTCAACCAGAAACCCACGGAGTTCAGGAACATCGGCGAGGGTTTTCTGGAACTGGAGCAGGTCGCGGGGAAGAAGAACCTGCCGTTCACGATGCTTGTCTGCAGCCGGTGCGCCGGCGCGAGAGGCTACAGCACCTGGGATGACGGTAAAGGGATCGTGATCTCGACCTGCACGATCGAGCCCTGCAAGATCCGGAATTTGAACGTAACGATCGACCGTTTCAGGAAGAACCATCCCATCGCCGGCGAGTCCTCCGGTATCGCCGGGATAGCCCGGGGGACAGAGCCCCGGCCGGAGTCCTGGGGGAAGAAAGAATCCGCATCACCGTCGCAGGTCATCGTGATCACAAGGACTCCCTACGGGACCGAGCATACGTTCGGGGCGCTCTCCTTTGCAATCGCCGCTGCCCACCAGGGCATCGCGACCCGGGTCATCTTCCTCGAAGACGGGGTCTACGCGCTGACCGGTACCCATACTGCGGAATCAGACGACGTCTTCTTCAATATGCAGGACGTAATCGACGCGGCGTCCGGGAGCGAGAACCTCGAGTTCTATGCCCACACCCCGTCGCTCCAGAGACGGAGTGCCCAGAAGAACAAGCAGCTGAAGGGGGTCCTGGATATCGGGACCCAGGAACTGGCACAGCTCCTCTTCTCGGCACCGAAGAATGCCGGCGGGAACCACCAGCGGATCCTCTTCTTCTGAAGCGATCTCAGATGACCGACAGACCGACGGGGGAGATACCGGACTTCACGGCGCTTACCTGTACCTCCCTTATGATCCGGCTCAAGCAGAAGCTGAAGGGAATGCCCGAAGGGGGATCGTTCTCCTGCTTCGTCCGGAGGGACCAGCGGGATACCGTCGAGGTCCCGTTCTCCCGCACGGGATATGATGTGACGGTCAGCCCGGAGGGGAAGAACCGGTATATCGTGACCATTGCGAGGGCGAAAAAAGAGGGGGTGGCCGGATGAAACGGCCTGAAAGCAGAACGATTATTCTTCACCGCCGGTTCTCCCGTCACGACCGCGATTACTGCCTCTTTTCCATCGAGGGCAAGCCCTACGAATTCCTCTACTTCAGCCACCGGGAAAAAGACCTTCGCTCCCTCTTCTACGGCAGCGGATTCCTTGATATGATCCCGCGGATCGAACAGGAAAAGCCGGATCTCTGCATCGAATGCGGGCTCGGGACCAGGATCCGCGGCGGCGTAAGCCTCGATGATGGAGATGTGGTAGCGTGGCATTGTTCTGGCAAAAAAGCGAATGGGATCATCGTTGCCCTTCGTGAAAATCTGGGACCCGATGGTAACTGGATTAAACCATTCTGATGCGGATAACCACTCCGCATGTGTTAATCATCATGCCCACTATCCCCGGATACCGGGAATAAGGGAAAAGTGAGGAGATATTCAAAGGATCATGGAGGGACACGTCTGAATCCCCCTTTAATTGATCCCAAAGTGACGGATCGTTTCCCTGGATTATTTGAGGAGCCGCACTTCGGCATTCAGCGCTATTGCGTTCCGGATAGTAAACATGCCCATGCACCGCTTCAGTGCATACTCCTTCAGGTCCTGGACCTGCGCGTCAATCACGTCCCCCCGGACATCCATGAACACCCGGTACCCGGTGATAAGGGGGTTGTTACCAAGATCGAACTGGGCGGTGTAGTCGAGGTCCGCTTCCACCCGGGTCTTCACCGCGGTAAGGTTCAGGTTGCGCATTGCCGCTTCCGTGACAAAGGTGCTCGTATAGCAGGCTGCGAACCAGAAGAGCCCGAACGCCATCGGGCCGGGCCGGCAGGCAGGGCCGGCGAAGTTCGGGTGGCTCGCTTCCAGGGTATAAGTGCCGTCCTTGACCTTCACCGTTGAACGGAACTGGGGACCACCTTCCCCAAAGAGCCAGTCCCCCTCAATCTTTGCGGTGAACTTCGCTTCCTTGGGATCTGCCTGGATCTCTTTTTTGTACTGGACAACCTGGGTCGTGTCGATATTGTTGAGCATGTTAATACCTGAATAGAATTGGAAAGTGATGTAAATATATTTTGTTGAATTCACAATCAATAGGTAAAGCAAGTGATTAACAAGGGGTTGCAAACGTAGTTAACCAACTATCCCTTGCGTTTCCGGAACGACCTGAAATTTTCTCCCGAAAAAAGTGCCGGCTACTTCAGCACCTGCACCGGAACAACCGATCCCCGCACGAGCGGCCCACGCCCTTCGGGTATTCCCGCAATTGCATCGGCCTCTGCAATGGCCCGGAGCCTGCTGCTGTCCCTGAGCGGGTAAAAGACCGGAAGGTCTCCCCCTTCCTCGAGCCTCCCGAAGAAGAAATTGGTCCAGTCGCGCTGGCGCCCTTCAAGATCGGTACCAAGCCGGGCATTCACCACGGGGAGATGCGGGTTTGCGTTGCCGGCAAGGGTGAGCAGGCCGGGCAGCGCGATCTGGAGAAATCCCATCAGGTTCGAGGACGGTCCCCCGGGCAGGATGAAGACGGGTTTTTCCTGGAGCATGCCGAAGCCGACCGCCTTGCCCGGGCCGATCCGGATCCGGTGGAAGTACTGCTTCCAGCCGAGCCCCTCGAACACCTGGGCAACAAAGTCCCGGTCCCCGGTCCATGCCCCACCGCTCGTCACGATCGCATCGGTATCTGCAGAGAGCCGGGTGAAGGTTTTTGTGAGCGTGTCGACATCGTCATGGACGACCGCCATCATGGTCTTCATCCCGTACCGCCGGCACCAGGCATGGGTTGTCAGGATGTTGCTCGCGTACAGTTTACCCTCGGAGAGCGCCTCGCCCGGTGCAACGATCTCGTCACCAGTACCGATGATGGCAACAGTCGGGTTCTTAAAGACCGGGACCCGGCTGTGCCCGGCAGCAGCAAGAAGCCCGACGATTCCCGGCGATAATGCCTGCCCTTTCTTCACGATGCCGGAATGGCACGCCACATCGGTCCCGCGGGAGAGGATATTGCGCCCGGGTTCTGCACAGTTCATGGCAAGGATATCGCTCCCGTCCTGCCGTGTGAACTCTTCGGACAGGACCGCATCGGCGTCGCGGGGGATCCGGGCACCGGTCAGGACCCGGATCGTCGTCCCTTCCCCAAGGGTGAGTTCGGTCTTTCCCCCGGCCTCAAGGAAACCATTCAGCCGCAGGCGAACCGGGATGTCCGTGTTTGCACTAGCAACATCGCCGGATTTGACCGCATACCCATCCTTGAGCGAGGAGTCGATTGACGGGGAGTCGACACGTGCACAGAGGTCTGCTGCAGCGACACGGTCCGTGCTCTCCGAGAGATCGACCTCTTCACCACCGAGAGGCCGGATATGCCCGAGGGTGATTGCGAGCGCTTCCTCAAGACCGATGGACAAGTGTTTCATCCGTTCCTTCCTGTACAGGATATCGTTACCGGAGAAGGATATATCCTTGGAAACGGGAGTCGCGATGCTTTTTCGAAGTCCCATTGATATTTCCCGGTGGTTAACAATAATTGTTTATTCGAACAACACCAAAAATACCGGTACCAGCTCATTTCGTTCACAAAAAACCCGTGATCCCCGATGGTAAAACGCTACCTTGAACTCCGCTCTCTCGATGAGGCCCTCCGGCTCCTCACGGCCTCGTTCCCTACCCCGTCCCGGACCGAGACCGTTCCGGTGACGGAGGCATCCGGCAGGGTTGTTGCGGAGCCGGTCTTTGCGCAGTATTCCGTCCCGGAAGTCAGCGTCTCTGCCATGGACGGCATCGCGGTAAGGAGCAGGGAGACGATTGGTGCTTCCGACAGGACCCCGCTTTCGCTCATGCATGCAGTCAGGGTCAACACGGGGAATGTCCTACCGCCGGAGTTCGATGCGGTCATCATGATCGAGGATGTCTGGGAAGATGGTGGCCGCTACCAGATCCGAAAGTCCGCCCCTCCCCGTCAACATGTCCGCCCTGCAGGAGAGGATGTCAAACAGGGCAGGCTTGTCCTTCCCCGCGGCCACCTGATCCGCCCCTTCGATATCGGGGCCCTGGTCACCTACGGGATCACCGAGGTCGTCGTCCTCGCGGTGCGGGTCGGGATCATCCCGACCGGCAGCGAACTCGTGCCGTTCGGTGTCCGGCCAAAGCCAGGTCAGGTCGTTGAGAGCAATACGATCATGGCGCAGGTCTTCCTCTCCGAGATGGGTGCCCGGTGTACCCGCTACCCGATCGTGGCGGACGACCCCGATCTTATCCGAAAAGCCCTGCAAGCGGCCGTTGCGGAAAACGACCTTGTCCTGATCTCAGCCGGGTCGTCAGCAGGTACCCGGGACTTTACTGAAGGAGTGATCCGGTCGCTCGGGGACCTGGTCTTCCACGGCGTAGCGGTGAAGCCGGGCAAACCGGTCATGCTGGGAAATATCCAGGGGAAACCGGTCATCGGTCTCCCGGGCTACCCGCTCGCTGCCCAGACCGTCTTGCGGGAGTTTGCAGCTCCCCTGCTCGAACACTGGGGATTTGCACCGGTGCCCCGCTTCCGGATCGCGGCGAGACTTGCACAGACGCTCACCTCCGACCCCGGTTTTGACGAGTTTGTCCCTCTCTTTGTCTGCCGTCTGGGGAACGAGTTGATCGCCACCCCCCATGGGAAAGGCGGTTTTGTCCAGATGGCAACCGTGAAAGCCAACGGGTACGTTCATATCCCTGCCCCGGTCGAGGGATACGAGGCAGGCACTACGCTCGAAGTCCTGCTGACGACCGATCCCGGGAGCATCGGGCGCACCCTCATTTTTACCGGATCCATCGACCCGGCACTCGAGGAACTTGGCGGGCTCGCCCGTAATGAGGGATTATTCATTCAGGCCACGAACCCGGGGAATACTGCCGGGATATCCGCCCTTGCCGGGAACAACTGCCATGCAGCTCCCCTGGTTCTTCCGGTCAACGCTCCTCCGACGGCATACCTGCCGGGAAGCCTTTTTCCCCACTCCGGAGTTCTCGCCTTCATTCATATCGCCAAAATCGGGCTCGGCATCGCCTCACGCAATGAGCTGCATGTTACGGACCTTCTCCATACACGCTTCATCAATACGCCGAGAGGAACGCCGTCGCGGGTGGTCCTCGATTCCCTGCTTGCCAAGGAAGGTATCGATCCCCGGCAGATTGACGGTTACCTTCAGGAGGTCCACAGCCCTCTTGCGGTCGCCGCTGCGATCCGGGACGGATTTGCCGATGCCGGGATCTGCACATCCGGCATTGCCAGTGCATACGGGTTTTTCTTCCTCCCTGTTGCGATCGAAGACTACGAGCTGGTCATGAGGAAGGAGACTCTCAGCGATCCCCGGATCCGGAAGCTGGTCTCCCTCATCAGGTCACCGGATTTCCGGGCGGTTCTCGAGAAGGTCGGAGGGTACAATCTCACCCGTACCGGGTCGATCCGGGTGACGGACGGTGAGAAGTCCCTCATTCCTTCATCCGTGGAAGACCTTCCGGAAGCACCGGATTACCCGTCTTCTTCATGATGCTATTTTTTAAACCAACGGAAAAAAAGAAAAAATTGTGAGGATATCTTTACTTCTTTGAGACGGGGGAAAAGACGTTCTCGTAGATCATGTCGCTGCCGGTGTTGTTGAGCCGGGCGCGTTCCTCTTTCTCCTCGACCATGGCAAGGAGCGGGAGTGACATGTCGACGCCCGGCATGTGCCCGAACATCTTCTCCAGCTCGACCTGCTGGGAGTGCATGAAGAGCGCGTTCGGGATCTCGGCCGGGCAGACCTCTTCGCACTGGCCGCAGTTGACGCACGAGTCGGCAATGTGGGCGTACCGGATCAGGTGGAACATGAAGTCCACGGGCAGGTAGCCGGGCGCGACATACTTCGGGTTCTTGGTCGTGCACTCGACACAGTAACAGATCGGGCAGGCATCGATGCAGCCGTAACACTTGATGCACCGTGCGGTCTCGGCCATGATCTTCTTGAGACGATCTTTTCCTTCGCCCAGGGCCTCGAAGTTCTTCTTGCGCCACTTGTCGCCGAGCTTCAGCATTGCACCCTCAACCTTGGCCCGGATCTCGAGTCCCTTGGGGTTTGCTGCCTCGGTTGCGAGGACGCCGGCCTTGACGGCGCCGGAGACGAGGTTTGCACCCTTCTCAGAGCAGACCTCGACGAACGTTGCCTTTCCGGCCTTTTCCCCGATAACACCCCAGTTCCCACAGGCGAGGTCGGCCTGCCGCGGGATCTTCAGCTTGCACCGGCGGCAGTTGGTCCTGCGGCCGAAGCCGGCCTCTTCGAGTTCATCGACGGAGATGCCCTTGTGCCCACCCTCGTACTCGATGATGAACTGGCCCTTATCGATCTCTTCCTTGTGAACCTTCTCGGGATCGACACCGAACTTCTCCTTGATCATCTTACGGGCACTGACAGGGCTGACCGAGCCGCCGCAGTTCACGCCGATCATGATGACATTGTCAAGGTTGATCTGCTTGCGCTTGGCAAGTTCGTACATGCCCATCATGTCGCAGCCCTTGACGGTAACGCCGATCTTCACATTCTCGGCGCCATCGAAGTATTTCTTGATGAGTTTTGCCATCAGCAGCGTGCCGCAGTGGAGCGAGCCGGCCGTCTTTGCAAGGTCCTTGGGATCGGTGATGATGACGGGCTTGGCATCATACAGGTCGACACCTTTGGTGACCGCCAGAACTGCATCGACGGTCTTTGACTCGAGGGCGTACTTCCAGAGTGCCGTGACCGCGCCGCCGAGTTCTGCTTTCTCCTTGATATTGGCGTCATTGGTCCATGCGTAGAGCATATCGCCTTTCTTTGCCATCTTCATGCCTCCGTGATCTTCTCAACCTTGACGGCACAGTGTTTGAGCTCCGGCATCTTGGAGAGCGGGTCGAGCGCGGTGTTGGTGAGCTGATTTGCACCCTTGTAGAAGTGCATGGGCATGTACATGACTTTCGGGGCGACGTCCTCGCTTACCCGCGCAATGGCGATGGATTCGCCGCGGCGGCTCGTCACCTTGATCTTCTCGAGGTTCTTGACCCCGAGCTCCTTTGCGTCCTGCGTGTTCATCTGGACGTAGTTCTCGGGCACCTCGTAGTGCAAAGTCGGGGAGCGGTCGGTCTGGGTCCTCGTGTGGTAGTGGAAGATCACACGACCGGTCATGAGCGTGAACGGGTACTCCGCATCGGCTACTTCTGCCGGCGGGCGGTACTCGAGGCCGAACATGGTGCCCTTGCCATCCGCCGCGGAGAACTTCCCGATATGGAGGATCGGCGTCCCCGGGTGCTCGATGGTCGGACAAGGCCAGTGGATTGCCTCGGGTTTCTCGATCTTCTCGTAGGTCACACCGAACTGGCCGGGGGTGACTGCACGCATGTCATCCCAGACGTCCTTTGCAGACTTCCAGTCAAATCCCTTGAGGCCCATCTTCTTCGCGAGCAGGCTGATGATCTCCCAGTCGTACTTCGACTCGCCGGGGCCATCGACAGCCTTCCGGACGCGGTTGACACGGCGCTCGCCGCTCGTGAACGTGCCGTCCTTCTCGGCAAAGCAGGTGCCGGGCAGTACGACGTCCGCGAACTCGCAGCTCTCGTTCCAGTAGATATCCTGCATGACGCAGAAGTCGAGCTTCTGCAGCTGGGCCCGGACATGGTTCGAGTCGGGGTAAGAGACCGTCGGGTTCAGGCCGAGGAAGTACATTGCCTTGATCGGGTCGCCGGCCTGGTTGATCTGCTCGGTTAAGGTCACGCCATACCAGTCAGGGAGCGAGCCCTCTTTCAGGAACCAGCCCTTCTCCATCTTTGCCCGGTTGTCGGGGACTGCCACCGCCTGGTAGCCGGAGAAGACGTTCGGGTATGCGCCCATATCGCAGGCGCCCTGCACGTTGTTCTGGCCGCGGAGCGGGTTGACACCCACACCCGGGCGCCCGATGTTGCCGGTTAAGAGCGAGAGGTTGCCCATCGACCGGACGTTGTCGGTCCCGGTGGTCAGCTCGGTGATGCCGAGGCAGTAGATGATGACCGCGTTCTTTGCGGTTGCATACCTGCGGGCAAACTCCCTGACCTTCTCCTGCGGGACACCGTGGATATTCGTGGCGTCAGCATACTTCTCGACCGTCTTTTTGAGGTCATCGAAGCCTTTCGTACGCTCCTTGATGAACTCCTTGTCCTCGAGGCCTTCCTTGATGATGTGGTACATCATGTTGTTGGCGAGCGCGATGTGGGTCGACGGGTTGAACCGGATCCAGTCATCTGCGAGCCGTGCGGTGGCGGAGAGCCGCGGGTCGACAACAATGATCGGGATGCCCTTTTTCTTGGCCTGCATGACCCGGCGGCCGGCAAGCGGGTGGGCTTCGACGGCATTGGAGCCCCACATGACGATCAGGTCGGAGTTGAGTACATCCTCGAACGGATTGGTGGCTGCGCCGGACCCGAACGAGAGCGAGAGACCGGCAACGGAAGGTCCATGGCAGATACGGGCGCAGTTGTCGACGTTATTTGTCAGAAATCCGCAGCGTGCCCACTTCTGGAGTGCGTAGCAGTCCTCGTTGACCGTACGGCAGGAGGTCTGGAAGCCCAGCGCCTTGGGGCCGCCGGCCTGGTAGATCTCCGTAAATTTCTTCACGATCAGGTCAAGGGCTTCGTCCCAGGAGGCCTCGACAAACTTGCCATCTTTCTTGATCAGCGGCTTTGTCAGCCGACCCGGCTTCTGGACGGTCTCCCAGCAGGTCTCCCCCTTGGGGCAGAGCTTGCCTTCGTTGATCGGGGAACGCTTGTAGGGTTCAACACCCACCAGCGTGTTTCCCTTGACAACAAGGTTCAGGCCACAGCCAACACCGCAGTACGGGCACGTGGTCGGAACGTATTTCAAATCAAGTTTTGCATCAGTCATTCAACATCTCCATAGGTTAATTTTCAGATTTAGTTAATTGAATTAATTTGTTGAACGAAAATAGTCTGCGAGAGGAGTATATAAGCGTTCTGAAGAATGGATAAAAAGCGATTTCTAAAAGTGGGTTATACTGATTTGGTTAACAAAAGGAGTGCCGGGTTTATTTGGCAGACGGCGCTGCCGCACCCGCACTTGCGCAGACCGGCTTCTTGAGCCAGATGAGTGAATCGCCATCATAGGCAAACGAATGCATGTGGTGGACGGCGACATTCCCCGGAGCTGCTGAAGTATCTGCGTTGAGAGGCAGGACCAGGGCTGCGCTGAACCGTGCCACGGTCCCGTCGGGTGAGCGCTCCGGGATTGTTACCGTGTTGATGAGATCCGGATTGATCTCCTTTGCGAAGGTAACTCCAACTTTAACAATTTCCCGGTGACCGCTTTCGAACCGCTGAAGGGAAATGACCTCATCGTACTCGGTTTTCTGGCTTCGCGATGTTATATTCCAGCCATTGTACGTTGAATAGAGACGGCGGATCTCCTGCGTTACAAAATCGTGCATGACATCAGAGCTGGCACCCATGAAAGATCAAAAGAGGTTTTTTCGGTTGCTAGGTGAAAATCCTTGCGATTTATCCCCCGACAGGAGAATGGTACGGTTAAATCAATATATTTTGATTGACAATAACTATTTATTAATTGATGGTGCATATAAAAGATCGCCCAGAAATGGGTAGATCAGGACGGGTCTCCCGAGGGACGCAGGGAACCTCGAACAACACCCTCATCCAGAGAGGGGCCGTCCCGTCAACGCCATTGACCGGGGGACCCTTACCAGCCTATGATCCTTTTCTCTGCCGGTTCGAGAAGTGCGACACTGGACAGCAGATCGGGACTGAGCGGTAGAGAACGGGCAGTACCCATCTTCTTTAAGGGATGTTATCCAATATCCCCATGAATCAGGTTATGGTCGTAATTTCCATCGATACCCTCTTTGATGCTGCGGTACGCATCCAGATCCAGGAACAGGCGATTACCATTACATTCGTACAGGATGGTTTCCGGATCAAATTTCCGACAACGAGGAGACTCGCGGAATATCTCGAAGTCCCGCACTATTATGTCCTGCCGTATTTTGCCATGATGGAACAGGAAGAGCTGGTAACGAGGGCCGAAAGGGTCGGGATCCTTACTACCGGAAAAGGCAGCAGGATGATGATCGGGTTGATGAAGACCCGGTACCGGGAAGAGACCGAAAAAATTCTTGGCGCTGCTGTATTCCGGGAACTGATGAAAAAATTCCCGGACTGACCATCTGCAGGTATAACAAATGATTATACCACCTGCCTTACCAGTTGGTTAATGACTGGAATTATACAAAGTCGGATAATAAATAATATCTATCATCGTGCTCTATGTTCTCTGGAAAGGACTGATGATAATGAGAGGTTCCTTGAAACTATCAACGATTCTGCTCGTATTCTTCCTCGTTGCTATGGGAGTATTCAGCGGATGTACAAGCCAGCCGGCGACACCGGCCGAGACAACCGCAGCACCTGCCGCAACAACTGCAGCAGCAGAAAAGTCAACGCTTGTCATCGCGACGACAACGAGCCTGTATGACACCGGCCTGCTCAACTACCTCGAACCCATCTTCGAGGAGAAGTATAACGTTGACTTAAAGATCACGTCGCAGGGCACCGGCAAGGCGATCGAGCTTGCAAAAGCCGGCGATGCCGACATCCTCCTCGTCCACTCGCCCTCGCAGGAACTCGCTTTTATGAAGGACGGATTCGGCCTGAACCGGCGCTCCTTCGCCTCGAACTACTTCGAGATCGTGGGACCCGCAAATGATCCGGCGGGCATCAGGGACATGGCGCCCGAAGCGGCGTTCACGACCCTGATCGTGAAGGGCACGAACGGGACAGCCGGCGTTGCTTTCGTCTCGCGCGGCGACAAATCGGGTACCCACACTGCAGAGCAGAATATCTGGAAGAGCGCGGGATACAACTACTCTGCAAACGTCCAGAAGTCCGGCGCCTGGTATATCGAGGCCGGCAAGGGCATGGGAGAGACCCTCCAGATGGCGAGCGAGAAGAACGCGTACGCCCTGACCGATGAAGGGACCTACCTTGCATACAAGACCAACCTTTCGGTCGTCCCGCTGGTGGCATCCGGCAAGAGCCTGCTGAATATCTACAGCGTCATGACCGTCTATAACGACAAGCAGCCCATCGAGAAGATCCAGATGGCGAACAACTTCGTCAACTTCCTGATTGCCGACGACACCCAGACCAAGATCGCAGACTTCGGGAAAGACAAGTACGGCAAGTCGCTGTTCACCCCGATGAGCGTCTCCGTACCCGAAGCTCCGGCAGGCTGGGTCGGCGACCACACCACTCAGGCGACAGATGTCAAGCCTGCAGCCACCGCGGCAGCGACAACCGCTGCAGCGGCTGCAACGACAACATAAAAAATTTCATTTTTTGTTCCGCATGATTTCCGGAACCAGTTTTAGGAAAACAATGAATAGAACGAACAGAGGATACGGAGAGGTATATCGGAAGGGATTCCAATTGTTGATACAGGGAAGCGGGGTACTGCAGGATGAACGCAATTCTTGACGGGATTTCCCAGGCAATCAACCTGATCGTCACGCTCAACCCAGAGGTTTTCGAGATTGCCGCACTCTCCCTCTTCATCTCTCTCTCCGCAACGCTCCTTGCCGCGTTGATTGCGCTCCCCATTGCGGGCCTGATCCATTTCCGGGAATTCCACGGAAAACGTGCGCTGATCGTCGTCATCCAGACCCTCTACTCAGTGCCGACAGTCGTTGTCGGGCTCGTCATCTACCTCCTCATCTCGCGGTCCGGGCCGTTCGGGTTCTTCGGCCTGCTCTTTACGCCGGAGGGGATGATCCTCGGGCAGACCGTGCTCATCATCCCGATCATGATGGGGCTGTTCATCTCGGCCTTAACCGGGGTGGGAAAGGATATCCGCGACATGCTCACCTCGCTGGGAGCGACGGAACTCCAGAGCATCGCAACCATCGTCAGGGAAGCCCGGTTCGCCATCCTGAGCGCAATCGTGCTGGGCTTCGGGCGGGCGATCTCCGAGGTGGGTGTCGCCATGATGATCGGCGGGAATATCCGGGGGGCGACCCGGGTGCTGACCACCGCGATCACGCTCGAGACCGGGATCGGCAACTTCGGCTTCTCGATCGCGCTCGGGATCATCCTCCTCTCGATTGCCCTCATCGTCGTTATCGTCATGAACATCATCACATCCACCCTCTCGAAGGAGCAGTGGCAGGCCATGGGAGGATCCGTCTGATGATCCGGGCGGAAGCCTTGTCGCGCAGCGTGGGCGGCCGGGCAATCCTCGATGGTGTCAGCCTCGAGATCCGGAAGGGGGAGATCTTCACCCTGATCGGTCCATCCGGGAGCGGGAAGACCACGCTGCTGCGCCTCCTCGACCTCCTCGATATGCCGACAGCAGGGACGATCACCATCGACAATTCCCGGATCGATGGTCACCCGGAGGAACGGTTCAGGGTCCGGCGGAAGATGGCGATGGTCTTCCAGAAGCCCACCGTTTTGAACACAACGGTCGAGGAGAATGTCGCGGCCGGCCTTAAGTTCCGGAAGGTCCCCCGCGGGGAGATCGGGGAACAGGTAAGAGCCGCCCTCGATCTCGTCGGGCTCTCCCATCTTGCGGGGCGCCGTGCCGTCTCCCTCTCCGGGGGGGAGATGCAGCGGCTCGCCATTGCCCGGGCGATCGTGACAAAACCCGACATTCTCTTTCTCGACGAACCGACCGCGAACCTCGACCCTACGAACGCAGAGATGATCGAAGACCTGATTCTGCGTATCAATAAGAAGTTCAGGACCACCATGGTCCTCTCGACCCACGACATGATCCAGGGGCAGCGCCTCGCCCACCGGATCGGGGTCGTCATGGACGGGCGACTCGTCCAGACAGGCGATCTCAACATGATCTTCTACCATCCGGTGAACCGGGCGATTGCCTCGTTCGTCGGGATCGAGCCCATCCGCGGGGGAATTGTCGAGAACAGCGAGGACAACCTCGCGACGATTGCAGTCGGGCAGGTCAGATTCCAGGCGGTGACGGAAGAGAAGCCGAATTCGAAGGTCTGCCTCTGCATCCGGCCGGAAGATGTGACCCTGAGCCTTGCAGGGACCGGGGCGCAGAGCAGCGCCCGCAACTGCCTGAAGGGGACGATTTCGAAGATGACTCCTCTCGGGCCGTTCACCCGGGTTACGGTGGATTGCGGCGGCGTACCCCAGAGCGCCCTCCTGACAAGAAAATCCTGCGAAGACCTGGACCTGTCAACGGGGACGAATGTTGTCGCCTGCATCAAAGCGACGTCCATCCACGTCATACCGGACCTGTGACAGGCACTGCAACAGGTATTTAAATCTCCGCTATCTTTATTTAATATACTCGGGAAACCCACGGAGGCAGCATAATGGCGGATTTAATGATGGATCTGGTGATCTATATCGGGATCGGCTTCATGACATTTGTCATCGGCCTGATCCTCGGATATCTTATCCTGACGGAGTATTACAAAAAAAGGTTCATGGTCATCGCACAACAGTGCGCTGACGCGGACTCGACCGTCCCGATCGTAGACGAACTGGCACGGGAGACCTGATCATGGTTGATGTCATCAGTTACTGCCTGATCGCACTGACGACCTTCTGTTTCGGGTTAATCGTCAGCTTCCAGCTCACCCACATCCACTACTGCAGGAAGCTCGCAGCGATCCTGCGCCGTTCAATCAACTCAAAGACCATCGCCCCGGTCCTTGCGGAGATCGAAGACCTCACCGCCCGGAAGTAACGTAATCCCTGAAAAGTGCTTCCTGATTGCCATCAGGTATATACGATCACGATCCACTCTTTTCCATAAATGCGGTGCACGATTCTCGCGAGCGGGAGCAAGGGCAACTGCCTGCTCGTCGAAGGGGCATCGGGCTCCATCCTGGTCGATGCCGGCCTCTCGGCAAAGGAGACGCTCAGGCGCCTCGCGACCGCGGGCCGGAGCCCGGATCCGATCCGGGCGATCCTCGTCACCCACGAACACGGCGACCATATCGCCGGCGTCGATGTCCTCTCCCGCCGGCTCGATATTCCCGTTTACGCAACGACAGAAACGATCGGCGAACTTGAATTCCGCTGCAGGTCCCGCCAGCACCTGAACTCGGTTCCCTGCGGGTACCACCAGACATTCTCTGTGGCGGATTTTACGATAGAAGCTTTCGCGACATCCCATGATGCACGGGGTCCCTGCGGTTTTCTCGTGCGCGAAGATGGCGCCACCCTCGGGGTCTGCACCGATACCGGGGTTGTGAACGCCGGGATGATGGAGAGCCTCCTCCGGTGCGATGGCGTGATCCTCGAGAGCAACCACTGCCCGGTGATGCTGAAGGAAGGGCCGTACCCGGAGTCCCTGAAACGCCGTATCCGGTCGGACCGGGGGCATCTCTCGAATCCCGCCGCAGCCGAATGCCTCTGCCGGCTCGGGGGCAATGTCCCGACAATCGTGCTTGCCCATCTGAGCGAGATCAACAATACCCCCGAGAAAGCGTTCTCCTCGGCACGGAACGGGCTCGGGCTCCTGTATGACGGGACAACGGTCATCGTTGCATCCCAGAAAGGGACGTGCCCGACATCGCCCCAGGAGTTCACGCTCTGAAAGGAACGGTCCGGTCGCGAGGCTTTCGCGGGCACGACGACGCCGGTATCACAATATTAATCTGGTGCCTGCTGCAAGAGAAGAAGAGAAAGCATGCTTTTTATTGATTTTTCCCGGTGCTGCGAGAGACTCGAAGGGACGAAGGGAAGGCTCGAGATGATCGACATCGTCTCCCGCGAAATCCCGGACCTCTCGGACGAGGAACTCCCTATCTTCGTCCGGTTCATCATGGGGCGGATCTTCCCCGACTGGAGCTCGCAGAAACTGGGGATCGGCCCGAACCTGCTGTACGAAGCGGTCAGGAATGTCACCGGCCTCCAGAAGAGCGAGGTCATCGACACGATCAACCGTACCGGGGATGTGGGAAAAGCAGTCGAGGAGCTCCTGGCAGTCAAGACCCAGACGTCGCTCTCCGCCCATCCTCTCGAGCTGGCCGAGGTCTACGCCGGCCTTACGGGGATTGCAGCCCGGGAGGGCAGGACCTCGCAGAAGGAGAAGATCCGGGCAGTCATGGTCCTCCTCAACGACGCCCGGCCGCTGGAAGGGCGGTATCTTGCACGGATCATGCTGGAGGAGCTCAGGATCGGCGTCGGTGAAGGGAGCGTGCGGGAAGCCGTCGCTAAGGCATTCTCGGTCGATTCGGCGCTCGTCGAGCACGCGATGCAGGTCCTCAACGACCTCGGGGAAGTCGCGCGGCTGGCAAAGAAGGGCCCGTCTGCCCTCTCCGAAGTCCGTCTCACGCCTTTCCACCCGGTCCGCATGATGCTTGCCCAGCAGGGGACGATTGCGGAGATGATCGCCGATCATGGCGCGGTCGCCGCCGAGTTCAAATACGATGGGTCCCGGTTCCAGTTCCACAAGAAGGGGAACTGGGCCCGGATGTACTCCCGGCGGCTGGAGGACGTCACCGGTGCCCTTCCCGACGTGATCCAGCAGCTCCTGACCGCGACCGACCACGATCTTATCATTGACGGCGAAGTCATTGCCGTCGAGAACGACCGCCCGCTGCCGTTCCAGTCTGTCCTGCGGAGGTTCCGCCGGAAGCATGGAATTGCCGAGGCGCAGGAAGCGATCCGGCTCATCCCCAATGTCTTCGATATCCTGTATCTCGACGGGGAGACGCTGATCGACCTCCCCTTCTCCGAGCGGAGGAAAAAGCTTGAATATGCCGTCCGGTTCTTCGTCGCCCCCCAGGTCGTAAGCGACAATGCAGATGTCATCGATGCGACGTACAAAAAAGCACTCGATGCAGGCCATGAAGGGATCATGCTCAAGGTGCCGGATTCCCCCTACACCCCGGGGCTCCGGGGAAAGAACTGGATCAAGATCAAGCCTGCCGTGGACACCCTCGATCTCGCCGTCATCGGTGCTGACTGGGGCGAGGGAAAACGCGCCCATCTCTTCGGATCGTTCCTCCTTGCCTGCCAGAGCGAGGGAAAACTCCTCCCGCTCTCGCGGGTAGCAACCGGTTTTTCCGACGAACAGCTCGCGGAAGTGTACGATCTCCTCAAAGATACGGTCATCTCGACGTTGGAAAAGGAGGTCCGGTTCGAACCGACGCTCGTCTTTGAGGTCGGTTATTCGGAGATCCAGACAAGCCCGACGTACGACGCGGGGTTCGCCCTCCGGTTCCCCCGGTTCATCCGTATCCGCGATGACAAGGACATCGCGGACATCGAGACCCTGGAGGGTATCCGCGAACGTTACCGCCGACAATTGAACAACAACGGTTCCCGTTCGTAGGATCCTTCTTTTCAGAACTGGAAGAGCGTCCGCTGGGACTTCAGCTCGGGAAGGAGCGTGCTGTGCCTGACCCAGTCGGAGAAACCAAGGCGCAGGGAAGCTTCCGCAACCGCAGCATCGAGCGTCGGGAATGCCTGTGCCGGCGCTGCAAAGGCTTTCCGCGATGCTTCGCGGATCACCCATGTGCCGAGAGGCGCCCAGTACTCGTTCGATACGCTCCGGACAAGAATGACCCGGGCGCACCGGCGCTGCGCAGCAAGGTACTCGCAGGCGGCGAGGCGTGCCGAATAGTATGCCCCCGAGATAGGCGAATACCCGCGTTTTACCATCCCTTCCCGGTCCTGCACGATCATGTCCTCGTCCCCGCCCCAGAGCGTGTGGCGTTTCCAGATCTCGATCATCTCGTACTTCCAGTCGCCGGGGACGAGGATGCAGACGATCCGGTTGCCGAATACCTTGCCGGAGAAGAGCCGGATCTCCGGGAGGGGCGGGTACCCCGCAATCGCCTTTTTCAGGCGGGTCGAGACGGTGTCGTCGACTGCGGTTATCGCCCAGCGGGTGGGGACGAATGTCCGTTTCCTGCCGAGAAGGCCGGCCGAAAAGAGCTGGGTGATGCGGTACACGTCAACCTCTGATGAAGAGAGGGTGGCACAGGCGTCCGTCGCGCTCATGTCGGTGTCCGAGGTGACCTTGTCGACGATGCGATCGACCCGGGCATTCCCGATGACGTCGATCGCCTTCATTGCCGCGGAGAGCCCGACCGGCGCAACCGTGCCATCGAAGGCGAGGTCAAACGAGACCGGGCGGGCGAAGGAGACCTCGACATCGACCGGCCGGCTGGAGAGGGCAATCTCCTGCAGGGACCCGGTATACGAGCGGATACCGGAAGTACCGCGGATTGTCCGTGCCCGGATCCCAACGATATCGTCAATAGTGCGTCCCTCGGCAAGCCAAAGGGGAGGGTTGTCGGGATCGTCGATCAGCAAGGGACCGCCGCTCACCTCCGGGTACCCGTAACTCCCGATGAAGAGCGACGGGCTCCCGCCGGAATAGCTGCTCGCGGGTTTGATTTTAAGCCGTGCATGGAACCGGCTCAGGATCGGGCAGCGGGGCAGCCCGCACATCCCCTTCCCCTTGCATTCGGCACACCGCATCATGGGAGTGCCCGCTTATCGATAACTACCCGTACCCGCGAACCGAGCCGGCGGGTGACCCGGGCCGTCCAGTCGGCCCACCGGACTGGTCCCTTTCCCACCATCCCGGCGACCTCCCTCCCGAGATCATCGTCGCGTTCGCCGACTGCCTCAAGCACGACGGAACCTGGTGCAAAGGCGGAGGGGAGGAACGTGTCGCGGTCCCCGTCAACAATCCCGAGCACCGGGATCCCGCGGTGCATGCAGATATGCCCGCAGACTGCCGTGGTATCATCGCCAATGGCAAGGACACCGCAGCAATCGGGCGTGAGTTGCCCGTAGAGCCCGTGCCCGCAGTGATCGACGACGGCGATCCGGCCGGAACGGACCGCGGACCCCCCGCCCTTTGAGGGGGGATGGAGCCGGATCGGGCCGCTCTTGCACCATGCGGTCGCAAGATCCGGGCAGGTCGTATCGAGCTTCTCAAGGCCGTGTTCCTTCGGGGCAAGCCCGCGTACGGCCTCGATCCGGGATCCCCGTTTCCGGAGGATTACGGTGCTATCCGTCGCCGTCCCGATGATTGTTCCGTCCACGTACACGGATTCCCCCGGCAGGCACCCCCGGATGCTTCGTTCCTCCTCACGGTTGGCAGGCGGGCTCTCGAGGATCTCAAGGGAAAAGCCGATCCTGCCCGCAACGGAAAGCCCGAGGTTGCGGTCGCCCCCGTCCCAGACGATGACAGCCTTCTTTGTGCACTCGACCTGGACAAGCCCCCGCCTGCCAAGCCGGGACGCAATGACCGACCCGAAGATCTCCCCGGATTCCGGGGTCTTGGCATGGTTCCCGAGGATAACCTCTCCGTTGAGGGAGCGGATGATCCGGCTTGGTGGCGCCCCGTCGAATTCCACGGGAAGCCCGGACTCTTCTGCAGCCGTCCGCGCCATCACGCCGGCAACGATCGTCCGAGTGGGCCGGAGGAGTCGTATCAGCCACGCCACTTCCCCCGAGTCGAAGATCTCGGCCCCGTGAACGACGAGGATGAGAGCGCGTGGGACGGAAGCTGGCTCTGCCATGTCACGTACCTTCGATGATACCCGGGCTGTCCCTGCAGGGCAGGGGGCTACTGTTCCGGAAGCCCTGATACCTGTGCGATGATAGCGTAGGCATTTTTCCTGCCGTCGATACATGCATGCGATTCGCAGAATGATCTCGGGGAGATCTCCAGTGTTTTTGTCACCAGGGCTTCGAGAGCTTCCAGGGTCACGTACCTGCCATCGATGGCGATTCCGGCCCCCATGTCCGCGATCTTCCGGGCATTGTTCTGCTGCTCGGGGTGGTTGGGATCCATCACGATGAGCACCGGCTTTTCGAAGAGCAGGGCCTCGTGGAGGGTCGTCAGGCCGCCGTGGACGATCGCGATCTTTGCTGCGGCAAGGTGCTCGTACAGGTTCGGGACATACCCGTGGGAGATAAAATTTTCCGAGGACTCCGGGAGATGTTTTCCCGTGTAGAAGACGTCGAAGAAGAGATCCGGCCTCCGGTCGGCGATCTTCCTGAGGAGCTGGTACATCGGGAGCTTGTAGGGCTCTCCCCCGAAACTGCAGAAGATCGTCTTTTGGGAGAACGTATACCGGGTGACATCGAGATCGAGGAACGGCCCGGTGAAATGGTACCGGGCTGCATCCCGCCACGGTACGACGATATTGTACTCGCTGACCGCATCCGGCGGCGGGTAATCAGGTACAATCACGGCTTTCGCCAGGTGGAGGTACCGCCGCAGCATGAAGTTCAGGAGGATCCAGATGGGATTGATCTCCCACGGGTGCCGCTGGAAATGGTTCTGGTTCGTGATGAAAACGACCCTTACCCCGCTGAGCCGTGCTGCAAGGATGCCTGCAAACATCGTATCGCATACGACGCAGTCGATCGAATATTTCCAGATGAGCCGGCCTGCGGAGAGGAAGGAGAAGAGCATGTTAAAGGGGATCCATCTCGAGCACCAGAGCGTCTTTTTCAGGCTGAAAAATCCGTCCTTACCTTCAAGGCACGCCTCCCGGGGCGTGTGGTGCAGGTTGGAACACCCGTGCTGGTTCAGGAAATCATAGGATTTGCCGTATGCGGCGAAATGTACCGTATGCCCCTTTTGCTGGATGTAATGCCCGAGATGGATGCAGCGGGAGGCGTGCCCGAGACCTTCCCCG
>JAKLEQ010000079.1 GCA_022711635.1 Methanoregula sp. | reverse complement strand
GCGAGAGGATCAGGACCTGAGTACGCCGGTTCCGGGGATCCAGGCGTTCCAGTGCCGGAATGGCAAATGCCGCCGTTTTTCCGGTCCCGGTCTGGGCCTGGCCGGTGACATCCCGGCCGGTCAGGATTACCGGTATTGCATTGACCTGGATAGGGGTTGGCTCCTCATAGCCCATGTCCCCGATGCTCCGCATCATCTTTGCGGACAACCGGAACTGTTCGAAGGAAGACGAGGGTTCCATTGGATCAGGTATGGGGGGTTCCCCATCATTATATGATGCCCCGGAATGGATCGTTTTTTTCGGATCCGGCTCAATTTTCCGACAGGTTTTCCCAATTTACGATCGATGCGAGCACTTATCGCTTTGCAGAGCATATACTATTTGGAAAATAAATCCGGGAAATTTTGCACCGGGATCCATCCTGAAAGCCCGGTGCGTCTGGCCGATGCCGGATTCCCCCGCCGGCGTATCGCCATGGTGACCATGACCAGAAATTGTTGGAAAACAATCCCGTGATTTTGTCGGGACAACGATCCCCCACGGCTCAGGTAATTCCAGGAATGAATATGACAAGTCCCCCGCAAGAAACCAAGAAATTACCGTTCGATCCGGTACAGCTCAGGATCCTCCAGGAAGTCGCGAATGCCCCGAATTGCACGATATCCCACGTAGTCTCCCGCATGATCACCGGACATTCCGAGAACAGCGTCCGGTCCGGCGTGCGCAACCTCCTGTCAAAAAGGTATCTCGACGGAGGGAAAGCCACCTCGGAGATCCGGCTCCGGATCACGAGCAACGGCCGTGTCGCCCTCGATCGGGCGGATATGTAAGGATCACTGCTGTGAATAACCCCGGAACTCCGGGTTCAGGGTCGGGAGATCCCGCCCCCATGAAGGATCATCGATCCGGAACCGCCGGACCGGCAGGTCAGCCGTCCTGTTTTTCGTGAATGCTGCAGCCGGAATCCCCACGGCATGATGAAACACTCTGGATCGGAACCGCCCGTATCCCTGCAGCTTTTTTCACCAGGACCGTTCCGGACGTATCGGTAACAGGTCGGAAAAACCAACTCTTACGGGATAAAATTTGGGCAATCGAACAAAAAAAGATCAGAACCGGGGCTTCCGGTGCTTCGGAAGACAGTCCTGACAGTACACCGGTCTTCCCTCGGTCGGTTTGAACGGGACTTCGCATTCCTTTCCACAGTCTGAACAGACTACTTTTGTCATTTCACGGGGACCACCGAAGCTTCTCGGGCCGCGGCTGCCACCAAAATTACCTGATCCGTACATAATGTTTCTCAAACAGTCTTTTTATGAAAAACTGTAGTTATCATGGATCGTCCAGCTATAAGAACTCCTGTATCGGAAAAGGGGATATTTTCGGGTACCGGTACAAGCCTGCCGGTCTTTTGGAACGGTACCGCAACCCTGAAAAATCAAAAAAAAAAGATCAGAGGTAATTGTTCTTCCGGAGCCAGTCTACCTGGGGCGGAAGATAGCGGTGCAGGATGTCGCACTTCTCGTCCTGAAAGCTCCATGGGACGATGATCAGGATATCTCCCTCGCGGATCCAGGCCCGCTTCTTGATCTTCCCCTTGATCCGGCCCATCCGTTCCACGCCATCGGAACAACGGACCTTGATGTGGTTTGCCCCCATCATCAGCTGTGCGCAGGCGAACTGCTCACGGTTCTTCTTCTTCGGCAGCCGGACACGGATTACCGGTGTGCCGTCAGGATTGAATTCTGTTGGTGTACCGGATCCTTCGGTGTTTCCCCTCGGATTAATTCAAACATCTCCGTGCAATAAAAAGGATGTCCGGCATGATGAAGGTATGGTTACCGTCCTGACTGATCTGGTGCACGCCCTAGGCTACATCCCGTCCGGACAACTCCCGTTTCCCCTCGTCGCGCACCATGCCCCGTAACACAAGGGGAGATCTTCCCCCCGCTTGTCTTCCCGCAGGGACGGTAGCGGACCATGTGGAGTAGACCTGGAAGGGAAACTTGCCGGCTTTTCAGGATCCGACACCGCCGGATCACGACGTTCAGGAAGATCCGGCCGGCAGGAGCAGCGGTTTCAGGAATTGCCCGGTAGCGCTGTTCCCGGCTGCAGCGATGTCCTCGGGCGTTCCTGTTGCTACGATCTCCCCACCGGCATCGCCGCCGTCGGGACCGATGTCGATGATATGATCCGCGGATTTGATCACATCGAGGTTGTGCTCGATCACAATCACCGTGTTCCCCTTTGCGACGAGGTCGTCAAGGACCGTGATAAGTTTCTTCACGTCGTCAAAGTGGAGGCCGGTCGTCGGTTCGTCAAGGAGATATAGCGTCTTTCCGGTCGCCCGCTTGGCAAGCTCCCGCGTCAGCTTGATCCTCTGGGCTTCGCCACCGGAGAGGGTCGTCGCGCTCTGCCCAAGTTTGACATAGTCGAGCCCGACCCGGGAGAGCATCTCGAGTTTTCCCCGGATTACCGGGATGTTGGCAAAGAGGGCGAGAGCGTCCTCAACACTCATATCCAGCACGTCCGCAATGGACTTCCCCTTGTACTTCACCTCGAGCGTCTCGCGGTTGTACCGCGTTCCCTTGCATTCCTCGCACTCGACGTACACGTCCGGTAAGAAATTCATCTCGATCCGGATCAGCCCGTCGCCCTGGCATGCCTCGCAGCGCCCGCCCTTGAGGTTGAAGGAGAAACGCCCGGGAGTGAACCCGCGGAGCTTTGCCTCCTTCGTTTCGGCGAAGATCTTCCGGATGTCGTCAAAGACCTTGGTGTACGTCGCCGGGTTGGAGCGGGGGGTCCTGCCGATCGGGCTCTGGTCGATCACGATCACCTTATCGATCGACGATCCGTTCACGATTGCATCGTGCGCCCCTGCAGGTTCACGGGACTCGTGGAGCTCCTGCATCATGGCCCGGTACAGGGTATCGTAGACCAGCGTGGACTTCCCCGAGCCGGAGACACCGGTGACGACCGTCAGGAGGCCGAGGGGGAATTCTGCGTCGATATTCTTGAGATTGTTCTCCCTGCACCCCTTCACGGTCAGAAAACGCCCGGCCTCTCGCCGCTTCTCCGGGACCGGGATCGATTTTGCCCCTGACAGGTATTGGCCGGTCAGCGACTTCTTGGCCTTCTCGATCTGCTTCGGGGTCCCTTCCGCAACGATCGCGCCGCCATGGGTGCCGGCGCCGGGCCCCATGTCGATGACATGGTCGGCATGCCGGATCATGTCCTCGTCATGTTCGACGACGATCAGGGTATTCCCGAGGTCCCGGAGTGTCATGAGGGTCCCAATCAGTTTCCGGTTGTCCCGCTGGTGAAGGCCAATCGACGGCTCATCCAGAACGTAGAGTACTCCCATCAGGTTCGAGCCGATCTGGGTCGCGAGCCGGATCCGCTGGGCTTCTCCACCGGAGAGAGTCCCCGATGTCCGGGAGAGCGTCAGGTACGAGAGGCCGACCTTCTCGAGGAAATCAAGCCGCGCCCGGATCTCCTTGATCACCTGCCGGGCGATCCCCTCCTCTTTCCGGGTAAGCGGGAGGTTTTTGAAGAACGCGGAACAGGCGGAGACGGGAAGGTCGGTTATATCGATGATCGACCTGCCGTTGATCCTGACCGCAAGGATCTTGTCCTTCAGCCGCTTCCCCTTGCATACCGGGCAGGGGAAGACCCGCATGTAGTTCTCCAGTTCGCGCTTGCGCCACTCCGACTGGGTCTGGGCATAGAGACGGGCGGTCTGGGGGAGCAGCCCCTCCCATTCACCGGTATGGGACCAGTGGGCGTCCCCGTTTCTCGTGCTCATCGAGAACCGCATCCTGTCCGATGAACCGAACATGAGGCCGTTGTATTGCTCCTCGGTTAAGTCCTTGATCGGGGTCAGCGTATCGAACCCAAGGTGCCGGGCGACGGTTGCAAGGTACTGGCCGCGGAACCCGTCCATGGGATTCCGGTACGGGGCGATCGCCCCGTCAGCGATGCACCGTTCCTTGTCCGGAATGATGAGATCCGCATCGAACTCCATCTTGACACCGAGGCCGTGGCACTCCTCGCATGCGCCGAACGGGCTGTTGAACGAGAACATCCGGGGCTGGAGTTCCTCGAACGCGAGCCCGCAGACCGGGCATGCCATTAACGAAGAGAACATCTCCTCGTTCCCGGTCTCGTCCGTGACCAGCACGAGCCCTTCCGACTTTTTCAGGGCGTTCTCGACTGCTTCGGTGAGCCGCGACCGGTCGGACGAGTCCAGCCGGTCGATCACGATCTCGATATCCTGCTTCCTGTACCGTTCGAGATGGATCTCCTCGTCTGTCCGGACAATCTCCTTGTTCACCCGGACCCGTGCATATCCCTCCCGGTTCAGGTCTTTTACGAGCTGTTGGTACGTGCCTTTCTTCTGCCGCACGATGGGGGAGAGGATGGTCACCATGCCGGGGTGACCGGCGGCGATCCGGTCTGCGATCCGGTCGGGCGTCTGGGCTGAGATCGGGAGGTTGTGTTCGGGGCAGTAGGGTGTGCCGATCCGGGCGAAGAGGAGCCGGAGGTAGTCGTAGATCTCGGTCGTGGTCCCGACCGTGGACCGCGGGTTCTTCGAGGTTGTCTTCTGCTCGATCGAGATCGCGGGGGAGAGACCGTCGATGGAATCGACGTCCGGCTTCTGCATGATGCCGAGGAACTGGCGTGCATACGAGGAGAGGGATTCCATGTACCGCCGCTGGCCTTCGGCATACAGGGTATCGAATGCGAGCGTGGACTTGCCGGAGCCGGAGACCCCGGTGATCACGACGAGTCTGTCGCGGGGGATCTCAACGGTAATATTTTTCAGGTTATGCTGGCGTGCGCCGCGGATGGTGATTGCGTTCATCGTATTGTGGCTAAGAAATCGTTTCCCCAAGGGTATAGTTCCTGCGCTGCGGGCAACGTGAAAGTGAACGGTTCGAGTGATGGTGCACCAGCCCGAGGGAGGGCAGGTTTATTGTATGCCTATTGTTGTCCTCAGGATGAAGGCGCACCCGCAACCAGAATCGCAGGATTGTGGAGGAGTTTACCCGGACGCTCGTTACGACGCATGGCGTTGATCCGGAACTTATCACGGTCATGAGAGACGAACATGAGCGGGAGAACATCGGGAAGGCCGCAGGACCCCGATGAGACAGAGAAGATCCCGACCGGGTCCCCTTCCCCCGGGGATCGATCCGGTTGCCCTTTTCGCTTGTGTCACGCGGCTCATGACGGATTTCACGTCGTGGTCTGCCGGCAGTCAGTACCCGGAATTGCGAATATCCCGCAGGTCTTTAAAGGGACGTGCGACCGGCCGTGCGGCGGGCGATTGTCCTCTCCGGCACCGCTTTTCAAAAGGGGCGATGGAGAAAACCTGGCAGTGATCCGGTCAACAGGGATATTCCTTTACGGAGGAAGGTTCTATGGGAATCAGTATGAAACGTCTGGAAAAACCTTTCGATCTCTGCCCGGAACGACGCACGATCCTGGTCGCATTCGTTTTTGCCACGGTTCTCACCTTCCTCGCCGCACCGGTTTCAGCCCATCCGCCGTCATCCGTCATTCCTGCCTATGACCCTGCAACCGGCGAACTCCGGGTTACCATCACGCATACCGTCCCGAACCCGGATCGCCACTACATCGGGAACGTCGCGGTCTTCATCAACGGGGGGCTCGTGAACGAAACTGCGTATTCCTTCCAGCCTTCTCCCGATATCTTCACGTATATCTACCCGATCACGGCGCAGCCCGGCGATAAAATCACCGTGACCGCGGGCTGTAACCTTGCAGGTTCCGGCTCCAACGAGCTGACGGTGGGATCGCCCGGCAGTACGGAGCCGGCAGCCACACCGTCTGCAGGATCGGGGATTCTGCCGGCTGGTGCCATCGCTGCCTGCATGGTACTCTTCCTCGTGCGGCACGGGCAGTAAGGTGAAGCGGCCCGGTACGGTCCGCTGCCTTTTTTCACCCCTGATGCTCCGCCAACTGCCCGACCATCCTGCCGGGATCGCCAATGGCAACATTCATTCATCATCCCTTCGAATACGATACCGGGTTATGACTGACGATACACCGGTATCTGGCCCAGGTCTCTTGCCGCAGGGTCCGGCAAACACCCTGTACCTCGCCAGATGGAGCGCCCGGTTCTGGGCGTGGCTTATCGATCTCATCCTGATCATCCTTTTTTTGAATATTATCATTGGTGCATTCGACAGTGTGCTTACGATCAGCCATCTCTGGGAGTTCACCAATCTCGACCTCTTTGAGCTGGGATTCCAGACCCTGGTCTTCTTCCTGTACTGGACGGTGACCGAAGGGTACCGGGGCCAGTCAATCGGCAAGATGGTCATGAACGTAAAGGTTGTCAACCGTGACGGGAGCAGGGTGCGGTTCCCGATGGCAGCCGTCGAAAGTCTTGGCAAGGCATTCCTGCCGGTCCTGGTCCTTGACTGCCTGATCGGATGGTTCGGGATGCCGGGCACCAAGCTCCGGCTCTTCAACCGGATCTCCGATACCATCGTGATAAAGACCGATTACCGGGAGCCGGACGGCGTCGTGTACATCCGGGAGAAGGAGTAGACCGTCCAGCTCTTTTTTATGCCTGCGGGCATATCCTCTCAACCAAATGGATGAAGAGACAGACAATTCTGCCGGTCAGTCAGGCGGGAGGAACTCCACGGCTACAGGCGATGAACCGGAACGGCCGGGGCCGGAAGACGAAACCATCAAAGAGCGTCGTCTCGCCCACTTCATCCGCCAGCTGGCAGACGATGACGAGGTCACCCGCTGGAGGTCGGCGGAAGCCCTGGGCAGGATCGGCGATCCCGCGGCGGTGGGGGCGCTCATCGATACCCTCTGGGACGAGGATGCCCGCGTACGGCTCAAAGCAGCCTGGGCGCTGGGTGCGATCGGGGATCCCCGTGCCATCTCCGCCCTCCGCCGGCTGTACCGCATCGAGAAGGAAGGGGCGCAGGAGATTATCAAAGAGGCACTGGAAGCGATAGCGCACCAGGGCGGGGTGGGCTGAATGCACCACGCGATGCTGCGAAGACCCGCAGAAAAGAACAAGGGAACAGGACAATCCCCGGGTTCTCTCTCTTTGAACCGTGGGAAAAACGCGGTATTTATCGGTTCATGAAAGGATACATACCTCCAGGAATTCCGGATGCCCGAGATCGATTCCCTCTACCATAAACGGGACGGCAAAGTCCTCATCGAGATCAACCTCACCTCGATCAACCAGCTCTTCAACTCGCTTGACCCTGCCCCGTTTCACGAGAAGGAACTGGACCAGGCTGCAGAGGAGTATATTATCGATACGATCAACGACCTCCCCCGGAACACAGAATTTTCCATCGTTATCCACGCTCCGCTGGACTGTATCGAGAAAGGCGAGTGCCCGATGATCCCCAACGCCATCCGTAACCATTTCAGGT
>JAKLEQ010000078.1 GCA_022711635.1 Methanoregula sp. | reverse complement strand
ACCGAGGAGTTCGCGTAACAGTACACGCACCCGTGCGGACAGGTCGAGTACTGGCCGATATCCTTTGAAATGACACACCCGCACGTGCTCCGCTGCCCGGGATCCTTGAAGTACTTCACGGGATTCCCGTAAGGTCCGCCCGGTCCGTCACCCGGGAGTTCCTGCTGCGGGAGGTGCAGAAATTCCCGGAGGATCGGATCGCTCGGGAACTCCTCCCGCAGCAGGTCATACCCGATACACCGGCCCGGTGCAATCCCGAACCGGGTGAGGTCGCGCCGTTCCCCGCACGCGGAAAGGGTGAGGTTCCAGCGTTCGTTGAGCCCGGCAAGGCCCCGGGAAAAATCTTCGGCTTCGCGGTCGGAAAATTCACGGACTCCTTCATATCCTGCCGCAGAGAGGTTGCGCCGGACTTTTGCATAGCGTGCAATGTCGATGAAACTGAAGACAAGCCTCCGGGTATACGGGGAGATGCGGTCGCCGATCCTGCCGATGCGGTTGAGGAGGTCGTCTACGGTAATCTCTGGTGAGAGGAGGAGCGGGTCGTAGCGCCAGATGACACGGCCGGCGCCGATCCGCCGCGACAGCCGGATGAACGTATCGATGCGATCCTCAAGAGGGGGGACACCGGGCTCCAGCCCTTCGTTGCCGTAATCGTTGAGGGTTATCAGGAAGAACGATCCGAATCCCCGTTTTTCAAGGGTATCGAGATGACCGAGGAATGGTGCAGGGTTCTTGGACCAGAATGCGAAGACCCGCGCCTTCGCAAACGAGATATAGACCGGCCGGCCCCCGAACGGACTCCTCCACACGGCGTACCCTGCTGCCAGCCGGCGGATGAACCATTCCCCGTAAAAGGCAGGGATATCCGTGGAACGGCTTGCGGAGATGATCAGCGGTTCGATGGCCTGCACCGTTTTTTTCCCCGATGGATCCGAAGGGTCATCCACCTCCAGTGCTGCACGTGACCACCCCGGAAATCGCATGCCCGTCACGGGATCTCCGTCCCCGATGATGATCTGATGGCAGGGGAATGGTTCATACGCCTCACCCCGACAGGGAAGTCCCCGTGCGATCTCTTCGGATGACGATCGCCATCCTTATTACGGTCATCGCATCCGGGCTCCGGACATCCTTCCCCGCGATCTGCCACCGGGCGAGGAACGCATCGCGCGACAGGACGATTCTGTTGCCAAGGACCGCCGGGTCCTCGAGCCAGACGCTTGTGGTATCGAACCCGATCACGACCATGTAGTGCCCGGCGTTTCTGCCCTGCTCCTCGAAGAGTACCGTGCTCCGGTTCCGCCGATCCTCCATCCCGACAATGACCGGGACGCCGGCCCGGACCAGAGCCTCGAGATCGGTCAGGGTGAGATCGGTGCGGACCTGTGCGGCAAATCCCAGGGATTGCGTGCCATTGACGATGTTCTGCGGTGGCGTGCCGGCTTCCCCGGTCGTATTCAGCAGGACAATAAGGGTTTCTTCCGGTATCTCTTTCCCCCAGTACGAGAGCACCGACCGTACCGCTGTCGCGCCGCAGGTGTACGAGGCATTCTGCAGGAGATCGGGGACGCCGGAGAGGACGAACGCCTCTGATTCCCTCTCATCCGGGACGATGGCATCGGGGGAACCTGCGGGGGCCGGGCCGCAGGGTCCAAAACAACAACCGGCGGTAAGAAAACACGAGAAGACGAGAATTGCACTGAACAGGCAGTGACACCGTGGCATACGTGGATCCGGTTATCTTCCGGCACCCACCTGTTGTACTCCCGATGAGAAAAAAGGGACAGCACCGTGCATAACCGGGTATGATCGGCTGAATACGTGAGTGCCCCAAAAGAAACCATTTAAAACGGGCAGGGAATAATCCCCTGTATCGGGGGGGTATCGTTGCCCGAACCGTGGTGCGAGGGGATTTCTCAGGAAGGGGAAGAGCGGATCAAACGGGCCGTTGAGAGTACCTGCGAGCTCTGCCGGGAGTATCTTCCCCGGTCCGGTCTTGAACTCCACGGGATTCCCCCGGCTATTCATGAGAGGGATGCGGGTCCCAAAGACCGGGAGCGCAACATCCTCGTGGTCTGCGATCCCTGCCACCGGCTCATCCATGCAGAACCGGTGCCGGAAGAGAAACTCCGGGCCCGCATCGCTGCGCGGACGTTCAGCGTCCGCAGGGAGATCCTCTCTGCACTCGGGTATGTCCCCCGTTCCGTGACGCCGCCCGATGACCAGGACTTCGCGCAGATCTATGATGATACCCTGAAAGACTTCGCCGGGCACTACCGGTGAGAACTGGACAGGCGGGGTTGTTGGGGTAGTCGGCCGTGATCCGACATCGTCACTACCTATTTGACGCATCAGGGTCAATAGTTCGTGACCCTATGGCTGAAGAACCGGTCTTTGCCTACAAACAGTGCCTTGTCATCCGAACTGATATTCCCATGAGCTGCGGGAAGAGATGTGCGCAGGCGGCGCACGCATCCATCGGGGCGTACGAGCACGCGGACAAGACCGTCCGGAAAGCATGGCTCTCGGAAGGCCAGAAGAAGGTCGTCCTCAAAGCCCAGAACGAGCGGACCCTCCACGAGCTGAAGGTCTTTGCCGAGCGTGCGGGGATTGCCGCGTCACTCATCCAGGACGCCGGCATGACCGAGATCCCCCCCGGTACCGTGACCGCCCTCGGTCTCGGCCCGGCAAAGAGCGCCGACCTCGACAGGATCACCGGAAATCTCCCCCTCTTATGAGGCCGAGCCCGTATCCCCTCGAGCAGGACCTCGGCATGCGCTGCTATGCAAGCGATGCGCCGGGCATCGGGGGAAGACTCCGATCCGTTGCCGAGGACTTCATCGTCGAGGAGATCCCGCTTCCCCCACCCCCTGCGACGGGCCCCTACCTCATCTGCCGGCTGACCAAGAAGAACTGGGAGCACCAGCACGCGATCCGGGAGATCGCGCGACGCCTCGGAATCAGCCACCGCCGGATCGGGTGGGGGGGGACGAAGGACCGGCGTGCGATAACGACCCAGTTCATCTCGATCTACAAGGTGAGCGCAGAGAATGTGCAGGAAGTCCGTCTCGGGGATCTCACCCTCGAACCGGTCCGCCAGCAGAACACCCCGCTCTCGCTGGGCGATCTGGCGGGTAACCGGTTCGATATTGTAATCCGGGATTGTTCCTCTCCCGACCTTGCACAGGATGTCGGGAAGATCGCGGCTGATGTTTCCCGCGGTGTGCCGAACTACTACGGTCTCCAGCGGTTCGGCGGCGTTCGCCCGGTCACCCACCGTGTCGGCGAATATATCCTGCGGGGCGACTATGAAGGTGCCGTCACGACCTACGTCGGACGCGAGTACCCGCAGGAGCCGGAGCAGGTTCGTGCCGTCCGCCGGATCTTCATGGAGACCCGCAATGCACGGGAGGCGCTTGCCGCTCTTCCCGTCGCCATGGGATACGAGCGCGCTATGCTCCAGTACCTCCATAACAACCCGGGGGATTATGCCGGGGCGTTGAAAGAGCTCCCGCCAAAGCTCCTGTCCATGTTCGTGTCCGCGTTCCAGTCCTTCCTCTTCAATGAAGGGCTCTCTGCACGGCTCCTTGACGGGGATCCTCTCCTTGAACCGGTGCCGGGGGACCGTCTCGTCTTCCATAACGGGAGAGAGGACTTTGTGAGTACGGTAAACCTTGGCACCGCCCTCCAGCATATCGCCCGGGGACGGTGCAGCATCGCCATCTTCATGCCCGGGCGGGAGCAGTTCTGCCCGTCGTCGAAGAGCGAGCATGCGATGGCGGCTATTCTCACTGATCGCGGGATCGGCCCGGACCAGTTCCGCAGGGCTTCGGAATTTGTCCGGACAGCTTTTGCGGGCGCCCTGCGCCCCATAGCACTCCGCACAACGGTCGGAGCCGCACCCGAAGGCGACACCGTCAGGCTCTCGTTCACCCTGCCGCCGGGACACTACGCGACAACGGTCGCCCGGGAATTTATGAAGGCAGATCCGCTCAGGATGATCTGAAGCGGGTTGCCCTGGAAAAGAGGCGGATCAGAGAAATCCGCTGTCGGACGATGCCGCGAGGCGTTTTGCCCCGTCGATCGCATCATTGAGGTTTCCCATCTCGTCAACGATATTGATCCTGATCGCGTCGGCTCCCCGGATCACCCTCCCGTCCTCGATATCCGAACGGGCTATCGGGCGCTGGGAGATGATATCGGCGATAAATTCCTCGAAACTGGCGTCGACGATCCCCTGCGCGTACATGAGCTCATCGGTGGTGATCGGGCGCGAGGACGACCCCATGTCTTTCTTCTCTCCCGATTTGACGACGCTGATATTGTAGCCCTCACGCTCCATCCATGTCGAGATGTCGGAGAAGGTCCAGACCACGCCGATACCTGCCGTAAAGGTATCGGGGTTCGCATAGATCCTGTCGGCATGTGCACTGACATAGTATGCCGCCGAAGTCGCCATGTCCCCCATGGAGACGACGACCGGTTTCTTTGCCTTTGCATACTCCAGGTCCCGGATGATCTCCTCCGCAGCAGCGGGCGTGCCCCCCGGGCTGTCAACCCGAAGCACGATCGCTTCAACCATCGGGTCGTCGGCTGCCTGCCGGAGTTCCCGGCCGACCTGTTCGCTTGCAGCATAGGAACCATCCGATGTCTCCCCGGTAACAAGCGTCCCCTCCATCCTGACAACGGCGACGCTCAGATCTTCCGATGAGGTAACGAGGACTGCAATGATCAGGACCGCGAGGATGAGCACGAGCACGCCGATGATAACAAACAGCCATCTCCCGGCGGAACCCGAGTGCGGTGCTGGAGGGGAGTACGAGTCGGGAACGGTCATAAACGGTTCTTACACCTTCGGGTACATGACATCATACTCTGAGACGAGGTTGGTGCCGCAGAGATAGTGGTTCTTGAGGTTCAGGCGGATCATCTCCTCCTCGGAATTGATATGCATGCCTCCAACGAGGGACGGCGTGTCCGATCCCCCGACAATGAATGGCAGGTGGATGAGCCGGATCTCGTCCACGAGCCGGTGGTGGAGCATGTGCCAGTTCAGCGTGGGCCCTCCCTCGATCATCATCCGGTTGACCTTATACTTCTCCTTCAGGATCTTCATCAGCCGGGGAAGTTCCACGTGATCTTTTCCTGCTGCTTCGACAGCAGCCCCCTTTTTGCGGATTGCGGCAACAGACTCAGCGGGAGCCCGTTCGGAGACGGCGATCAGGGTCGGGGCATCCGGCCCGAGGACATTTGCCGTAAGCGGGATGTCAGCCATGCTTGCCGGGATGACCCGGAGCGGGCTTTTGCCCGGGACAAGCCTGACGGTCAGGAATGAGTTGTCGATCCGGATCGTGTTGGCCCCGACCATGATCGCGTCGCAGGCAGCCCGTGTCTCATGGAGCAGGATCTCGGTCTCGTGCGCCATGTACTTCATCAGGATCTTTGACGAGGCGCCGCGGCGGAGCGTGAGCTTGCCATCTGCCGTAATCTCTGACATCATGAGAACATGCGGACGGTCCTTGGGATTTGCCATGAGGTTCCTCTTGGTGTACCATTGGTGAGCGGCAGGTAAAGAAGATGGCGATGGTTGCGGCATACGTTTCCGGGGGCATTTTTCCCGGTCCTGCCTGCCCGTTTGGCTCAACAGGTTTTAATGGATTTGCCCTCCAAGATTTACTGCAATGAATATTACGGCATACCGGTCCCGGTTCATCAGTTACCTCGAACCGGTTGCAGACCTCTTTGTCCGGGCCGGGATCACGCCCAACCAGATATCGCTCCTCTCGCTCTGTTTCGGCATCATCTGCGCTCTCCTGTTCTGGAATCAAAAGTTCATTTTCGGAAGCATCGCACTCTTCCTCTCGGCGATCCTCGACCTTGTTGACGGGAGCGTTGCCCGGAAGACCGGCGCCCATACGAACTTTGGTGCTGTCTTCGACTGGATTGTCGACAAGTACGTCGATGCCCTCGTCCTTCTCGGTGTCGGTCTTTCCGGGATTGCAATCATCAGCCCGTGGGTGCAGGTTTCGGCCGGCGGTGATTTCGCCATCGTTGCGCTGGCTATCACCGGTTCCCTGATGAACACGTTCATCAAACCGGTCGTCTATGCTGAGATCGGGTACCGGGAGAAGGTTGAAGGAAAGATCGACGATCCGCTGGAAGGGATCGGGTTCTTCGGGAGGCCGGAGACACTGCTCTTCCTGATCCTCGGCGGGATCTCCGGGTTTATCGGGATTGCGGTCATTATCGTCGCTGTCTGCACGAATCTTTCCGCAGTCCAGCGGGTCATCTACCTTTACCGAACACTGCCCTGACCTCACCAATATAGATGCGGGAGAGGTCTTCGGCAAAATCCGCAAGGTCCGGGATGATCCGGAACAACCCGTAAGCTATCGCGATCAGGAGCACAAGGGCGAGAAACTCGGCAATCACGTTGTGTGCCCAGAAGAAACTCTCGTACCCGAACTCGCCGTTGCTTGCGATCTCCGGGTAGTACGGGAACCACTGCCCCGTGTATGCCAGGATAACAAAGACATTCCGGAACAGGTTAAGGACGTAGATGGTGGGAGCGATCAGGATGAACGCCATCATCTTCTGTTTCAGGGTGGTGGGAACGGCCGCGGCAACTCCCAGCATGATGGCGATACTCTGGATGCCGGTGCAGGCGAGGATGATCTCGACACGAAGGTTGTTCCGCGAGATGATATTCCAGTCAGTGAGCGTTGCCGGATACCCGAGTGCGCTGAGGATGGCAACCACCTGGTCGACGACAACGGCAATCAGCCAGTCACCCAGTGCGGGGATGTACTCGAAAGGTGCGTAGATGAGGAACGCAACGGCTGCAGCACGGGAGAGGCTGAAGATGGTGGGATCATCTTTGAGGAGATACTTTATCGTGATCAGGAGGAACGGGACCGAGAGTACCGCCATCAGGGGATACAGGAAGTTGTTCTCCGCGATATATTCCGGAATACTCGCGAAGAGTGCAAGGACAATACAGACCCAGCCGATAATCGCAGGATACTTCCGGTAACGGCCCAGAACAAGAAATGCCAGGAAACCGATGCAGGAAAGGAGCACCAGGTACTGGATCATTATAGAAATATTCTCCTGATACCAAAAAAAGCATTCTGAAGACGATTTTTTTAAGGAGCGCTTCTTTTTGGCGCAGGGAAAGGAAACCTTCCTGATGTTTTACGACGACATACCGCGGGTATCCACAGGTTAATCTTCTCGTATTGTGCATGATTATACCGATGTTTTGTCCAGAATGCAAGAGCATGCTCATCTCCTCCGGCGGTCAGCTCAAGTGTAAAAAATGCGGGTATATCCGGAAGATCGAAAGTGCGGACCAGCTGAAAGTCAACAAACCCCGGAAGGAGAAGGAGATTACCATCGTCGATGATGAAGATGAGAAGATAAAAACCCTCCCCACCATCCAGATCAAGT
>JAKLEQ010000077.1 GCA_022711635.1 Methanoregula sp. | reverse complement strand
CGAGATGCTGGTCCGGGTGGAGCGGCGGCGGGTGACCACCGTCCCCATCGCCGGCACGCGTCCCCGGGGGAAGACGCCGGAGGAGGACGAACGGCTCGCACGCGAGCTCCTGACCGACGAAAAGGAGCGGGCCGAGCACACGATGCTCGTCGACCTCGCCCGGAACGATGTCGGCCGGGTCTGCCGGTTCGGGTCGGTGGATGTCGAGGGGTTCATGGGGATCGAGAAGTTTTCGCACGTCCAGCATATCGTCTCGACGGTCTCCGGCACGATGAAGGACAACCTCGACTGCTATGACGTGCTGAAGTCCTGTTTCCCGGCAGGCACGGTCTCGGGCGCACCGAAGATCCGTGCGATGCAGATCATCGGGGAGGAAGAACCGGTCCACCGCGGGATCTACGCCGGCGCTGTCGGGTACATCGGGTTTGACCGGAACCTCGAGTTCGCGATTGCCATCCGGACCGTTGTCGTCAGAAAGAACCGGGCGTATGTCCAGGTCGGGGCAGGCATCGTTGCCGACTCGGTACCGGCAAACGAGTGGATGGAGACAGAGAACAAGGCAGCTGCGATGATGCGGGCGATCGGTATGGCGGGTGTGCGGGAATGAGAGTGTTGATCGTTGACTGCTACGACAGCTTCACGTTCAACCTGTACCAGCAGGTGGGAAAGCTTGGCGGGAACCCTGTTGTCAGGACCTGCGATACCCCGCTGGAAGCGCTGGAGAAGACCGGCTGCGACCGGATCATCCTCTCCCCGGGACCGGGGACTCCGGAGGACGCCGGGGTCTGCCGCGATGTTCTCACAACTTTGAGCCGGAAAGTACCGACACTCGGTGTCTGCCTCGGCCACCAGGCGATCTGCACCGCG
Organism: Methanoregula sp.; assembly: GCA_022711635.1. Taxonomy (GTDB): domain Archaea; phylum Halobacteriota; class Methanomicrobia; order Methanomicrobiales; family Methanospirillaceae; genus MVRE01. The sequence continues at coordinate 6,667 of JAKLEQ010000077.1, read as the reverse complement.
TTCGGCGGAACGGTCCTCCGTGCAGCCCGCCAGATGCACGGGAAGACCTCCCGGATCCGGCACGACGGTGCAGGGATTTACGCCGGGATAACCGGCCCGTTCACCGCGACCCGGTACCACTCGCTGGTCGCGGAAAGGGAGAGCCTCCCGCCCGAGCTGCGGGTCGTGGCAACGAGCCTTGATGACGGGTACGTGATGGGCGTCCGGCATGAGCGGTATCCCGTCGAAGGCGTGCAGTTCCACCCCGAGAGTATCCTTACCGGGACAGGCGATACGATCCTTGCAAATTTCCTGCGGAACGGGGTGACCGGATCATGATGGTGAAGGAGACGATCGGGACGCTGATTGCCGGCCGGGAACTCGCAGCGGCTGATGCTGCCGCAATGATGCAGTCGATCATGAACGGCGAGGCGACCCCGGCGCAGGTCGCAAGCGTCCTCACCGCGCTCCGGATGCGGGGCGAGTCGCCGGCCGAGATCGCCGCATTCGCGCGGGTCATGCGGGAGCACGCGGTCCGGATCCAGCCCGTCGTTGCCGGAACGCTCGTCGATACCTGCGGGACCGGAGGCGACGGTTCCCAGACCTTCAATATCAGTACCGCGGCAGCCTTTGTCACGGCAGGTGCCGGTATCCCCGTGGTCAAGCACGGGAACCGGGCGATGAGCAGCCGGTGCGGGTCGGCCGATGTCCTCTCCGCGCTCGGCGTCAACCTTGCCGCCGGCCCTGCGGCGCTTGAGCGGATCGTCGAGAAGATCGGCATTGCTTTCCTCTTCGCACCTGCCCACCACCCCGCGATGCGGCATGTCGCAGGCGTACGGCAGGAGATGGGGTGCCGGACCGTCTTCAACCTCCTTGGCCCCCTTGCCAATCCCGCGGGAGCAGAAGCCCAACTGCTCGGGGTCTACAGCACGGACCTGATCCCGGTCATTGCAGACGTGCTCCGGCGCCTCTCGCTCAAAAGGGCGATGGTGGTGCACGGCGACGGCATGGATGAGATCACGACGACCGGTGAGACCCGCGTTGCCGAACTGGACACCGGGTCGATCCGGCAGTACTCGATTGCCTGCGAAAAGTTCGGTATCCCGGTTGTTGCCAGACAGGACCTTGCCGGAGGGGACGCAGCGGAGAACGCCCGGATCCTGCGGGGTGTGCTCGAGGGGGAGCATGGGCCGGCGCGGGACATCGTGCTGCTGAACGCCGGCGCGGCAATCTACCTGGGCGGGAGAGCGGCCGACCTGCACGGAGGGCTCATCCTTGCGACGGGATCGATCGATTCCGGTTCGGCGGTGCAGAAACTGGACGCCCTTATCGACGCAACCCGAGGTGCAGCATGATCCTTGACGACATTGTCTCCCGCACGAAGCGGCGGGTGGCACGTCTCCCGGCAACGTTCCCGGACACGCCGGAGCGGGAGCACGCGGGGCTTGCGGACACGATCCGCAACCGCGACGGCAGGACGAAGGTGATCGCGGAGATAAAATGCGCGTCTCCCAGCCGGGGGGTAATCCGTCGCAATGTCGACATGCCGGTGATGGCCCGGAGCCTTGTTTCCGGCGGGTGTTCCGCCATCTCGGTCCTGACCGAACCGTACTACTTCGGCGGATCTGTCCGCGATGTCACGAAGGTCGCGGAATCAGTCCCGGTCCCGGTGCTGCGGAAGGACTTCATCATCGACCTGCGGCAGCTCCACGAAACGCGCTCGCTCGGCGCTGATGCCGTCCTGCTGATCGCGGCGGTCCTCCGCGATGACCTCCCGGCGTATGTGGACTCCGCATTCGACTGCGGCCTCGAGCCGCTCGTTGAGGTCCACACCTTAGCGGAAGCAGGGGCGGCACTCGCGACAAAGGCAGCACTCATCGGGATCAACAACCGGAACCTCGCAACGCTTGCAATCGACCGTTCGACGACCCGTACTCTTGCGGGCGGTATCCGGGCGGCCGAAAGGCTCGTTGTTGCGGAGAGCGGGATGCGTTCGGCTGATGATGTCCGGGAGCTGAAACCCTACTGCGATGCATTCCTGATCGGGTCGTCCATCATGGCTCATCAGGAACCGGCAAAGAAACTGGAGGAGTTCGTATGCGCGTAAAGATCTGCGGGATCACCCGGCCGGAGGATGCACGGTTTGCCGGGAACGAAGGGGCAGATGCGATCGGGGTCGTTGTCTGTTCGCCCGGCTCGAAGCGGGAGGTCTCCCTTGATCGTGCACGGGAAATCTTCCGGTCGGTCGGGCCCTTTGTGACCACCGTTGCCGTAACCCACACGCGCTCGGAAGAGGACCTCCGGGAGATCTTCACGATTCAGCCCGATGCAGTCCAGATCTTTCACCCCTTCAAAAGGACTTCTCTTACGGAAGTGCGAATCATCCAGGCGATCGGAAAGGGTGAACCGCTCCCGGAAGACTGTGATGCGATCATCATCGATGAGAGCCATGGCAGCGGGACGGCCTTTGACCTCGCCGGCGCGAAGAATGCGGTGCAGCATGCAAAGGTCCCGGTGATCCTTGCCGGGGGCCTCACACCGGAGAATGTGGAGGCTGCAATCCGGCAGGTGCGCCCGTACGCGGTCGATGTTGCGACCGGGGTCGAGGTCTCACCGGGGATCAAGGATCCTGCAAAGGTCCGGGCATTCATCGCCGCAAGCAGGAGGGCCTGATATGGAAGCGAGAGGACGGTTCGGGAAGTATGGCGGCCGGTATGTCCCGGAGACCCTGATGGGAGCGCTCATCGAGCTCGAGGAGGCCTACTTCCGTGTCGGGAACGATCCGGTATTTCACCGCCGGCTTGCAGAACTCCAGGCAGAGTATGCCGGGCGGCCGACGCCGCTGACCTTCTGCGCGAATGCTTCAGAGGAACTCGGGTGCCGGATCTATCTCAAGCGCGAGGACCTTGTCCATGGGGGGTCGCACAAACTGAACAACACGCTCGGGCAGGCGCTCCTCGCACAGCACATGGGAAAGAAGCGTTTGATCGCCGAGACCGGGGCCGGCCAGCACGGGGTCGCGACCGCGATCGTGGGGGCAGCGCTCGGCATGCCGGTCGAGGTATACATGGGCGAGGTCGACTGCCGGCGGCAGGCCCTGAACGTCTTCCGGATGGAGCTGATGGGGGCAAAGGTCATCCCCGTCAGGTCCGGGACCAGGACCCTGAAAGACGCTGTCAACGAGGCGCTGCGCGACTGGGTGGCGAACGTGCGGGACACCCACTACCTTATCGGCTCAGTGATCGGCCCGCACCCCTTCCCGCTGATGGTCCGCGACTTCCAGTCCGTGATTGGGCGGGAGGCAAAAGAGCAGGTGCGGAAGAAAGAGGGGAGGCTCCCCGATGCAATCGTCGCCTGCGTTGGCGGGGGCAGCAACGCGATCGGGATCTTTACGCCGTTTATCAACGACGATCTCGAACTCATCGGTGTGGAGGCCGGCGGAAAGGGCGTTGTAACCGGCGAGCATTCCGCAACCCTCTGCGCGGGGGAACCGGGGGTGCTCCACGGCACGCTCTCGTACCTGCTGCAGGACGCTGACGGGCAGGTCCTCCCGACCCACAGCATCTCGGCCGGGCTCGATTACCCGGGTGTCGGGCCGGAGCATGCGATGCTGAAGGACGCGGGCCGCGTGACCTATGCAACCGCCAACGACCCGGAGGTCCTGGAAGCGTTCTCCTTCCTCTCCCGTACCGAGGGCATCATCCCGGCGCTCGAGTCCGCCCACGCGGTCGCGTGGGTGATGCAGAATGCCGGACGGTTTGACCGAAACGACATCGTGATCGTCAACCTCTCCGGGCGCGGGGACAAGGACGTCGCAGAAGTCGCCCGGATGCAGGGGAGGGAGGCATGAGCAGGATCTCCGGCGTATTCGCGGGCAGGAAAACTCCGGCCTTCATCGGGTTCACGGTTGCCGGCGACCCTGATAAGGAAACAAGCCTCCGTGCCGCGAAAGCGCTCATCGACGGCGGGACTGATATCCTCGAATTTGGCGTCCCGTTCTCGGATCCCGTCGCGGACGGGCCGGTCATCCAGAGGGCGGACGAGCGGGCGATCGCTGCCGGGACGAACCCGGCGGTTGTCTTCGACCTCGTCCGTCAGGTCCGTGGGTTTTCGGATGTCCCGGTGGTCCTCCTCACCTACTACAACCTTGTATTCCGGCGCGGCACCGACCGGTTCTACCGCGAGGCAGCGGAGGCTGGGATCGACGGGATCCTTGTTGCCGACCTGCCATACGAAGAGTCGGACGAGGTCGCGGGGATCGCTGCACGGCACGGGATCGATCCCATCTTTCTCATCGCTCCGACAACGACCGACGAGCGCATCCGTGCGATCGCATCCAGGGCCAGGGGATACCTCTACCTCGTCTCGGTGCTCGGGGTGACCGGCGTGCGTGAGAGCGTGGATACAGAAGCTATCGAACTTCTGCGCCGGGTCCGCCGGCATACGAGCCTTCCGCTTGCCCCGGGGTTCGGGATCTCCACCCCGCAGCATGTCCAGACGTTTGCAGAGGCAGGGGCGGACGCGGTGATTGTGGGAAGCGCAATCGTCAGGATCGTTGAGCAGTACAGAAACGAACCGGAAGTGATGGAAGAAGAATTGCGGTCGTATGTCCGGCAGATGAAAAGAACCGGGTGACGTTTCACAATAATTTCGAAAAATTTCTCGGTCAGTGAACTTCATGTAACCAACCCAAGGACATTCGGTTCCCGGGTTATTCCCTGCAATCAGGAATGCGTATCCTCCTTATCGCCGGTCTCTGCCGTGTTTTTAAAGTATCTTCCCGTCAGGGTTCACAAAAAACGATCCTGCCCGGAAGCCTGAATACCCGGTCGCAGAACGCAGCGATTCCTTATCCCCCGGCAAGAGGCGGAAAGATTGCGATAGTGTCGCCGTCGGCAAGCGGGGTATCCATACCGGCAAGGAACTGGATATTCCTGCTGTTCTTAAGGATATTGACAAAATCCCGGAGGTTACCCGGGGCTGAAAAAATCCGTTCGTGAAATCCCCCATACCGCACGCTCAGCTCAGCGAGAAGGGAGCGGATGGCTGCCCCCTCCTCGAAATCCAGGCGGACCTCCGGGTCCATGACTTCCCGCAAGGTAGCGAACGATTTGACCGTCACGGTGATGCGTTTTTTGCCGGACATCCCATTCCTCTATCAAACCAGTTTCTTAAAGGCCTTCCATTCCGGGACCCAAAGAACCGGCTGCTGCATGCTCCGCCGTCATCTTTTCGCCACCGGGGTTGTCCGGTTATGCGAGCCCCAGCTCTTTCAACCGCTCCCTTGTCGGCGTCCCCTCCTTATCCCAGCCGCGGAGGGTATAATATTCGTCGAGCATCTCGTCCCGTTTCCAGACCTGCCCTGAAGGTGCGCCTTCGTTCAATGGCTCATTCAGGAGCCGGGCCGGCAGCGTGTCGTCCTTGCGCCCGAACCCGCGTTTGATATTATAGAGCTTCTGGAGGTTCCAGATCCGCTCGCCAGTCTTCAGCAGCCCGGCAGGATCGATCTTGATCCCCGTGGTCGCGCTCAGGAGGTCCGCATAATCATCAGCGCCCAGCGCAAACGAGGTAAACAGGCACATCCCCGAAGCATCGATTGCCGCCGTCAGGTCCTGGAATGTCTTGACCCACTGCGGTTTTCCCTTGGTTACGAACGGATCCAGTTTCTCGGGCGCCCCGAGAATTTCGGGGGAAATCAGGTAGCCATAGACATGATCTCCCCCGCGATTCGACGTCGCTGTTGCAAGCCCGTATCCCTGGATCCCCCGGGGATCGTAGGCCGGCAGTTCCTGCTTCTTGGAGCTCATCGAGCACTCGGGGTGGCCGTATTTGGTCGCGAACCGGAAAGACCCCTCGGCGAGCTCGCCCCCTATCCCCTCGCGTTTTGCTATCTGCTCCACAAGTGTCAGCATCCCTTTTGCATCGCCAAACCGGACCGGGTGTTTTACATATCCCTTCTCTGCCATCTCCATCAGGCAGGCGATCGTCGTCGGCGCCGAGATGGCGTCGAGCCCGTACTCGTTGCAGAGGTTGTTTGCCCGGGCCACCGCCTTGAGATCGTCGATCCCGCAGTCCGGCCCAAACGCCCAGTCCGGCTCGTACTCCGGCCCTTCCCCGTGTTCGCCATCGAACTCGCAGACCCGGCCGCACTTCACGATGCAGGCATAGCAGCCCTTGTTCTGCTTCAGGATTGTTGCCGCCATGGTCTCGCCGGAGACCCTCTCCGCCGCCGCAAAGTGGGCGGTCTGGAAGTTCCGGGTGGGGAGGACATAGTTCTCGTTGATGATGTTGACGAGCACCGCGGTCCCGAATTTCGTCAGCGCCTGTTCGATCCCATTATCCGTGATCTTCTTGCGCACCCGCTCCTTGACAATATTGAGCTGCGCTTCGTCTGCAGGTGTAATCGGCAGGTCTCCCCGTGCAGCAATCGCCTTGAGGTTCTTTGCACCCATGACCGCACCGGCACCTCCGCGGCCGGCGGCCCGGGTCTTCTCGTTGATGATGCAGGCAAACTTCACGAGTTTTTCACCGGCCGGCCCGATGCAGGCGACCCTGACACTCTTGTCGTTCAGTTCGTCCTCGATGGCATCGGTTGTCTGCCCGGTGGTTTTTCCCCAGAGCCCGGCTGCATCCCGGAGTTCGGCCTTCCCGTTATCCAGCAGGAGGTAGACCGGCTTCTTCGCTTTGC
>JAKLEQ010000076.1 GCA_022711635.1 Methanoregula sp. | reverse complement strand
GTTCTTCCGGGGGATACCCGAGCGCTTTCGCAAACCTCTGGTTCGCATCGACGACCGTAAGGTCGCCCCGGTTGACGAGCCCGGTCCCGGCTTCCGAGTTGTCGAAGATCCCCCGGTACTTCATCTCGCTCTTCTGCATATGGATGGCAAGGCTGGAGACGACAGCGGCAACACCGACAAAGACGATGCACCGGATCAGGGCAGCAACGAGGTCGACCGATGTCCCGCCGGTCATGATGTAGACGATGAGGAAGTACGCGCCGGAGATCCCGAACGCGTAGATCATCCCGCGGTTCGGGTACCAGTACGCGGCGATCACGATGGGGATGTAGATGAGGTGGGCGGCGACGTCGCCGGTCCCCCACGTGATGGAGAGGATGTTGATGAGGAGGGCGAGGATCGTGGTATTGACAATGATGTAGAGCCAGAAGTCGACGAAGGTCTCCTGGCGGGGGTCGTGGAGGAACGACTTTGCCGGCGGTTCCATCAGGGTTCCCCGGGTTCAGTAGGCAGTACCATGGTATCACATGCCCGGAGGTATCTCCGGGAGAGTCTCTAGAGAATCGTCGATTCACAATGGTTATATATTTTCTCGGTTTGAACTGCCGGAACGGTCGTTTTTTTAAAAAATGAAACGCCCGGGCGCTACAGTCCGGCTGCTTCCAGCAGGAACAGGAACCCTGTGCAGGCGGCAACGAAGAGAAAAACGACCGTTCCCTCCCCCCACCCCAGCATGTCGGTCAGCCGGAGCAAGGGGAACTCACCGGTGTGGAGAATCTTCCGGTCGAGGACCGGGTACAGGGCTGCAAAGACCGCAGACCCGAGGAGAAGGCCGGCGAACCCGCCAAAAAGCGCGTCGAGCGCGCCGGTCCCTGCGGCGCCGGCAAGGGTGCCCGGGCAGTACCCGAGCAGCCCGAAGCCGACCCCGAAGATGAGCCCACCGGCAACCGTCGCTCCGATCGATCCCCGGACGGTATGGGTTGCAGCAAGCCCGGCCCGCCGGAGGAGGAAGAACCCGATGCCGCCGACGATGACCGCCGAGAGCATCATCTTTACAACCGTGAAATCGGTAAGGAGCAGCTGGCCGATGATGATCTCGTACCGGACAACCCCGGCCCGCTCGACGAGAAACCCGAAGAGGATGCCCAGAACAAGACCGAGCGGCGTCTGGATTGCCCTGCTTTTCCGGATCCGTTCCAGCGTTGGGTGATCCATTGCCCGTCACGCCCCGATGACCCGGAAGAGGAGAAACGCAGTCGCAATCCCACCGGCGAAGAAGCAGGCGGCAGCAACCATGCTGGAGACCGAAAGCTGCAGGGTCCCGGAGATCCCGTGCCCGCTCGTGCACCCGCCGGCCCAGCGTGCCCCAAGGGCAAGGAAGAAACCCCCAAGCACGGCAACCGCGATCCGGAGGACCGGGTTTGTCCCGAACGTCGCGCCAAAGAGGGGCGGGACCAGGAAGAGGCGGAACGATCCGGAAGAGACCGCCCCGAGGAACGCCCCGATCACGATTCCCGGGATGACCATGAACTGCCAGTCAGCCGCGGGCACGATGATCCGGTAGAACGCAGACCGGTCGATGGATCCAGGGGAGATCGCGCGGGTGATGAGCCCGCTCATCTTGGCATACCCGCTCGAACAGCCGAGCGGCCGGTCCGAGAGGAAGAGGGCGAGGCAGACGACGATGCCGATACCTGCTCCCGCGACATACGGGGACCAGGTCGGCTGCAGGAGGTAGTTGAGCACAACAGTCACCGGAGAAGTCATTCCCCGGGGATCTCTTCAAGCGTTGCGTTACGGTAACTACGGACCGGAGGGGGATTCAGGGAGCCAGCCGGATCAGGTTCTCCCTGCCCTTCTTCACTTTCAGGATGACTTTTTTCGCGTGCAGGTCATTCAGTGCATTGCTTACCGTCGACTTGGGCAGGCCGAGGTTCCGGACGATATCAGACTGGTACATCTCTCCCCCGCTTGCGCGGAGCATCTGCACGATCCGCTCCCCGAGGCTTACGATCTCCGCCTCGGACAGCGGGGCGGCTGCCGACTCCGGGGGATGTACGGCCCGGCGGCGTTTTTTCAGAAGAATCATGCCGGCACCGGTGAGTACGAAAACGAGTACCGCGATCAATCCCCCGAGGAGAAGGGGGGGAAAAGCACCTCGTTCAAGTACCACTCTTGGTTCGCCGGCGCCAAAGGAGCGCTGGCCGTACCAGGTGAGGCCTTCCCGCGTCAGGTCTGCGACAGGATCGACCCCCTGAACGCTGTACCCTGACGGGTACCGGATGATGAGGGTTGTGTCGCGGGGGAGATACATCCCGCCTACAAAGGCATCGCCGATCGCCAGAACGTCACCGGCCTGCGCGAAACCGTCCCAGGTGAACGAGTAAAGGATGACCCCGTACTTCCCGGTAGGGGATGTCTGGACATCGGATGTCCCGGAAAAGCCGGTAACGGCCATCGGGCGAGATGTCGCGATGGCGGCCTGTGAAGCGGACCGTTCCATCAGCTCCCGGAACCGGGGGAGATAGGTTGAATCGATGGCAGCCGCATACTCCCCGAACGCTGTGGTATCCGCATCGGTGGAGAGGAGGGTACGGTACTCGACCTGCCAGTCCGCTGAACCATCGTCACCGACCGTGATCGTGTACGTGATCGCGTACTCCGGCTCCGCCGCTACTGCCGGAACGGCAAGGAGGACTGCTGCCAGCACAAGCACAGCCATAATTTTGGCAGTCTGCAACACTCTGCGGTCCATACGGATACCTGATCGTTGGGATAAATTGTGGAATATTTGCCGGGGTGAGGAAAAAAATCTGGTGGTCCTCTCCCGTCACGCTGAAGAGATATTCCTACTTGTTCCTGCCATTCCCGTTGTTCTGTTTCTGGTCGTTCTTGTCCTTCTGGCTGTTGCCACTCCCCTGAGTGTTGTCGTTCTTATCCTTCTGGTCGTTCTCGTCCTTCTGGCCGTTCGATGTGCCGGCATCCTGCGACTGGGCAGGGGTAGTATCGGAGTCCTGCGATCCCGCCTTATCCTGCTGCTTCTGCTGGCCGGGCGGGACCTTGTCGGTTAAGGTCGCTTTGCCACCCTTTCCATTCTGGTTCTGGTCCTGCGACATCGTGACATTCCCGTCGGCGGGCAGGTTGTACCGCATCCGGATCTTCTCGGTAAACTTGCTCTCGAGTTTCAGGCTGTTGTTGTATGCCCTCGCAAGTCCCTTGTTGTCCGGTTTCTGCTCGCTTAAGTTCTGGAGGACCCACTGGTGCTTCTCGATCATCTCGCGGGCATGCAACAGCCCGGTACCGTTGGAAGCATAGGGTTGTAGGGAATCTTCGGTCTGGTTCATCTTCTCCCAGTACCGGTCAAGGATGCGATCAAAATTCCTGGTCTCGTTCCTATCCATCTCGCACAACAGCTCAAAGAGCCGGTTGTCGCCGTGCCGGATCCGTTTCTCGATCCGCTCGGTCTCGTTGAGGGTGAAGGATTCGTCAAGATCTTCGAACCCGAGCTTCAGCCCGTAGAACGGGCTGTCGGGCGAAAACAGGCCGTCGCATTCCCCGTCCCAGTTGCCGGACCAGTTCCCCGTCCAGTTACCAGTACCCGGGACCGGGGCGGGTGCATTGAGGTCATCATAGGGCCGGGGGACGAAGTGCGCCGCGCCCACGACCGGATTATTTGTTGTCGCAGCCGTAACGGTTCCTGCAAGGAAGAGTACGGCAAGGACGATACCTGCGGAAAAAATTCCCCTGCTCATCTTCATAGGTGTTCCTCAGTTTTTAAAAGCGCCGCTGCGCTTAATTGTCCTGTTGCAGGCCCGGCCCTAAAAGGGTCGTCACCGTCCCATCGTTTCTGGTCCGTCCGGGGAGGTTCGGCATACAGAATAATCGTTCAAAACCGTTCAGAATAAAGAATGGGATTCATTTCAGCGTTATTCCGGATCGGGAAAAATCCGGGCGCCATGCAGGGTTTTTCCAGCGGAAATGTAGGTTCCCGCGCACAACCGGCGCTCCCGCGACCATTTACCCGAACCCCCAGTCCGCAAGGGTCGTGCGGGAAGGGTCGACATCCGTCCAGCTCCACCCGAGTGCCTCGATGATCCGGGAGATGGGCTGCCGGATCGTCTTCTCCAGCATCAACTCCCGGTCGACCACGAACTCGGGAGGGACCTGGTCGCCGTACTCGAAACAGAGGACATCGGTTTTGGGATACTTCGCGGTCACGGTCTTGATATAGATCCGCTTCGGCTTGCTCCCCTTGCCGAACTCCGTGTGGAGGTGCTCGTTGGCGTACTTCGCCCCCCTGACCTGGGCATCGTCGGTTTCATAGTCCTCGAGCCCTTTGCCGATCCCGCCGGGGATCCCGATCTCATCGAGCGTGAAGGCCCCGCCCCGGTATGTCCTGATGATGTCAGCAAGGTACGCCTTCACCTCCGGGTACCCGGCACCGGAAAGGATCATCTCCATCACCCTCTGCTGGACGACCTTCGTGATCTGGGGGGTATCGCTCCGGCGGATCTCGAAGCCCACGATGTCCGTCTCGTTGACGTCCTTTCCCTCTTTCCAGACCAGCTGGCCGGCATACCGCTTCTTCTTCCCCGCCTGGAAGAACCGGGCATAGATCTTCTCGAACTTGATCGAGAAGAAATGCCTGTCGGCGTTCAGCTCGCGCTGTGCGAACTCCGAGTAACTCTCGTTGAGCGCCTTCTCGATACCCCGGGCGGCCGCGATCGTCTTCTCCCGGTCAAAGTCCGCCGGCAACTGCACCATGCAGGAGTCGGTATCCCCGTAGATGACGGTGTAGCCGAGCTTCTCGATCACCGTTCGGGTATGCTCGATGATCGCCCGCCCTACCGAGGTTACCGCCGACCCGATCTCCCGGTCGAAGAGCCGGAACCGGGTGTATCCCGAGACCCCGTAGTAGGTGTTCATGATCACCTTGAGGACATTCTGCTGCATGTCGTAGAGAACGTACTCGGGAGAGCCGAAGGAGAACGTATTCCGCAGCGCCTTCTTCTCGTCCCGCTCGCGGAGGAGGTCGGCAATGATGCTCCGTGTCAGCCCGTCCGGCTCCTTCCGGAACCGGATCCCGTTCGGTGCCCGGAGTTCTCCCTGCGAGTCCTTGGTCTCGGGCGAGGCGTTGATCGTCATCATCGCCATCGGGTACAGGGATTTTAAGTCGAGCACCACGACGTTCTCCCGCACGCCTTTGCTCGGCTCGAAGACGGTTGCCCCCTCGAACTCCTCGGCGTTCGCAAAACCCTTGGAGGGGAGGACGTACGTCCCGTGCGCCCTGCGCAGGACATAGATATCGATGACCGACGAGGAGTTCAGGGTCTTGTCGAGCGGGCACCCGACGTACCGGGCGATCTCCCGGTAGAACCCGATGATGGAGTTCTTGGCATCGATCTTGACGCAGAGCTCGACATCCTTGAAGTTGTATTCCACGAGGAGGAGTGGGTTCTCCCTCCAGAGGTCCGAGATGGTGCCGGTGTACCGGACCTTGCGCTCCCCCACCTCTGCCTCGGCAACCGCGTCGAGCCGGTAGGTCTCCCGGAGCGTCCCGTGCATCTTCTTGTACGCGGTTAAGAGGTCGAAGATGGAGCGCCCGCGCAGTGCCTCGCGTTCCCCCATCCCTTTCAGCCGGGCAAGGAGATCGGGTGCAGACAACCCGAGCCGTTCCATCCTGCGCATGATGTACGGCATGTCGAACTCGACGAAGTTCCACCCGGAGAGGATGTCTGGGTCCCGCAGGGCGATGTATGCCGCAAATGCCCGGAACATCTCCTGCTCGGTATCGAACCGGCAGATGGTGTGAGTACCGATCCGGAAACAGCCGTTCTCCTTCCCGCCGCCCTTAAAAGCCCCCTCAATGTCGGCAACCGACTTCCCGGAGTTCAGGAGAAACGTCGAATAGTCCTTGTCGAAGGAGTCGAAACAGGTGATGCAGATCACGGCGTCCCGCTGGGGATCGGGAAAACCGCGTTCGTCCTCGCACTCGATGTCCATGATGCAGGTGCGGGCCGGGGCGTCAACAACCGCGGGCCGGATCTCCCGGTAGTCTGCCGAGGTATCCGGGGCGGAGATCCCCCCGGTCAGCCCGGTATCGATCATGAACCTCGTGGCAAAGGGGATGTCTGCCTCGAAGTGGCGGTACCGTTCCCGGAGCTCGCGGACATCGGAAGGCCGCTTCGTGTACAGCCGCCGGAGCGGTTCGCCGCGGATCGAGGTGTACCGCGTCTCCGGTTCGACCGTGATCCGGGCGTCGTGCCTTCCGCCCGCTGCCTGCTCTTCGGGAACGTAGAAATACGGGAGGAAGCCGGTGATGTCGAACCGGAGAAGCCTGCCGCCCGGGTCCCGGCCGAAGACATGGACGATCGGGCCGCCGGGGGCGTTGCTGTACTCGACCTGGTTGATTGCTGCCCGGAACGGGAGCGCTGACTCTCCTGCCGGTTCTGCAGCAGGCGCAAGGATGGTCTGCCGGCTCTCCGCCATATCAGGGATCGACCGTCCTGCACAGGCTCTCAACGAATCTTCCGGCCCCGTTCATCATCCCCGTCTCCCATTGGTCGAGCTGCCACTCCTCGATCTTCTCGATCCCGTCCCTGCCGACCCTCGCGGGGACACCGAGCGAGCAGCGGGAGAACCCGTACTCCCCGGAAAGGATGCATGAGCAGGCGACCAGTTCGTGCCGGTCTTCTGCAATGATCCGGATCAGGTCGGCGATGTGCATGGCCGGGCCAAAGACCGTTCCCCCTTTCCCCCGGATGATCTCCATGCTCGCCGTGCGGAGTTCCGCAAGGATCTCCTCTCGGACAGCAACCGGGACCGGTTTCGAGAGCGTGGAGAATACCGGGACCTGGTGCTCGCCATGCTCGCCAAGGACGTAGGGGAACCCCGTGAACCCGCGCTGCCGCAGAGCAAGGGCGAACCGGGCGCTGTCCAGCTGCCCGCCAAACCCGATGCAGCGTTCCCTTGGGATTCCCGCCGCCTTGTGCAGGTAATAGTTATTCACGTCCATGGGGTTCGTGATCGTGACAAACACACCGCCAAATCCGCGGAGGATCTCCGCGGCTTCGCGGGCGGCGGGGAGGTTTGCGGAAAGGAGGTCGGCCCGGGTCTTCACCGCCGGGTTCCGGGGAAATCCCGCAGCAAAGACGCAGATGTCTGCGGTCCGGATGTCGCTCTTTCCGGTGCTGATCGCCACATCGAAACCTGCATGCCGAAGGTCGAGGACCTGCGCGTTGAGCAGGGACTCCGCGCTGTCGTACAGGACGAGTTCGTCGGCGATCCGGAGCGCCGCGGCAAGGTATGCGACCTCTCCGCCAACCCTGCCGACACCCATCACGGCGAGGCGAACCATGTGATCTACCTATGGGTATGCTAATAATAAATAACGACCATTTTTGTTGGATGGTCACCCTCAGACCCGGCCCGGTGAACCTGGGCGGTATCGCTCTATCAAACCACCTCCTGCTTGCCGCAGGTATCCTCGGGACGACCGGTGCATCGCTCGCGCGGATGCTGGAGACCGGTGCCGGAGGGG
>JAKLEQ010000075.1 GCA_022711635.1 Methanoregula sp. | reverse complement strand
GCCGTGTAGATTGCGAACGGATCCCCCGCGATATCGCACTCGAGCCTCCGCGAGATCACGGCCTGGAAGATATCCCCGGCAGCGATATGTTCCTTGATCCGGGCGACCGAGTCCTCGAAGGCTTCTCTTGAGACCGTGGAAGAACAGGGAGTCATGCCCGTACAAGAGCCCTCCTGCACGGGATCGCCTTGGTGGGGCCCGGCAATGGCTGAAATTTTTTCTGCTACGGACCGGATCCGTGCGGCGCTCCGGTCGTACCCCTCCGTAAGATCCGATTCATAGGTCAGGAGGGGGGAGGAGAAGATGAAGAGGCTCTTTTCCCGGTGATCGACGACGACGCAGTCCGTGCTGAGCATGAACCGGGCATCGCGATCTTGTACAGGGTCCCGTTCCGGCCGCCTTTCCTGACCTTTGCAGACCTTGTCGAAGAGGGAGGGGATGCAGTCATAGGCAAGGTACCCCACCATCCCGCCAAAGAACCGCGGCGCTTTCACGTTCACGTAGCAGAACCGGGAGAGGACCCACCTGACCTGGTCGATAGCGTGCGCACCTTCCGGTTCGCCGGCAATTGCACAAAAACCGGGCGTGCCTGCAACTTCGATGCGGTCTCCCAGGGTGATGACAAGTTCCGGTTCATTCCCGATGAAGGAGTACCGGGCGATCTTCTCGCTGCCTTCCATCGATTCAAGCAGGAACCCGCGCCCGGAAGATAATCCCGAAAAGATTGCCAGCGGCGAAACTTCCGGGAGCGGCAGCCGTGCACAGAGCGGGATGAGAAGGGGTTTGGGCTGGTCCCGCACCGCATCGATATACTCGTCGCGGCTCAGGTTGAGGAGAAGATCCGATCCCTTCACGGCAGTCTCCAGTCCACCGGCATCACCATCGCGTGTTGTAATGTCATCGTACTGAAACCTCCCTGTATGCAGGCTGGGCACCTGCCTTGTTCAGGGTGATAATAACGGTGTACTCTGTACATATTTATACATTGTTGTAACTTTTTGTTGAAAGATGTAGTATTTGCTGCATAATGAGAATGCTCGTCCAGATAACCGGGGCAGGATCGCGAAAATACGTCAGGCCGGCGGATGCCGGACTGCAACGAAAGCCGGCAGGAACCGTGCCCGGGAGGATACCGGAGAACCGGGGCGACGCCTGCGGCATCGTTTCGTAAACAGTACGGTTGAGGCAGGAGGGATTTAAACCACGGTGATCAATAGGTAAGAAGGGCTGGTCTTTTATGCGGTGGTCGCACGAGAGCTCACCGGGCTGGGTCTTTGTCACCCGGATGATCGGGTTCATATCCTTCCTGATCTTTGTCGTGCTCGCCAACATCCTGCCATCGGTCTATTCGTCCAATGCTGTTGTCAGGGCAGTCGGGTTCCTCAACGCCAACCTTCCGCTCCTCATCATCATCGCGATCCTGATGATCGTCGCCGACATCCTCTCCGCCTTCCCCTTCCCGCTCGACCTGCCGGCGCCGATTATCCGGGCGTTTGGTGCCGTCTTCATCATCGCCTTCCTCCTTGCCCTTGTCCAGTGGCTGAACTTCAGTTCTTCCATCTCGAACATCTTCCAGATCCTCTCCTTCTTCGTCGTCCCGCTTGTCTTTCTTATTGTGCTCATCGGGGGGTACTATAAAATCCTCAGGCGCCTCTTCCAGGACGGCCGGGCAAACGGTACCGTCCCGGCCGTTGCCGATCCGACAATCGGGACCCCGGGATTCAGTATACCGGCAACGACAGCAAAATCATGGGAAGACGTCCATACGGAATTGCGGATGATGCTGTGGGACCTCTTCCACCGGCTGCGGGAAGAGATTGGACGCAGAAAGTAGCGGCACGATTCACGCCGGGCGTCCCAGGGGTGCTGTCACCACCTGGTACAGAAAACCCGACATTTTCCTCAGGGGGATGAGCCCCCCACTACAACATCCGCTGGCGGCGGAGGGTATCACCATAGACCTCGTTGAGCCGGGATATCCAGGACGGGGAAGAAATGCACACGGTCCCCTCGGGGAGAAACCTTTTTTAAAAAAGGAAAATTTGGTGGTTCGCTTAAGCGTTGTTAGAACCGGGGTTTCCGGTGCTTCGGAAGGCAGTCCCGGCAGTAGACGGGGCGTCCTTCGGTGGGCTTAAAGGGGACTTCACACTCTTTACCACAGTCTGAGCAGACTGTCTTTGTCATCTCGCGGGGGCCGAAGTTTCTCGGTCCGCCAAAACCTCTCTTTTCCATATGGTTTTACTCATGCAGGTTTTTATGCTGCGTATATACAATGAACCGCTGGGTATAAATACATCTGCATGGGATCAGCAACGGCCTTACGGGATGATCTCGCACCCGTTGTACTTCTCGTGGGCAAAATCCGCGGGGGTGATGACACCCCCCCGGATCAGGGACCTGACCTTCGGAACCGCAGCCAAAAGAGCTGCGTGCAGGTTCTCAACCGTCCCGCAGACCAGCCGGCGCTGATCTGCGTTCCAGGGCGCAACAATGCTCGCGTACAGGCAGCGCCCCCCGCAGAAACCGCGGATCCGGCACGCCGGGCAGTCCCCGCCGACCGGGGTCCGCACCAGATCTTCCGGCCGGCTGGTCCGGATATGGCCGGAATAGAACCGTTTCATGCCGATCATCACCGGGCACGGTGCGATGTGGCCGTCGGTCATGATGGCGAAGTTGGTGTGTCCCGCTCCGCAGCGCAGAAGACTCTGCCGCCCGTGGAGCAGGTCATCCATGGTATCGAGGAACGGGTACCAGCGGGGGACGGTACCGGTCGTCTCCATGAGGCTGACCCAGCGGGAGACGAGCGTCCGAATGCCGGGATTGTAGCTCTCCTCTGCCCATGCTGTAAAGTTCCGGGAAGAGAAGTCGGCAGTAAAGTTTGCATCCAGCTGCCAGTGGATGGAACCAAACGCGTGATCGGGATTATCGGCAAGATACGTGACCGCGTCGACAATATCGGTGTCCTCCGCGACGGTCATCCGGACGATCAGCTCACCGGCATACCCGCCGGAAAGGATCCCCTGCACGTTGTCCATCACCCTGCGGTATGTCCCCGGCCCGCGATGGGCATCGGTAAGCCCGGCCCTCCCGTCCAGCGAGACGAGGATGGTTGCGAACCGGTTGATGTAGTCCTGCCCGAGCCTGTCGAGAAGGAGGCCGTTGGTCTGGATCATGAACCGTCGGACAGGGGCATCGTCCATGATCCTGCGGATGATGTCCGGCCGGAGGAGGGGTTCGCCACCATAGAAGGTAAGAACCGGATCGGTATCGCGGGCGAGGAAGGCATTCAGGTCGGAAATGTCGCAGGCAAGGTCGACCGGGAGATCTTCATCGATCTCGACTGCCGTACTGCATTCGTTAACAGGGTCATCGAATGCCTTGGCCCGGCAGTACGAGCAGCAGAGGTTGCAGTCATCCGTGACGATGAGATGGTAGTACAGGAGTATCGCATACGATTGGGCGCGTGAAGCGATAATCCTGATTCCCGGACTGCAGATCCATGAACCGGGATACCGCCGATCCATGCCGGCCCTGATTTGAGTGACCGGCATACCTTCGCAACCCTTAACGTTCCCACTGCAAAAGAGTCTTCTCATGGCAGGCCGGCGCATTTGTCCGACAGGATCTTCCGGCACCGGTGATGCCGTTACCGGTCTTGAGCTCATCCTCTTCTCTGCAGTCCTGATCCTGTGTGCGGCTCTCGTCATTCATATCGCGACCGGTTCATTCCTTCCGCCGGAGCTTGAGCGGGGGATCGTCCCCGGCGCTTCACAGGCGGGGTCCGATCAGCTCAATGTTTTCGGGAGCATCCACGGGTTCCCCGCGACAACCGGATCGACCGGCGGGGTTGCGGTCATCCGAGACAATCCCGATCCCCAGCGGCTGGGAGCGATCGGCATGACGCTCTCTATCTTTCTTGGCGACACCGCGGGCGTTGACCTCGCCCGGACCAATGTCAGCTGGAAAGATGCATCGGGGACGGAAGTCCTTGCCCTGACAACCGCAACTCCTGTTGTCTGCCCGAACTGGACGGTGATCAACAAATACCATGTCAACCCGTTCAAGTCCGCCGATGAGGATCTCGTCCTGGAGCCGGGAGAACAGTTCGATCTGTTCATCTGCCCATCCGGTACCCTTCCGCCGTACGAAGAGTTCACGGTGGTCTTTGATCCCCCGGGGCCCGGCCCGCGTTTTCCGGTTAAGTGTTCGGTTCCCTTTCCGATTACGCGGACAATGGTGCTCTGAAATTAAAATCCAGTCGTTTTAAAGCGGAATAAAAACAGCGGATTTTGCGCGCCCGGACGCCCGAAATCCGCCTTTTACCCCCCCCGTTCAAAAACTTTCGTCGGCTACCGACGAGAAACCTTTTATAGTATCGGGCGGAACATCTCATTATCAAAACTCACGTCGGAGTTTTGAGGTGTTTACATGGGAACAAAAGTTGGAAAAGAAAAGATCAACCGTGAGAAGGGCTATCTGTACTTCGTCGGCAAGGACGGTTACGTCTGGGCCGCACCCATGAAGTCGAACCCCGGTGGCAAGAAGAAGAAGGTCGGCGGCGAGAAGATCGCAAAGGAAGCCGGCTACATGTACTACATCGGGAAGGATGGCTACGTTGCAAAGGCAAAGATGAAGAACGCCTAAATTTTTTAATCTTATTCTTACCTGTTCTGAAGTTTTTTCTCAGGAGCCCGTGCGATCCTTCACGTCAGCAGCGATCGCGGGCCGGCCCCGCCCCCCGCCCGGTCGTCTGAAAGGACATCTTCGTCGATGAGCAGCCGGGGACGGTTGCAGAGAGGCAGGTGGGCGGAGAACGTCCGGGCAAGGAACGGTGTCGCGGCATCGGGGGGCAGGCCGAGAGCTGCAACCGTGCGCCGGCAGATCGCCATGAGATCGTCCGGGGATGCTGCAGCAGCACCGAGGACTGCCGTATGCACCTGCTGGAGGTAGGCAAGGGCGTTTCTCAGGTGCTGGTAGGCAAGGATACCGTGATGCGGCTCGTCCCATGAAGCGAGCAGGGTGCGGATCCCGTCAATCCTCGCCAGCCGCTTGAGGGACACCACCGATGCGAGGACATCGTCATAGACCGGAATGTTTCCCGCAACCGGCACGGCGTCCCCGGTAAAGAGCAAACCGCTGCGGTTCACGAGGAGCGAGATCGAGCCGGCCGAGTGGCCGGGGGTATGGAAGACAATGCAGTCGAGCCCGTGGCGGGCGCAGAGTTCCACGGCGTCCCCATCGTCCAGCAGCCGGTCGACCGGAACGGGACCGCCGACCAGCGAATGGAAGCCGGGCACCGGGCGTTCCCGGCACTGGAGGTTGACGTCCTCGATCCATGCCCGTTCCGCCGGGTGCGCTGCGATCTCACACCCGGTCTTTTGCCGGATCGCCTGCGCCGCACCGATATGATCCGGGTGGGAGTGGGTCAGGATCAGGAGAGCAATCTCCGAGGGGTCACGGCCGATCGAGCGGATATAGTCAAAGATCCTCTCCTCGGATCCCGCGACACCCGAATCGATGAGGGTGATCTGGGATCCGGCGACGACCAGCGTGTTAACGAACCGTTCGATGGTAATCGTATCGGAGATACTGATGGAGAACGGGATCCTCAGCATGTGGATGTGCGGGATTACCTGCATCGCCTTTGTCCTGTACCTCAGAGTGAAGGCGATCTGCCATCAATCTGGCGGTCACCTGCCCCCAACCGTGGGCCGGTCAACCTTTATCGTTCGGGCAGTACAGGGATTGTACGGGAATGTCAGCCATGGGACCGCTCGCGAACCGGAAATTCCGGGAATGGACGGAAGGGCTCGATATACGGGAGTCGATGGTCTCTATCTTCACCCATATCCGCGACATCCCGTATGCGCTCGTTTCCGGCCCCCGGTCGCCGGAGGATTTTATCGAGGCGATGCTCCGGGACGGGCAGGGATCCTGTGCACCCAAGCACTACCTCCTTGCAGCCATGTACCGGAAGCTCAGCGTAAGCGTTGCCTATGCCACGTTCCCGTTCCTCTGGGGCGAGCAGGAGGTAAAATACCCCCCGGCTCTCCGCAGGGATGCGGCGGGGCTTCCGGTCGCATACCACCTCGCCTGCCGCGTCCAGATCGGGTGCCGCTGGGCCCTTGTCGATGCGACCTGGGATCCGCCGCTGGCAAAAGCGGGTTTTCCGGTCAACCTGCACTGGGACGGGATCGCAGAGACGCGGTGTGCGGTCCGGCCGCTTCAGGCACCGGGCCGGGCGGTGCCCGCTCATGCAAGGCCATATGAGCCGTGCCGGGACCCCCTGGATTCCAGGATAATTCCGGTTGACGGGGAGAAGGACCACTGGGAGGCAGAGGACCGGGAGCAGTATTACCGGCAGAATGTCGGGAAACGTTCCCCTGCAGACAGGGAGCACACGGCGAAGTTTTATGAAGGCCTGAACGTGTGGATGAAGCAGGTGCGGGAATCCGTGGAGGATACCGGGACCCGCTGACATCATCTCGGGCCACGGAATCCAGATATCTCCTCAACGGGCAGACCCATACCCTCTTTAACTCTTCCGCCCCAGCTGAGGATGCAGGGCTCCTCCTGTTCAAAGATCCACGGATTACTATCGAACCTGCCGTTGCAGGGCCGGGAAACCTGCGGAATTCCCGGCCGGCGGACCGTACAGCAGCAGTATCAGAACAATGGCATATACGGATTACTTCAAAAACATAACCCAGCGACGGCTCATCCTCTCGGTCCTCGCCGGGGGAATATCGGCGCTCGTCCTCGAAGCCGCCCTCATTTTCCTCGGCATAACGGAGCACATGCCGTTCATCCTTCTCGGCATCTTCGCCATTCTCTTAATCGCCCTCCTTGACTGGCTGGACTTCTGTTTTGTCGTCTTTGCAAAGCCCTAGAAAGAACACGTTCTCCCGAATACCTTTCCGGGATGGCGAAAAACCGGAAGATCCCGGATGAAGCGGGTTTATGGTGGCGGTCAGGAGTTGAATCCCTGTCCGAAAAACGGGATCGGGACCCGTCTTTTGGGGTATTCAGAGCCGTTTGTCCGAGGCCTTCCGCATGGGATTGTTGTAGTATTTCCCGGCAACAACCCGGCGGACCCCGCCTTTGGGATTGTCGGTATCCCCCTTGTATCTCGGGATAAAATGGCAATGGCAGTGCATCACGCTCTGGCCGGCAACCTCGCCGATATTATACCCGATGTTGTACCCGTCGGGGCGGAAGTTTTCGTCGAGGATCTCCCTGCAGACATCGATAAGGGCAACCATTGCTGCTTTCTCGTCAGCGGTCAGCGAGAAATAATCCGGGGTGTGCCGGAACGGCATCAGCAGGAGATGCCCTTTGCTGACCGGGAACCGGTCCCACCGGGCGTAACAGAGCGCATTTTTTGCAACGATATCGTCTGCATATGGTTTGCAGAACCGGCACACTTTTGCATCTGGCATGGGGATGAACGTCCAGCTATCAGGTTATACCGTCCGAATCCTTGAGGATTGTGTTTTGGGGTGCAGATCCGTCGCCCGCGAACAGGGCGTCGATCCTGTCCCGGAAGAGGACGTAG
>JAKLEQ010000074.1 GCA_022711635.1 Methanoregula sp. | reverse complement strand
GATTCACGCTGGAATGCCGGGAGATGAACATCACGAGGTCGCAGTCGATCTCCCGGTCGACGGCATCGGCATGGATGAGCCGGCCCTCAATAGCGAGGAATTCGTATGTTGCCGCATCCTGCCGGCCCTTTCCGTCAAGGAGATCTTCGAGGTTCTTTCGTATATTGCACCCGGCCTTGTCCTGCCGGGAGTTGACGAGGGCGATGTGCATTATCTGGATCATGGGGTGTCTGCTGGCATAATGGTCGCGTCCCTGCCCGATCAGCAAACAACATAACGATGTAAACAGAACATTGTTACCATGAGTGACGAGAAGATAGCTAAAGCCCTCAAAGAGGCAGGGATCGAAAAGGAGATCACGTGCCCGCAGGCGTTTGCGATCGCCAAGAAGGCAAAGGTGACCCTAAAAGCGGTTGGCGACTACTGCAATGCGAACAAAATCAAGATCCGGGGCTGCCAGCTGGGCTGCTTCAAATAACGGGAATTACTCTTTTTTTCCGGTCTCATCCGGCGGATCTTTCGCATTTCAGGGCGTTTCAGCGGTCAACCGGCTCCCAGCCGGGCTCGACATGGTCGTTTCCCCCGGCGGCAGCGAGCGCCCGGATTGCTGCTGCCTCTGCTGTCGGGCAGTCCACGACCCCTTCGATTTCCCAGCTCCGGAACGAAAAGACCGGCCGCCCGGTCTTGAGCGCGTGGGCGATCTCGGAAAGCGTGCCTTGCTTTCCCCCGACTGCGATGACCGCTTCGGCAGACTGGACAACGATCACGTTCCGTGCATGTCCCATACCGGTCCGTATCACGAGATCGAGAAATGCGTTGCCATTGCCGGTATCCGGCAGGATTCCTACCGTTGTCCCGCCGTGTTCCTGTGCGCCCTTGCAGGCTGCCTCCATGACGCCGCCAAGCCCCCCACAGATAAGGACGGCGTTGTTCTGCGCGAGGATCTTCCCGATGGTATACGCAGCTTCCCGTTCCTCGTCGGAGCAGGAGCCGGCGCCGATGACCGCGATCTGCATGCTGCTCACCCGCTCCCGCCGGCCCGGTTAACAACCATCAGCCGCGCTGCCGACATCTCGCGGATGGCATACCGCGGGCCCTCCCGCCCGATCCCGGATCCTTTCTCGCCGCCGTAGGGCATCTGGTCGGCCCGGAACGTCGGGATATCGTTGATCTGGACACCACCGACGTCCATGCCGGAGAATGCATCCATCACCCGGTTCACGTTCTGGGTGAAGATGCCGACCTGGAGCCCGTACTCCCCGGTGTTTGCCATTCGGATCGCATCGGCGAAGGTCTCGTACGGAGTCACGGAGATAACCGGCGCAAAGACCTCCTCCCGGTTTACTCTCATTGAGGGATCGGTATCGACCATGACCGTTGGTTCAAAGAGGGATCCCGCCAGCGTCCCCCCGGCAACGATCCGGGCCCCCTGGCGGACCGCTTCCTGCACGACCCGGAACGCCTGCTCCGCCTTCAGCCGGTTGATCATCGGGCCGACATCGGTTGCGGGATCGCGGGGGTCGCCGACCCGGAGCATCTTTACACCGGCGAGGATCTTCGCAATGACCTCGTCAAAAACCTCGCGGTGGACGAGTACCCGCTGGACAGAGATGCAGACCTGCCCGGCGTTCATGAACCCGCCGGTTGCGATCCTCTGTGCCGCGTATCCCGTGTTCGCGTCGGAATGGACGATGACCGCGGCATTCCCCCCCAGTTCCAGCCCGACCTTCTTCCGGTCCGCGATCGAACGGAGGTGCCACCCGACCGTGCAGCTCCCCGTGAAGGAGAGGTACGCGACCCGGGGGTCCTTTGCGAGCTGCTCGGCCCTCCCGCCCGGGCAGGGCACGACACTGACTGCCGCTGCCGGCATCCCGGCAGCAAGCGCCATCTCCCCGAGGAGCAGGCTCGAGACCGGGGTTGCGGTCGAGGGTTTGAGGATAATGGAGTTCCCGGCAGCGATTGCGGGGGCGAGCTTGTGGCAGGCAAGGTTGAGCGGGAAGTTGAACGGGACGATCCCGACAACAGGACCAAGCGGGAAGTACTGCAAAAAGCCGGTCCTCCCTTCGGTATCGTCGGTCCAGTCGAGGGGGATCACCTCGCCGTAGATCCGTTTCGCTTCCTCCGCCGTGGTCCGGACCGTTGTTTCGGCACGGATGACCTCGGTTGCCGCAAATTTCCGGGTCTTGCCCCCTTCCATGACAAGGACATCCGCGAGCTCGTCTGCCCGTGAATGGATCCGGTCTGCGAGCCGGAACAGGATATCCGCCCGCTTTCCGGACGACAGGTGCCGGGTCTCTGCAAACCCGTCGCATGCCGCTGCAACAGCCTTGTTCAGCTCGGCGCTTCCTGCCGAGCAGACCTGCGCGTACACCTCTTCCGTGAATGGGAACCGGACCTTGACGATTTCGCCGGTCTCCTTCTTCTCTCCGCCAATGATGAGGGGGTAGGTTTCCATTTCGATCGCCTCCGTCAAAGCTCCACGTTTTTCGGTTTCAGGTACTAGGACACCACGGGGGATAAAACAGGCGGCGGGCAGCCGGGAAACCTGCCCGGCAGGACGGCTGGAAAACCTGAGGGCAGCTATCCATTCCGTTCATGCCACAACGATGTACGTGAAGAGGTAAAATGCAAAGACTGGCAGGAACAGGGCGAGATAGAGCCCCCGGTTCCAGCGCCAGATGCCAAGACCGTCCATCGTCTCGATCGGCATCAGGCTGTAGAGAGCGGTCATGAGGTTGATGGTAAAGCCTATCCCGCCGGCAACTGCCCAGAGTCCCCCGAGGCTGACCATCGCGAGGGAGAATACCATCAGGACCAGGCTCACGACCGGGCCTGCGACCATCTCGGTCCCCACCTCGCGGGGCACTTCCCCTCCCTCGCGGCGGACGAGGTTGCGGTACGAGAGCGCGAACGCGTTCCCGAAAAGCCACGCGGTGATGAACAGGATTGCGGTGCCGAGCCCCCAGAACCGGGTGTCGGCGTCGTGTCCGTGCCGGGTGACGACAACCCGGTGCGCGAAGTCGTGGACGACAACAGAGATCCCGCCGACTGCCATGTAGATAAGGACCGTGGTCAGGGTGAGCTCGGCACGGTCTGCGAGCATGAACGCGAGCGCGACGATGAAAACCGCTGATTCAATGACCAGGACCTCGGTCGATGAGAGCCCGAGAAAGTGCGGTTCCAGCTTACGGGCCTCGATCCTCCTTGCCTCAATCTCCTTCGCAGACAGTTTCTCCACGGCATGTCCCCAGAGGAGATCGGTGAAGAACTTCGAGAACTTTAAGAGGAACTGCCAGATGATCCCGATGTTGACGACAATGATCTGGACGAGCACGACCGCAAGGCTCGTGATCACAGCGGCAAGCGCCATGAACTGCGGCGGGATGATCCCGCTTGCCGGCAGGTTCTTTGTCGTCGTCCCCTTCGCGATCTGGATGAGCCCGATGAGCCCGTCCGGCTTCTCCTCTTCGGGCGGAGCCTGGGTCACGACGGGAGTCGGGGCCGGGCTGCCGACAACAATCGTCCGGTTCATGGTCACCGGCAGGGGTTCAAAACTGTTGGTGACCGTAAGGGAGAGGACGTAGTTCCCGGGTGTCGTATAGGTATGGACAACGCTCTGCCCGTACGCCGTTGCCCCGTCACCGAAGTCCCACGACCAGTTTGCCGGAAGGCTCTGGGTCCTGCCGTACGCGGTCACGGTCAGGGGGACGGAACCCTCGGCTCTGGAGAGGCTGAATGTTGCATTCAGCGGGTCGCCGACCCCGATATAGGCCGGCACGGTCCTCGTATCGGAACCATAGCTGTTGGAAACGGTCAGGCTCACCGTGTACTCGCCATTGACCTTGTAGGTATGGTACGGGTGCTGCCGGTCCGAGGTGCTGTTATCGCCGAAGTCCCAGTGGTATGAGAGGGGCGCTGCCCCCCGGGAGCTGTCGGAGAAGCTGACCGTGAACGGGGCGGTCCCGTACCGGGTACTTGTGTAGAAATCGGCGGAGGGCGGGTTGGTCACGACGATGAACCCGGAACCGGTCTCGTTCGCGGTATCCGCACTCCCGTATGACGCCAGGAGCGTTATACAGAAAAGTGCAAGGATTCCCAGCCGCAGGAAATGGTATGTATCTCGTTCTCTCAATCCGTGTCACCCGAAATCAGCAGAGGTCCGATCCCGTGGTGTACTGTTTGCAGAAACGTGGATGAAAGGGTTGTCGGTCCTCCATGCCTGCATACATGGTCAAAAAACCGGGACTTCGTCGGAAATCTGGTGGTATGGAGGCGGGAAGCGCGGGTGTGGTGCGCGATAATTACTTTGTGCAGTACCGCCAATATGTCAGCATTACGCCCGGTGTTCCACCGCGCCGGGCGCGCGAGGGGTTCTGTGAAGGAAGTTACCGCGAATTTTGATGCAAAGGCCATCGAACGTGAGATGCGGGCGCTCTGGCAGTCGCAGGGTACATACGGGAAGGTCAAGGAGCACCGGAAGACCGGCCGGCCGTTCTTCTTTGTCGACGGCCCCCCCTATACCACCGGCCACATCCACCTCGGGACCGCGTGGAACAAGATCTTAAAAGATGCTATCCTGCGGTACCACCGGATGAACGGGCGTGACGTCATCGACCGTGCAGGCTACGACATGCATGGCCTCCCTATCGAGGTCAAGGTCGAACAGGAACTCGGCTTCAAATCGAAGAAGGATATCGAGGCGTTCGGGATTGAACCCTTCATCAAAAAGTGCCGGGAGTTCGCGGTTCAGAATAAGCTCCTCATGGACGAGCAGTTCGCAAACCTCGGCGTCTGGCTCGATTTCCCGGGCGCTTACCAGACGGTGCAGCCGGAATACATCGAAGCAGCATGGTGGACGCTTGCGAAGGCGGAAGAAAAAGGCATGCTGGAACGCGGGCACCGGGTCGTGAACTGGTGCCCCCGCTGCGAGACCGCGATTGCTGATGCCGAGGTGGAGTACTGGGACGAGACCGACCCCTCGATCTTCGTCAAGTTCCCCCTCGCCGGGAAAAATGACGAGTATCTCGTCATCTGGACAACGACTCCCTGGACACTCCCTGCAAACGTGGCGGTTGCTGTTGCGACAGAGTTCACGTACGCGAAAGTCCGGGCGGTTAAGGATGGGAAAGAGGAGATCCTCTGGATGGCTGACGATCTCGTCCAGAGCGTCCTGAAGAGGGGGCGGTACAAGGATTTCACGGTACTGGAGAAGCTCCCCGGAACTTCCCTTCTCGGGTGGGAGTACGACTCCCCGCTCGTCGGTTGCGTCCCGAACCAGAAGAAGATCCGGCATCGGGTCGTCGCTGCCGATTTCGTCGCGATGGAGAATACCGGCATGGTGCACATCGCCCCGGGCCACGGCTGGGACGACTACCTCCTCGGGATGAAGGAAGGGCTTCCTGTTGTCTGCCCGGTCGACGGGGCCGGGAGGTTCACGGAAGACGCCGGATCCTTTGCAGGGAAATTCGTGAAAGAAGCGGATGCTGATGTCCTTATGGCGCTTGGCGGCGCGCTCCTCGCAAAAGCGAGCGTCGTCCACCGGTACGGCCATTGCTGGCGGTGCAAGACCCCCATCATCTTCCGCGCGACCTCGCAGTGGTTCTTAAAAGCCGGCGAGATGCGTGACCTGATGCTCTCCGAAGTCGCAAAGGTCACGTGGTATCCCGAATGGGCCGGCAGCGCCCGGTTCTACGACTGGATCAAGGAAGCCCGGGACTGGTGCATCTCCCGGCAGCGGTACTGGGGCATCCCGATCCCGGTCTGGGTCTGTAGTTCGTGCAACAAGTACCGCGTGATCGGAACGATAGCTGAGCTGGAGAATGCCAGCGGGAAAAACCTGCCCGATCCCCATCGCCCGTACGTCGATATGGTGACGGTCCCCTGCAGCTGCGGGGGCACGATGCGCCGGGTCGAGGACATCTTCGATGTCTGGTTCGACTCCGGCGTAGCGTCGTGGGCTACCCTCGGATTCCCACAGAATACGGAGGCGTTCGACCGGCTCTGGCCGGCCGATTTCATCACCGAGGGGCAGGACCAGACCCGCGGCTGGTTCTACTCGCAGCTCGGCGCGAGCGCGATCGCCTTTGGGAAAGCCCCGTACCGGAGTGTCTGCATGCACGGCTTTGCCCTCGACGCCGAGGGAAAGAAGATGTCCAAGAGCTTGGGGAATGTCGTCACCCCCGAGGAGGTCATCGCAAAGGTCGGTGTGGACGTGCTGCGGCTCTACGTCCTCTCATCGTCAGCACCCTGGGATGACCTCAAGTTCAACTGGGAGAATGTCGCTACCATCAACCGGACGGCAAACATCCTCTGGAACGTATACCGGTTCCCGCTCCCGTATATGATCCTCGACAAATTCGAGCCCCGGGCAGAAGGCGGGGCATGGGATGCGGCTTACCTACGGAAGAACCTCCCTGCGATGGCGGATGAGGACCGGTGGATCGTCTCCCGGGTCAACACCCTCGCCGCACAGGTCGATGGAGGGATGAAGGAGTGCAACCTTCACAAGGCGACCCGGGCGATTCTGACCTTCATCCTCGAGGACCTCTCGCGCTGGTACGTCCAGCTTGTCCGCGAGCGGATGTGGCTGGAAGGCGAATCTGAGAGCAAGCAGCAGGCCTATGAGACGATCTACTATGTCCTGCGCCGGCTCGTTTGTATCCTCGCCCCGTTCTGCCCGCATCTCGCCGATACGATATACCGGAACCTGAAGTGTACAGGCGACCCGGAGAGCGTGCACCTGCTCGACTGGTTCTCCGGTGATGCCGCACTCACCGACAGCGCTCTCGAAGCGGATATGGCCTCTGCCCAGTCTTTCGATGAAGCGGCGGCAAACGCCCGCCAGGCAGGGAAAAGGAAACTGCGGTGGCCGGTCGCAGAGTGCGTGGTCGTGACAACCGCAGGGAGCGTCCTCGATGCCCTCACCCGCCTCAACCGGATCTGCCGCGAACGGGCGAACAGCCGGAAAGTTACCGTCGTTGAGGGCCGGTGGGACCGGATCGGCTGGAAGGCCGAACCGGTGATGAAGGCCCTCGGCCCGGCATTCGGAAAGAACTCGCCCAAGGTCAAGGCAGCAATCGAGAGTGCTGACGGCACTTCCCTGAAAGCGACACTCGATTCCTGCGGGACCGCATCACTTTCTGTCGGGGCCGACACCGTTGAGATCACTACGGCCCACGTTACCTTTAGAGAGCAGCTTCCGGAGAATGTCTTCTCCGCCCCCATGAAGGACGCGATGGTCTACGTGGACGTCGCGCTCTTCCCGGACATCGAGGCGGAGGGGTACGCCCGGGAAGTGATCCGCCGGATCCAGGAGATGCGCAGGCAGCTCGACCTTGCTGTCGAAGATTTCATCGAAGTGGATGTCGCGGTTGGCGACACCCGGGTCTGCGATCTGATCAGGGTGACGTGGCACGACGGGATCGCTGACGAGGTGCGGGCAAAGACCCTCACCATCGCAAAGAGCGACGGTGCACAACCTGCCGCCGGCACCGGCCAACTTATAAAAGACTGGGACGTCGAGGGGGTCGCAATGACGATCGCGATCTCAAAAACCACGCCATAATTTTCACAAAGAGACGACTGGCGAGGAAAACCTGCCGGCTCTCCGGTTTTTTTCACACCCCTGCCTGATGCGTCAGTTCCGGCAACACCCGCAAATCCACGGAATGCCGGGGATCTCCTGAACGACACTCCTCCTTGTTCACGGAATCCATCGGCACCAGATTTGCGGGGGAGGCACGAGGCTCTGCATGAAGACATGCTGT
>JAKLEQ010000073.1 GCA_022711635.1 Methanoregula sp. | reverse complement strand
CTCCAGTGGGTAAAATCTTCGGAGCTGTTGTTATTACAATCTGCATCGCGGTATTCGCACTGCCGGCGGCGATCCTGTCTTCAGGGTATATCGAG
Source organism: Methanoregula sp. (assembly GCA_022711635.1). Lineage (GTDB taxonomy): Archaea > Halobacteriota > Methanomicrobia > Methanomicrobiales > Methanospirillaceae > MVRE01. Next base: position 7,712 of record JAKLEQ010000073.1, on the reverse strand, counting down.
GAGAGCCAGAAAGCGCGGGTGATCATCTGCCCGGCCTGCGGGCATCGTATCGAAGGCCATGAAAAGGATCATAATCACCAGAAAGAAAAGGCAACGGATCAGGACGGGAACTCCTGATCCATATTATTCGAAAACGATCGCCGGTTTGAATGGCAGGGCGGTCCCTGCTTTCGCATGTTCGCTGCTTTCCGCTTCCGTAATGTGAACAGGAACGGAGAACTCCCTTTCAAGGAATTCCCTCGCAGATTCAAAGACCGCACGTTCATTCACGCCATCCGATGCGATCAGGCTGACAATCTGCGGGGGGAGCTTGTGGATAAGCGTCGTACACTGGCGGGCCGCATCGGCAGCCTCCCTGCCGCGTCTCCGGTTTTCATCGTCTTTCATAATCTCCCGGATCGCCAGGTTCTTATCCTGCGCATGGGCAATGGCCCTGAAAATGCCATATTTCCATGACGGGGCAAGAGCGATGGTTATCGATTTCGGGGTGAGCTGGATCAGCTTCCGGATGGATTCGATATCCTCAACTGTCCGCAGGAGAAGTTCCTCGGCAAGTTCGATGCGGGGATTTTCAAGGGACTTTTCCGGAACAGGCCAGTCTGCGAACGAGACCATCCCCTGCCCGCCGATATCTCTCCAGAGGGTCTCCGCAGTGAACGGGATGAACGGTGCGAGGAGCCGGACCCATGCCGAACAGAGCTGGCGCAGCGTCCTGCTCCCGTCCGATCCTTCCGGAAGCCTTTTCCGGTACCATTTGAGATCATTCTCGATCCCGAAATACGATTCCTGGAGGGCCTGCCGGGTCTGGAAGTTTGCAAGGGCAGTGGTTGTTTTTGCCACGTGATCCTGGAGCCGGCTCATCAGCCAGAGGTCGATATCGCGCGGTTCGCCCCCAGTGTCCTTCATCTCATGGATAGCGTAGAAAAACCGCTCGATCTGCTTCCTCGTGGATAGTACCAGTTCGTTTCTCCAGTCAAAGTCCTGCCACGGCTCGGCACTTCCCATCAGGAACATCCGGACGGTATCGGCGCCAAACTCGTTCACCGCATCTTCCAGCAGGAAGACATTCCCTTTGGATGATGACATCTTGGCCCCGTTCAGGAGACCCATCCCAAAGACGACCATCCCCTGCGGAAGCTTCTCCTTTTGGAAGATCGTGACATGGTGGAAGATCTGGAAGGTCAGGTGGTTCGAGATGAGATCCTTTGCGGAGAACCGGAAATTGTACGGGTACCAGTAGAGGAATTCTTTCCGCATCGCCTCGAGCTTCTCGCGTTCGGGGAGGTCTTTCGATTCCTTTCCGAGGAAGATGTAATCGAAGACTTCGGGGGTGAGTTTCTCCGGTGCGATCTCCCGGATCCTGTGGGCGATGGTATAATATGCCATGTAAACGGTCGAATCGGAGAGCGGCTCAATCAGCTGCGCCGGATCCCAGGGAAAACGGGTGCCAAGGCCGACTCTCCGTGTACAGGCCCAGTCCTTGAGCCAGTCAACAGTCCGGTCGAATTCAACCCTGACCTCAGGCGGGACGAGCGTCATGTCCTTCAGGTGCGAAGCCACTTCTGCCTTCCAGGCCGGATCGCTGTACTTCAGGAACCACTGGTCATGGAGGATCTTGACCCGGACCTTGTTCCCGCACCGGCAGATGACAGGGCGGATGTCGAACTCGTACATGACAACCGAGTCGAACTTCTCCTGCATGAGTGCGGCAACTTCATCGCGTGCGACCCGTACCGGCTTTCCGCCATACTTGTCGAAGAGTTTTCCTTTGGAGAACTCGGCGCTGTAAATCTCCTGGGTCAGGGCATCCATGCGGGCGTCCAGTTGCCCGGAGATTCCGGCTTTCTCGACTGCTTCCTGCGCCAGGATCTCCCCGTACCCCTCAACGGTAATCAGGGGAACCGGCCTGATTGCCGTATACCTCCCCTGCCGCTGAAGATCGCGCAGGGCAATATAATCGAACGGGGCGTGGGCAGGGACACTCATCACGATTCCCGTGGCCATATCGGGATCGACAAAGTCAGCAGGAAGGATGGGGACTTCCCCGCACAACGGGTGGGATACCGTTTTGTCAACAAGATCTTTTCCTGAAATCTCCTTCCCGATGACTACGACATGGTCCTGCAGCTGCAGCTTCTCTGCAGCCTCCCTGCTGATGATCCAGGATTTACCATCGACAACGGCCTGGACATAGGTAACCGACGGGTTCACCCAGAGGTTGGTGACGCCGTGAATCGTCTCCGGACGGAGGGTTGCGGTCGGGATATATCCATCCCCGTACCGGAACATGACCAGCGTGAACTTGATGACTTCGGCCTTATCCCCCTCGAGGAGGTCATGATCGCCAACCGGGTTCTCATCGACAGTACAGTACCGGACCGGGTGAGCCCCCTTGATGACATGCCCGGCCCCGTAGAGGTGTTTCCATTGCCATTCCACGAATTTCGAGTACGTCGGATCAACAGTTGTGAACCGGCGCCTCCAGTCAATGGAGAGACCGCAGGCGGTCATCACACGCTGGTATTCGTCGGAAAAGTGCCGGACGATCGTCAACGGGTCGGTGAACTTTTCCAGCACTGCGGGAGGGACCTTGTAGAGGTCGCGGTAGAGCCTGATGGTCTTTTCATCGCCACGGGCAATTCTCTTCGAAATACCGATGACCGGAGCGCCCGTCACGTGGAAAGCCATCGGATAGAGCACCTGCTTTCCCCTCATCCTCCAGAACCGTGCGATAACATCCGGCACGATATACGTCCTGCCGTGCCCCACATGCATCGCTCCGCTGGGATACGGGTACGCGACCGTTAAGTAGAATTTTCCTTTTTCTGACGGATTTGCTTCAAAAGCGTGTTTCCATTGTTCGTGTGCACTCTTCTCGAAACCTGTGCAGTCGAATTCATTCCTGTTTTCCATTCCTCGCACACTTCCTTAAAAAACCTGACTGGCCGACTATACCGGACGAAGTTTTATGATCTCTCCGGCACCTGAACGCCGGATCATTTCCTGGGCGATGCTGCTGTTCTTAGCCAGGTGAATTTCCCCGGCTTCGTTTACCGTGGCGGTAAAAAGGTACTCCTTCCCGGCAAACACGTCGACAATCTTTCCTGAATGATCCGGTGCGATGATCGTCAGTTGTTTCTTATCCGTCTGGATCTTTACGCCGCCTCCGAGGTTGAACTCCTCCTCGTCTTTCCGCAACTTCTCCCGCTCGCTCTTTGGTTTGATATCGATCCCGATCCCGATCTTGTTGACAATCGCCGAGATATTCTTGCCGCCTTTTCCGATTGCTGCGGGGACATCCTTATCGTCAATATAGACGACTGCCTTGGTGTCGCTGATCATCTGGACGTCGACGGATCCCTCGGTATACCGCCCGATCTCGCGCTGGATCTCCTTTTCCGAGAGCTTCCAGCCGGTCCTCAGTTCGCCCTCCCAGCCTGCTGGAGGTTCAGCAACAAGTCCCTGCCGTGCAGTTGCCGGTGGCGTCACGAATGCCGGTGGTTGCAGAGGGGGCTTTGCTGAAGATACAGGAGGCGATTGCAATCGTATTCCGCCTGTCTGTCCCACCGGTATGATTATGGTTTCCCCGTCGTACCGGAAGACATCATACGCGAGCGTTCCTGTTTCATAATCGGTAACCGTTGTAACAGGACGGATATGCATCTCGCTCCCCATTCCCTCCGGTACCTTGATGGTGAAACCGATATCGAAGATCTTGGTGATAACCCCTTCCTTGACAAAGACAATCGTGTTGATGACCTGCGAAAGAACGCCATAATCCACGCGGTAGGAGAAACGCTGGAGTGCATCACGCACATCGGTTGCGTGCACGACACCCACCATTCCCATGCCGGCAAGGCGCATATCCGCAAACGTCTTGAAATCCTCGTTCTTCCGGAGTTCATCAAAGATTACGAAGTCCGGACGCACGAGCATGAGCACATCAGCCGTGTTCTCCATGCTCCCGTCAAGCATGGAGTATTGCGTAATCTGGTCGGGGACCTGGAGTTCCCGCGGGGCTTCCATCGTTTTGACAACAAACCCGGAGTCGGAGAGGTACGTCGCGATGCTCTGTGCGAGCGTTGTCTTGCCGGATCCGGGCGATCCTGCAATGATAAGTCCCCGTTTCTCCCCGGAAAGACGCGTGCGGATAACATCAGCCTTTGCGTAATCCTTCAGCGTGACATCAACGATCGGCCGGACTGCCGTGATCTCCATCCCGTCGGAAAAAGGCCGTCGCGCAATCGCGATCCGCATGGAACCGATCTGGACGACCGTGATCCCCCGCTTCTCTACTTCGATAAAACCATCGGGGTCCCGCTTGGCCCGCTCAAGGATCTCCTGGGCAAGTGTCCGGAGCTCGTATTCTGTTGTGGGTGTATCGCGTATCTGTACGAGTTTCATCGCGTTGATGGTCCCTTTTTTTGCGACGGGACAGACCCGCTCCTTCAGGTGCACTGCAATGGTGTGCTCGTCGAAGAACTGATCGATCGCGAGCGGCATAAAATCGGTGACCTGCGGGCGCAGGTAGATCACGTTCAGCCCTTTTGCCCGTGCAACCTCTGCCTGGACATTGTCGCTGGTAACGAACTGGGCGGAATTTTCGATTGCTATGTTGCGGATCATCGCATCGATCTCCCCCCCGCTTGCAAGTTTTACCTGTTCGAGCGACGGTCGTGATCCGGAAAATTTCAGCTCGATAACCTTCTCTTCTGCAAGCTTGCACAGCGCCTGCAGCTCGTTCAGTCCTGAAAAACCGATCTCCCGTCCCTGGTTCGCCTGCGCTTCGAGTTCTGCGATGACCGCCTCGGGAACAATTATTGTCGCATCCTTATATTCCCCGGTCTTGATCATCGAGGTAATGCGTCCGTCGATCAGGACGCTGGTATCCGGTACCATCTTCATAAAAATGATTCGCTCCTCTATTGTTATTCCTCAAGATATTGGTCGGTATTCTATTCCTCTCTTCAACGATCGTCATCGTTGATACGGTACGGTATGTGCTGCAAATGGTAATAAGCGTACGCGGATGGATCCGGAAGGTCGTTTCCTGATCCTTAAAGGAGAATACGGCCAAAAAAATACCAGAATAGTTAATAATCAACAGGTCTGATAGTTCATCCGGAAGCATCATGGCGGGAAAAAAATCCGGTATCCTGACTGAGCCGCGCCGGGAATATCTCAGGACCCCGGTGCAGGAACGGGACAGCAAGTACTCTGACAGCCAGAAGAATAACCTTGACGGGGCAATCAGCGAGCAGGCAGCGCTCGCGATCGAAGATCTCGTCCTGATCGCCCGGGAATCCGATCCGCGGATCCTGAAATCCGCGTTTCCCCCGGGCCCGGTCGTTGAGCTCATCGACGCACTCATGGACCGGATCGGAATGGTCGAGGTAACAAATAAAGACCGGTATTATGAGATGGTGGTCAAAGCAATCGAGCACCGGATCCACGAGAAATACCGGGAACAGGACCGGTTTTTCAAGCTTGAGTCATCGGATTACCCGATCATGCCCCACAAACCTGCATATCGGGACGTCCAGGCATACACCAGAAAATAATTGCGAGAAAATTCCTGATCCCCGTTCCTGTCATATCCCAACCGGATTTTTTTAGGGCAATTCTCATCGAGAGCCTGTTTTCTTATAAACCTTATCCGGATCAAAGACCTTTTCCGAGACTGAAGATCCTTCAATTGTCCGGAAAAAACAGGATGGGTGTCCGGTATGGCAGGCTGCCCCGGACTGGTCGACCTCATAGAGGATACAGTCCTCGTCGCAATCAACGAGGATGCGCCTGACATGCTGTACATGGCCGCTCTCCTCGCCCTTCTTCCAGATTTTCTTCCGGCTGCGGCTGAAATAGTGGGCAAATCCTGTTGAAAGGGTCAGCCCGACTGCTTCCTCGTTCGCGTATGCAAGCATGAGCACAGCTTTTGTCGATGCGTCCTGCACGACAACCGGTATAAGTCCGTCGGAATAACGAAGGGGGATCATAATGATGTACCTGCAATGATCTTCATGATTACGTAGAGAAAGTCACCGAAAAAAATTGCGGTGATGAGCCCTGCAGTGATCGGGATCATGAAGGGGACTGCATACGAGATCCAGACAGTCCCGGCTTTTTTATAGAGGGCAAGCTCCTTCCGGAAACGCTCCGGGTGGAGCCGGAGATCCTTCGTGTATACTCTCCCTTCCCCGGTCAACATGCGGCGGAGCGACTCCCGGATGCCCACAAAGGATCTCGCCAGCGTTCCCCCGTTTTCTGAAAAATCCTCCATAACAAACCCAAACTCCTTCTGGATTTTTGCCCCTTCGACGGGAAAGCCGAAAAACATGTACGGGAACGGTGCCCAATTTCCTTTCAGGAGGTTCATGACGAGGATCGCGAGCGGCGTGAACAGGTTGAGGATTACCGCATTGGTAAGAACGGTGAACGGGAGAAAACCCAGGGGGGGATACCCGAAATACGGGGGGATCGGGAAGAACGGAACACATGCTGAAATGAATATCAGTGCCCAGGCATCCGCCCCTCCAAAGAGGTTCTTAGCGGCAAACAGGTAAAATATCAGGGAGAAGATCACGCAGAGGGCGAGGTAGCCGGAAACAAGCAGGACACGGCCGGACAGAATGAGCGTGATATAGAAAAACGCAGCCGCAGGGATCCCGACAGCGAGCATCGGATACCACGTCCGGAAAGGAACCCGGCGGTCCCGGACATCGAGAACGGAAGCATACAGGAGGGTGGCAGTTACCGCGGTTGCAGAGATTGCCATCGGGATCTGGATCGGGTCTGCAATCATAGCTGTGGAAATAACGTTAGCCATACGATCACTTTAGTCTGGCGATACCGGAGAATTGCACCTGAATTTTTCTTCCGGAGGATGCCGGAGAAACAGACCATCTCCCAGGTGATTCAGGGAGTCATGCCCAACCACAAATTAATATCTTGTGAACGGCGAATATTCAAACAGGAAACAACCGGAAAAAATCCCAGCAGGCCCGGTACCAGGAAATCATTGATGAATATTCATACTCTGATCGACACTATCCTGAAAGGTTCGCAGGAGGTGGGAACATACCCGCTGACAGAACTGATCTCAGTTGCAAAATCAAAAGGGATCAGTGGAATCGCAATTGCCAAAGACTCCGATAAGGAACTCTATCTTGCGTTTATGAACGGTGAGCCGGAAGGGGCTGTATTCCGGGATGAAAAGGGGGTCCTCTTCGGAGATAAAGCCGTTCTTCTCATCACCGGTTCTGAAACATTCAGGCTCGTGGAGAATAGTACGGAAATAATCGAAGCAGTGACGATGGGAAGCAGGATCTATGACAAGAACCGTCTGAAAAAGAGTGTTTCGTACGTTGTCCCGGAGATTGGCAAATCCGGAAGCGGAATCGGGGTATTGTCGATCCGCGTTTCAAAAGACGGGGCACCGGTAAACGGGATCCGGGTCTCCGTCCGCAAAGGAGGAAAGATTGTGGGAAGCGACATCACGACGAGCAACGGTGATGCCGGGTTCCGGATCGCCTATGGAGAATATGACTGTATCCTGCAGGACAGGATGCAGGCGGTGACAAAGCATCATTTTACCTTCGATCCTACCCATTCTTCCATCCAGGTTTCTCTCTGATTTTTTTATATCCCTTTCCCCTTTTTTTCCTGCCCTCCATGGGAAGAAATACGTTATTTATAAGATGAGAACAGAGCTA
>JAKLEQ010000072.1 GCA_022711635.1 Methanoregula sp. | reverse complement strand
GCGGGCCTTTTTGTCGCTGCCGCGATGGCATACATCAATACGCTCCCGGATCACAAGGTCATGAGCGGGTATTATTTTGCCTCGCTCAATGCCGGGCTCGTCCTGGGACTGGCCGTAAGCGGTCTTCTCGCCGTCCATGTCGCGGCTGCTTCCGGTATCGTCCTGTTCACCGGCGCGTGTTTTTCCGCTGCCGTGCTGAGCCTCGCTGTCCCGGAACCATCCCGGGTGCAGGGCCCCGATCCGGCTGCCGCTCTTTCCGATCTTATCCGCACCTGCCGGCGGTTCTGGGTATCGGCCATCGTGCTTATCGGGATTACCGGAATCGTGATATCGCTGTACCCGTCTTTTTCGCCGGCACCGGCCGATATCGACAGTGTCTGGATCGCAGGGATGAGCCTCTCCACCATCCTTGCCTCGCTCATCGTGTCCCGAATCCCGCTGGAGCCGGTGAAAACGATCAGGACGGGAGGTGTCCTGATGGCGGCAGGAGTGATCGTAATCCCCGGGTCGCCCGTGGGATTTATCGTCGTGGGGGCGGCTGCCGGGATCGTTATGGTCGCTCAGATGGATTTTCTCTCGCGTTCAGGCGGTCACCAGGGCACCGCAATGGGGCTCTTTTCAACGACGAGTTACCTGGGGATGAGCCTTCTCCCGTTCCTTGCCGGCATCCTTGCCGATCGCACCGGCTACACGGCAACGTTCCTGGTTGTCGCCGGTACGGCACTTGCCGCGGCATTTCTCATCGGGAAATTTCCCCGGGAACAAAATCCCGTCGGGCACATCATGGGGCAGAGAAGATGAATACATTCATCTTTTATGAGGGCAAAAACCGTGCATGCAGAAAAGGGTCATACCATATCTCCTGCTTGCAGGGATCATCTTCCTCTTCCTCACCCCCGCGGTGCATGCCGACGATGCTTCAGAATGGTATGTGAAAGGGCAGAATGCAGTAATCACCGGAGATTACGAGACCGCCCTCCAATACTATAACAACGCACTGGCAGCCGACAAGAATCATGTGTCTGCACAATCCGGGAAGGCATATGTGCTGAACAAGCTCGGGAGGTATGATGAAGCCCTCGCTTCCGCTGATAGTGTCCTTGCGGTGAAGAAAGACCCGGTCGCCGCCGAGGCACGGGCTTTTGCGCTCTATTCTCTGGGACGGTACGAGGAATCCGCTGCTGCCTACGATCTTCTCTTCTCCCTCCGGCAGAATATTCCCGAAGCGTACTGCACCCAGGGGCGGGCATACCAGCAGCTGGGAATGACGACCGAGGCGATCGCATCGTTCGGGAGATGCACAAAGCTCGATCCGACGAACCTTGACGGGTGGAACCAGCAGGGGCTCATGTACCTCTCGCTCCAGAAATATGATGCTGCTCTTGATGCCTTCAATCGCTGCACGAGGATAACCCAGACCAATGCGACGATCTGGAACAACAAGGGGCTTGCATATGCCGGGCTTCTCGATTACCCGAACGCGATGAGCTGTTTCAAGACGGCAATCAACCTCGATCCGTCCTTTGAGGAGGCACGGAAGAACCTCGACAAAGCGTACGAGAGAAAGCCCTTCTTTACGACGACACCAGGTCCGGGGCCGGTACCGACAACACCGGCTCTTCCAAAGACATCCCCGCCCCCTGGTACGGGTCCGGCAAATTCGGTCCTGACAACGGAGGTTCCGTCCACGTTCGTTTCCCCGGAAGGGGCCCCTCCAGAGGGGACACAATCGGCAACGACGACCTATGCGCCGGTCCCTCTCCCCCTCGCGATCGCCGGTGTCCTTGCCGGGGCAGGCATATTCTGCCGGGTCCGGCAGCAGAGGAAGTAACGTTTCTTTTTTCCTCTTCCTTTTCCGGTTCGTTATTCATTTTTCCCCGTAATCCCTGCCAGTGGGCGAGGACGAATCATATAAACAACGCCGATCAATGATACCGGAGGATCAGGGAGTACCATGAGATTTATCAGCCCGTATGCAGTCCGAAAAAAACAGGTCATCCTCATTCTCTTCTTCTGCATGTGTCTTCTTTGCCCCGCTCACGCGGGTACCGAATACCTGTACGGCAGCCCGAACCTTTCGGTGACGGTCTCCGGGACCAATGAATTCTCACCGGGCGATGATATCAGCATCCCGGTTGTGGTCATCAATACCGGCACCAGCAGGGTCATGCTCACCAGTGTCGCAACCGTCAGCCGCGACGATCTGCCGGATACCGCGAAAAACCTCATCGTTGCGCTGTCTTCAGGCGATGCGCCCCTCGTCGTCAAGTCCGATCCTCTCATGGCGGGGGACCTTGCGGCCGGGAGTACGGTTACGGGAACGTTCACGGCAAAAGTGAACAAGGATGCTCCGGCAGGGACGTACCGCCTGCCGGTTTCCCTGAATTATTCCTACCTTGAATTTGCGGAGCAGTACGGGACCAATGCGATACGGTATTCCTACCAATCCAACACCCTGACAATTCCGCTGGCTGTCACCATCAGGCCCGCTGTGACCATCGATGTTCTTGAAGCCGTACCGGAAGCCCTCAACGTGGGAACAGAAGGATACGTGAATATCCGGTTGAAAAATACCGGCTCGGAAAACGCAAAAGACGCGGTGATCAGGATTGAGCGCAGCGGCAGCAGCCCGGTAATTCCCGTGGACAGCAGCGTGTATATCGGCGATTTCCCCGCAGGTTCAGAGGCGTCCTGCCGGTACAAGGTCTCGGTCTCGTCCGATGCCGGCCAATCGACCTACCCGGTGGATATCGTCGTCGAATACCAGGATCGTGAAGGCGATACGGTCACCTCGCCGGTCGAGACTGCGGGAGTGGCGGTCGGGGAGAAGATAGAATTTGACGTGATTTCCCCTGCAGTAACGATCCATCCCGGGCAGAAGAACGTGATCACGGTCGAGTATAAAAACACCGGGACCGCCCCGGTCTACAGCGCAACAGGGCGGATCAGTATCGTCGAACCCTTCACGAGCAGCCAAGACATCGTCTATCTCGGGGATATCGGGCCGGGAGAATCGGCGGTCGCATCCTACCAGGTGAGTGTCGACAGGGCTGCAACCATCAAGGGGTACGGTCTCGACTCGGAGATCCGGTACCAGGATGCGCAGAATACGACATACATCTCCAACACCATGAAGGTCGGGATCGACGTTACGCGGCAAGGGGGCGTTGCCGCTGTCCTCTCCAACCCGATCCTCATGAGTGTCATCTTTGCGATCGTGGTCATGGTCCTCTACGGCGTATTCGCCTACCGGAAGAGGATGACCTGATATTCGTCAAAAAAACCCGCAGGCAGGACGGTCGTTCCTTTTTTGCGACAGAATCGTTCCCGTTTTGCGATAGTATATACGACTGTATTTTCCAATATCTGATGCACGGGATATGACGGTATCCGAACCGGAAGGCACGTCTCCTGGAGAGGGAGAGACGCAAAAACGATCCATCCCCCGGCTGGTCATTGGGGGGACGCACAGCGGCTGCGGGAAGACGACGGTCGCAAGCGGCCTGATGGCTGCCCTCACGGCACGGGGGCTGCGTGTCCAGCCCTTCAAGACCGGCCCGGACTTCATCGATCCGACACACCACACCCGGATCTGCGGCCGCCCGTCCCGGAACCTCGATCCGTTCATGATGGGCGAACAAGGGGTTTTGGAGACATTCTGCCGTTCGTCGGAAGGAGCCGACATTGCCGTCATTGAAGGCGTCATGGGGCTGTATGACGGGATGGACGGGACGGGGTGTGCCAGCACCGCTCACGTGGCGCAGATCCTTGGTGCGCCCGTCGTGCTCGTTGCGGATGCCCGTGGTATGTCGCGCAGTGTCCATGCGCTGGTCCAGGGGTTCCGGGCTTTCGATCCCCGCGTCACTATTGCCGGGATAGTCGTAAACCGTGTCGGGAGCCCGCGTCACCGGGCGATGATCGAGCAGGGGGGATCCGGTCCTTTCGTCGGATGGATCCCCCGGAAAGAGGAACTCAGCGTCAAAAGCCGGCACCTCGGCCTTGCCATGGCCCACGAGGAGCCCTCCATGGTACAGTTCGGGGAGATCGTCCGGGAACACTGCGACCTAGACGCCCTGTTCCGGATTGCCGGCGGAGCGCCAGCCCTGGACTGTCTGGGCCGGGTCTCGTTGCTGGATACGGAACGCCGTGCACGGATCGGGATCGCGTGGGACCCTGCCTTCTGTTTTTACTACCAGGACAACCTCGACCGTCTCCGTTCCGAAGGCGCGGAGCTGGTCTTCTTCTCGCCTCTCTCCGATCGCCTCCCGGAAGTCGACGGGATCTACCTCGGCGGGGGGTACCCGGAACTCCATCTCGAGGAACTCTCTGCTTCCCGCTGCAGGTCTGATATCCTCCATGCTGCAGATGCCGGGACGCCAATATACGGGGAATGCGGCGGACTGATGTATCTTTCCGCTGCGATCTCCTCCGGCAGGTCATACCGGATGTGCGGCGTCCTTCCTGCAGCATCCGAGATGACCGGCAAGGTGCAGGCACTCGGGTACATCAACGGCACAACAAACGGTACCTGGACCTGTATTCCGGAAGTGTTGCCTATCCATGGCCACGAGTTCCACTACTCCCGCGTCCTTCCCGACCGCGATGCACGCTATGCCATACTCCTCCGGCGCGGGAAGGGGATCGACGGGAATCGCGACGGGCTCGTGCAGGGCTCCGCGATCGGGACCTATGCCCATGCATATTTCTCGCAATCGTTCTCGCGGGCGTTGGTGTCCTGCTGTGCCAGGACCCGGGTCTTACGGTAACCGGCGCGGCCCCGCGGTTTTCTGACACGTTTTGGATCTGGTGCAGGAGTGCGGGAGCAGAGCCGGTTTTATTATGCACCCGGCCAACGTACACCGTGCGAAAACGTGGAGGCATACAAGGATGCGCAGTGACGAGATCAAAGCTCATTTTTCCCGGGCACCGAACCGGGCCCTGCTCCGTTCCCTCGGGGTAACGGATCGCGAGATGGATCTCCCGTTCATCGGGATCGCAAACGCCTATAACACGATCGTCCCCGGCCACACGCACCTCCGGCAGCTGGGAGAGAAAGTAAAGGAAGGCATCGCCGCGGCCGGTGGCGTCCCGTTCGAGTTCGGCACGATCGGGATCTGCGACGGGATCGCCATGGGACATGAAGGGATGCGGTCTTCCCTGCCATCCCGGGAGAATATCGCAGACTCGATCGAACTGATGGTGGATGCCCACCGGTTCGACGGGATTGCCTGCGTGGGGACCTGCGACAAGATCGTGCCCGGCATGCTGATGGCCGCCGCCCGGTGCAACATCCCCGCAATCGTGCTCACCGGGGGAGCGATGCTCTCCGGCTACCAGGGCGGGAAGGATCTCTCCCTGATCGACATCTTCGAAGGAGTCGGGCGTGTCGCCGCAGGAACGATGTCAGAGGACGCCCTCTGCGACCTGGAGCGCTGCGCGATGCCGGGGTGCGGGAGCTGCCAGGGGCTCTATACCGCGAACACCATGGCCTGCATGACGGAAGCGATGGGGATGTCGCTCTCGGGATGCGCCGCGATACCCGCAGTCGACGCGGCGAAGATCCGCATCGCACGCGAGACCGGAGAAGCGATCGTCCGGCTCGTGAAGGACGGGACGACACCACGCTCCATCATCACGCGCGAAAGCCTCCACAATGCGATCCGCGTCGATATGGCGCTCGGCGGATCGACCAATACCGTCCTCCACCTGATGGCGATCGCACGCGAAGCGGACGTTCCGCTCTCGCTGGAAGATTTCAATGCCATTGCCGACCAGGTGCCGCACATCTGCTTCATGCAGCCGTCCGGCCCCCACTCCATGCAGGCGCTGTACCGGGCAGGCGGGATTCCGGCAGTCCTGAACCGGCTGCTGAAGCATCTCGACGATACCCCCACCGTCGATGGCACCACGATCCGGCAGATCGCGGCCGCTGCACGGGTACACGACGAAACCATCATCCAGAGTACGGATCACCCGGTCAGTGACGCCGGCGGGCTGAAGATCCTGAAAGGTTCGCTCGCACCGGACGGTGCTGTCGTCAAGTGCGCCGCCGTCCCGAAAGATGTCTGGCGCCACGCGGGGCCGGCCCGGGTGTTCGATGGCGAACCTTCTGCGATGCGGGCGATCCTCGCGCGGGAGATCCGGGAAGGCGACGTCCTCGTGCTCCGGTACGAAGGGCCCCGGGGCGGGCCCGGCATGCCGGAGATGCTCTCCCCGACCTCAGCGCTGAACGGTTTCGGGTACAAGCGCGTCGTGCTTGTAACGGACGGCCGGTTCTCCGGGGGGACGCGGGGACCCTGCATCGGGCATGTCGCCCCGGAAGCTGCAGCCGGCGGGCCGATCGCATTCGTGCGGAACGGCGATATCATTGAGGTCGATCTCTACGCGAAGTCGATCGATCTCCGGGTCGATGCACAGGAGATCGCACAGCGGAAGAAGGGCTGGAAACCCATCACAAAGCCGCTGAAGGGAGTTCTCGACCGGTATGCACGGACCGTTGAGCAGGCAAATCTGGGTGCCGTGCAACGGTAATATCCTGCACGGCGTGCTCCGCTTTTTTCATCCGTGTTTTCAGATCTGCTGTGATCGCCGGCAATGTGCGGGAGAACATTTTCGGAATAACCTCTTAAAAACACATATCAGAACGTTCTTGGGGGCTTCGGTTTCACCTCCCCCCGCCACGGTGGCATCCCCTCAAATTGCGATGACGACGTATTACCTGTTACCGACCACGTCCTATCATAATGCGCCCCGGATCGAAGAACGCGAAAGCGTTCTTCTCTTGCTCCGGGTCTGATGACCCCTCCGCATCCCCCTCGGGGGAAGGCAGCCATTCCCATGGGAATGGCTGACTGGAGAAGAGCCCACAGGCTCTTCGACTCTGGAGGCGCAAGAGGGGGGATTTGGTGTTACACTCATAGCTCAGAATGAAGAATCCCCAACTCTAGCATCAAAAATGAAAGAAGGCACTTGTGGCTTGAATTGAGGAATCGCCAAAGGGTTTGAAAAAAAATTATGCGGAGTCGTACACCTGCGTGATGTACCGTGCCGCGAAGATCCCGATCGGTACCGCGATGATCAGGGACCAGAGGAATGCCAGGAGTCCTCCAAGGAAGGGTATCATAGCGAGGATGACATACGGGATCATGGCAATGATCTCAATCACGACGAGCGCAATGAACCCGACAATCAGGGCGATGATGTAGGATACCCACCCGATCTTCCCGATCTGGGCAAGGATCGCACCGATGTTGAATGCCTCGCCGAAGCTGTCGGTCCGGGCAAACCTGACGTAGGCAATCGGCAGGAGCAGGATGATGATGATCAAGAAGATGATGAACAGGATCGCCCCGGCAAAAGCAGCCCCGAGCGCCCCCATGACCACGCCCGAAGCCGCCTCGGGCGACGCCGACGCGCCGATCACGGCGGCAATTGCGCCGACAAAGAAGATGACGGCGAGGATAATCAGCGGGATGGCGTAAATCAACCCGACGATGAAAAGTTTGATCCCGTCAATGAAATTCGCAACCCAGTCATTCACTTCCGGAGCGGGTTTTGTCCCCTTGTACACCTGAAGGGAATACCCCATGGTCATGAAAGGGATCGCAAGGAGGATCCATTTTATCCATTTTTCCATCACGGCCTCTTTTGCGTAGGCAAAAGAGTCCCCGAGCATGTTTCCGAAATCCATGAGCAAACTCCATTCGAAGGTCAACCATTTGTGGCATATCACAAACGATTTAAACAGCTAACAGTCTCGATTTTATTTAAAGGTTACCTGAAAAAAGCCAAAAAATGGGGTAAATGGGACAGGAAAGGTGGTATTCCTGATTCTTTTCAACCGAAATACATTTTTATAGCAGAGAAATTTATTGTTCGCGTGTTTCCGGTCGTTCCTAGTGCCGGAAGTACCGGATCCCGGTAAAGATCATCGCCAT
>JAKLEQ010000071.1 GCA_022711635.1 Methanoregula sp. | reverse complement strand
CGGAGGCGGTCTGGGCAATCGAGCTTGACCATCTCCCGCTTGTTGTCGGTATCGATGCCCATGGCGGGGATCTCTTCGAGAAGGTCCGGGCAGGGGCGAAGAGGGAGTTTGAGAAACTGCAGAAAAAGAAGTGATAGTAGCAATTGGTTCTAACCATTTTACGATAATCAGTCCTTTACCGGAGGCTTCTTGCCGTATTCTCCAGGAATAATCACGACGATAGTCTCCCGCCCAGCGCGGCGCCTCGTCGGGCCGCGCGGCGGGCAGTCGGTTGATAAGAAAGTGAAAATGTTTTTTATTTACTCCGTCGTAAAAAGGTTGATTGACGTATGGCTGATGATTAGTTTTTTTCTCCACGTATCATTTCTTAGGTTTAATAGGCAGGGGGGTCAAGGGGCGCACCCCTTGGGGAGCCTCCCCCTTTGGGGGAGTGAGGGGGTCACTGTCGCAGGATATCCAAAATTTCATTTGGCATAGGAAAATTTCCCAACTGCCTTATGGTTTGTAGTCAGTAACGATTCAATCTCTCCCCCCATATTTCCCGATAAATAGGTTTTTTTCATCCGGGCTGTCACATTATACGATAGGATAATTTTCATGAAGCTCGCCATCGACGAGATCCGGTGCAAGGGGTGTAACCTCTGTACAAAGGTATGCCCGTATAAAATTTTTAAGGAGGGGAAGAAGCCCAACCGGAAAGGGATCATCGTTCCCGAACTGGACCGGCCGGAGCGGTGCGCAAACTGCCGGCTCCAGAAACTCTACGGGCGGCGCCTCTGCGGGGTCTGCGAGCTGACCTGCCCCGACCAGGCCATCCACTGGATCGAAGAGGAGCCGTACGAACCGCACAAGGTGGCGATTGAATATTGACGCGGACTGAATTTTGGCAGGGCAACACGGCATGCGCAGAGGGGGCGCTCGCGGCCGGCTGCACGTTCTTCGGCGGGTACCCGATCACGCCGTCGACCGAGATCGCCGAACACATGGCGGCAAAGCTCCCGAAGAAGGGCGGGGTCTTCATCCAGATGGAGGACGAGATCGCGAGCATGGCATCCATCATCGGTGCCTCGTGGACCGGTGCCCGGTCGATGACCGCAACGAGCGGGCCCGGTTTCTCGCTGATGATGGAGAACATCGGGTTTGCCGCGATGACCGAGACGCCGTGCGTTGTCGTGAACGTCCAGCGGGGCGGCCCCTCCACCGGCCAGCCCACGATGGGGGCACAGGGTGACATGATGCAGTGCCGGTTCGGCTCGCACGGCGATTATTCGGTGATCGCGCTCTGCCCCTCCAGCGTGCAGGAGATGTACGAACTCACGGCAAAAGCCTTCAACCTGGCGGACCGGTATCGCGTCCCCGTCTTCCTGATGGCGGACGAGATCGTCGGCCACATGCGGGAGAAGATCATCATTCCGGACTCGGTAGAGAAGATCCCAAGAAAGGAACTGGAGAAAGGCGTTCTCCCCTTCAAAGCGGGAGACGACCTGATCCCCGGTTTCGCGACGTTCGGGAAAGGGCATCATGTCCACGTGACCGGTCTCACGCACGATGAGCGCGGCTACCCGTGCGCGACGAATGTGAACCTGCACCACAACCTCGTAAAGAGACTCGTTGACAAGGTGGAAAATGCCCGGCACGATCTCGCGGATTTCTCCGTCATCAACCCGGATGCGGAGGAGGTCTTCATCGCGTACGGGGCGCCGGTCCGTGCCGTGCAGCAGGTGCTCCATGACCGTCCCGGTCAGGACATCGGGTTCCTGCAGATCCGGACGGTCTGGCCGTTCCCCGATTTCGCGCTCGCCCGGTTTAAAAATGCACGCCGTTTCCTCGTGCCCGAGCTGAACTTCGGGCAGATTGCCCGGGAGATCGAGCGGCACGTGAATGTGCCGGTCCTCTCCATCCCCAAGCTGGGCGGGGACCTGCACCTCCCGCGGGAGCTGACCGCAGTGCTGGAGCGTGGCCTATGACGTTCGAGGACTGGTTCCGGAAGGACCGGCTCCCCCATATCTTCTGCGCCGGCTGCGGGAACGGGACGATCATCAACTGCACGCTCGCTGCCGTCGACCAGATGGGCTGGAAGAAGGAGGAGACGGTCTTTGTCTCGGGGATCGGGTGCTCCTCGCGGGCGCCGGGATACATCATGACCGATTCCCTGCACACGACACACGGGAGGGCGCTCGCGTTTGCCACCGGCGTCAAGATGGCGAACAAGAACCTCCACGTGGTCGTCTTCACCGGAGACGGCGACCTTGCCGCGATCGGCGGCAACCACTTCATCCACGCCTGCCGGCGGAACATCGACCTCACGGTCGTCTGCATGAACAACCAGATCTACGGTATGACCGGCGGGCAGGGGAGCCCGACAACCCCCCTGAAATGCCTCTCAACGACAACCCCCTACGGGTGCGCAGAACCGCCGTTCGACCTCTGCGAGCTCGCCATCGCGGCAGGGGCGAACTACGTCTCCCGCTGGACCTCCTACCATGTCAAGGAGCTGGAGAAGGCGGTGCTTGCCGGGCTCCAGACGCCCGGCTTCTCGTTCATCGAGGCGATGACCCAGTGCCCGACAGCGTTCGGCCGCCGGAACAAGTTCCGGCAGGTCATCGACCATGTCGAGTACCTGAAGGCGCACTCCCTCTTAAAGGCAAAGAGGGACCGCCTTTTTGAAGAGGGAAAAGAGATCCCCCCGGACATGTTCGTTGTCGGGGAACTGATGCGGAGGAACCGGCCGGCGATGGGGGTCCTGCCATGAGGCACGAGGTCAGGTTCTCGGGATTCGGCGGGCAGGGGATCATCCTCTCGGCAGTCATCCTCGGGCGGGCTGCCGTGATGTATGACAACAAGCACGCGGTGCAGACGCAGGTCTATGGCCCGGAGGCCCGGGGCGGAGCATCGATGAGCGCGGTGATCATTGACGACGAACCGATCCTCTTCCCCAAGGTTACGAACCCGGACATCTTCGTCATCATGTCGCAGGAAGGGTTCGAGAAGTACGGTTCGGATGCACCCGCCTCCGCGGTGATGGTGCTGGACTCGTCCCTCGTCCATTCCCGGCCGGACTGCAGGTACTACGAGATCGCCGCGACCCGGGAAGCAAAGCAGACGCTCGGGAAGGATATTGTCGCGAACATCGTGATGCTCGGGGCGCTCGTGAGATCGACCGGGATCGTGAGCGTTGCGGCCCTCGAGAAGGCGATCCTCGATTCCGTTCCGAAAGGGACCGAGGCGCTGAACACGAAAGCGATGAAGAAAGGCATCGAGCTTGCGGAAGCGGTTATGAAGAACGGGGAGAAGAAGGTATGAAGTTACGCGAATACGAGGCAAAGAAGGTATTGAAGGACGCCGGGATCCCGGTGCCTGCCGGTTTTTTGATCCGGGCAGCAGACGAACTTGCCCCTCACCTCGATGCGCTGGGGGACGCGATCGTGGTAAAAGCGCAGGTGGATGTTGGCGGAAGGGGGAAGGCCGGCGGGATCCTGATGGCGGACAGAACGACCGCCGTGGCAACTGCCCGGGACCTTTTCAGCAGGGAGATCAAGGGATTTCCGGTAAAGGAGGTCCTCGCCGAGCAGCGGCTTGATATCCGGAAGGAGTACTATCTCTCGATCACCGTCGACCGGTCCGCAAAGCAGCCGCTCATCCTCTTCTCGGATGCCGGGGGCGTCGAGATCGAGACGACGGCACAGGAGAATCCCGGTGCGATCCGGCGGGTGAGAGCGCTTCCCCTCCTGCGGGATCTCCCTCCCTTCATGCTCCGCGAGCTTGCGGGGAAAGCCCCGAAAGAGGTCATGCCGGTCATCAATAAGCTCTACCGGGTCTTCGCTGACAGGGACGCGCTGCTCGCGGAGATCAACCCGCTGGTCGTCACCCCGCAGGGCGTCTTTGCAGCCGACGCCAAGATCATCGTGGATGACAATGCTCTCGCACGCCAGGGGATTGCGGTCAACCGGGACCTCTCCGAGCGCGAGCGGGAAGCGGAGAAGCATGGCTTCTCGTACGTGGAGCTCGGGGGGACCATCGGGGTGATCGGGAACGGCGCCGGGCTCACGATGTCGACGCTCGACCTCATTGAGTATTACGGCGGGAAGGCTGCGAACTTCCTCGATGTCGGGGGCGGGGCCGAGAGCGAGCGCGTGAAAAACGCGGTCCGGCTCGTTGCAAGCGTCCCCTCTGTCAACGTCATTGTCGTGAACCTGCTGGGCGGGATCACCAAGTGCGACGAGGTCGCAAAGGGGATCATCGCCGCGGGGATCTCCCAGAAAGTGATCGTCCGGCTCGCCGGCACCAACGAGGCGGAAGGGCGCCGGCTCCTCTCGGAGAACGGCTACGAGATGCTGGACACGATGGACCTTGTGGTTAAAAAAGCAGTGGAGGTCGCGGCATGATCTACGGCGACCAAAAGACCGGTATCCTCGTGCAGGGTGCCACCGGGAAACAGGGAGAGTTCCACATCGGGCTGATGAACGAGTACGCCCGGAAGGTCGGCGGCAGGGGCGTCGTTGCCGGGGTGACCCCGGGCAAGGGCGGGCAGCAGGTCCACGGCGTCACGGTATATAATACCGTGAAGGAAGCGATGCATGAGCACGACATCGGGGCGGCGGTCATCTTCGTCCCCGCGGGGGCTGCTGCGGATGCGATCATGGAAGAAGCGGATGCCGGCATCGGAACGATCGTCTGCATCACCGAGCATATCCCGGTCCATGACACGATGAAGGCGATCGCGTACGCCAGGATCCATGGCGCGTCGGTCATCGGCCCGAACTGCCCCGGGCTCCTCTCGCCCGGCGAGGTCAAGATGGGGATCATGCCGGCCCAGCTCTACAGCAGGGGCAGTGTGGGGGTCATCTCCCGGTCGGGCACGCTGACGTACGAGGTTGTCGACGAACTGACCCGTGCGGGCATCGGGCAGAGCACGGTTGTCGGGATCGGCGGCGATCCGGTGATCGGCCAGACCTTTGTGGATGTGCTTGCACGGTTCGAAGAAGACCCGCAGACAAAGGCAGTCGTCCTCATCGGGGAGGTTGGCGGAAACCTCGAAGAGGAGGGTGCGAATGCGACCGATCTCCCGATCGTTGCCTATATCGCCGGTAAATCAGCTCCCCCGGATAAACGGATGGGGCATGCCGGGGCGATTGTCGAGGGTGGCGAGGGCGATGCCCGGTCCAAGATCGCCCGCCTGCAGAAGAACGGGGTGCCGGTAGCATCACGGGTCTCCGAGATCCCGGCCATGGTGAAAGAACTGTTCTGCGGCTGCTGATTCACCCCCGTGCAGCGGTCCCGGACCGGCTCCCCTCTTCCCGCCAACGTTTTCTCGCCCCGCTGGCACCTTCCAAACGATTATATCCGGGACAACCCCCATATCCGGCTGTGCGGGAATGTACGGATCCCCGGAATTCCCCTCGGGAGCCTGCAATGGGTACCACCGGCATCACCAACCAGCGGGTCGCCGAAGTCCTCTACGAGATCGCCGACCTGCTGGAGACAAAAAGCGTCCGGTTCAAACCGATCGCGTACCGGAAGGCCGCAAAGGCGGTTATGGACCTCCGGGAAGATATCGGGACGGTGACCAACCGTGGCGATCTCGAAACGATTCCGGGCGTCGGCGAGCATATCGGGGCAAAGATCCACGAGCTGGTAACGACCGGGAACCTCCCCTACCTCGAGAGCCTGCGGAAGGAGATCCCCGAGGGGCTCGTCGAGCTTGCCGGGATCGAGGGGATCGGTCCGAAACGGGCGACGCTCCTGAACCGGGAACTCGGTATCAGCGACATCCAGGGCCTTGAGGAGGCCGCAAAGGCGGGGAAGATCCGCACCCTCCCCGGGTTCGGCGAAAGGAGCGAACAGAAACTCCTCCACGCGATCCGCCTCAGGCAGGAATCGAAGGGACGTTTCCTGCTCGGGGACATCCTCCCGGTTGCCGACGAGATCGTCCGGCAGCTTGCCTCCCACCCTTCCGCCCGTCAGGTGACCATCGCCGGCTCAGCCCGCCGGCGGAAGGAGACGATCGGCGACCTCGACCTCCTCGCAACCTCCCCGGAACCGGAGGGGGTGATGGACCTCTTCTCCACGCTTCCGGCCGTACGCAGGATCGTCGGGAAAGGTCCGACCCGGAGCACCGTCGTGCTGGCGTCCGGGCTCCAGGTTGACCTGCGGGTCGTCGCGGAGGCGAGTTTCGGGGCCGCCCTCCAGTACTTCACGGGATCAAAAGACCACAATATCGCCCTCCGCCGCAGGGCGTCGGAGAAGAACTGGCGGCTGAACGAGTACGGGCTTACCGACCTTGCCGACGGGCGCGTGGTCGCGGGGAGCAGCGAGGAGGAGGTGTACCGGGCGCTGGGTCTCCTGCTCATCCCTCCCGAGCTCCGCGAGAACCGCGGCGAGATCGAGGCAGCGGAGGAGGGGACGCTGCCCGCACTCGTGGGGTATGATGCGGTGAAGGGGGACCTGCGGGTGCGGTCGTCCTGGAGCAGCGGGTCCCTGCCCCTGACAAAGATCGCCCTTGCTGCCAAGGAGATGGGGTACTCCTACCTTGCGGTCTGCGACCACGCGAAGGATGCAGGGATTCCCCGCGGGCTGACTGCTGAGGATGTCGCGACACAGCAGAAGGAGATCGAGGGGATCAACCGGGTGCTGGATGATTTTTCGATCCTTTCGGGGATCGAGTGCTCCATCATGCATGACGGAAAACTTAACCTGCCTTCTTCCGTGCTCGACGACCTCGACATCGTCATTGCCGGTATCCACACGGGTTTTTCTGCGCCGGAGAAGGAGATGACCCGCCGCCTGGTCGCGGCGATCCATAACGATTCTGTCGATGTCCTTGCCCACCCGACGGGGCGGATTATCGGGAAGCGGGACCCGGTCCAGGCGGACATCTCCGCGGTCTCCTATGCGGCGGCCGCGACGGGGACGCTCCTCGAGATCGATGCCTGCCGCAACCGGCTGGATCTCACGGACGAGAACTGCCGGCTCGCAAAGGAACGGCATGCACGGTTCTCGATCGGGACCGGTGCCCGGGACGCAGGGGAGCTGCAGGACATGCATCTCGGGATCGCGACCGCCCGCCGGGGCTGGCTGGGAGCTGCCGATATCGCCAATACGCTTCCGGAGAAGGACCTCCGTACCCTCCTGGGACGATGATCTCCCCGCGTCCCCGGGCTTTTTTCAGGCTTCGTCTCTTTCGCGGACTTTTCCGGCAGTTGCGAGGTAAATGACGAATTGTTCAACGCCGTCGATCCCAAGAAGCGCTGCCATCGCATCGTCGTCATATGCGGCGATCGCGCAGACCCCGCATCCCACCGCTTCTGCGGCGAGGTAGAGGTTCTGGCAGATGTGGCCGGCGTCCTTGTGCAGTTCCCGGTATCCCCGTTCGCTGTACCGCCAGGTCATCCGGTACGGGACCGCCACCCAGAGGAAGACGACGCCCGCATGGAGGACGAACTGCTGACCCAGACTTGCCTCCATGATCCGGACCAGGAGTGCTGGATCCAAATCAACCTCCTGGACCCGGTGGGAGAGGGCGAGGTACCGGTACAGGCCGGCCGGGAGGCCTTCGACATCGTTGACCAGGAGATACGTCTCGATGGCATGCCGTGCCCCGGCAGAAGGGACGGTGCGGAATGTCGCATATGTTCCTGCGACCCGCTGGACGCCCTGCGTGCACCAGAGCAGGAACGCGAGTTCCGCTAGGGTGAGCGGTGCCCGCACGTACGCCCGTACGCTCCGCCGGTTTTCGATGGCAGTCCGGAGATCGAGCGGGGGGATCTGCAGGGACGCCGGTTCCGGGAGATCGATGATCCTCGCCGCAGGATTTGGCGGGAGCTCAAGAGGCGGCTGGGGCAGGCCCCTCTCCTGGTCGGACCGGGACAGGTACCGGTACTTCGTCTTCTCCATGAACTCCCGGCCTGCCCCGGTCCCTGCAGGCACGCCTTTTTCTGCCATACGTACGACTCATGGCGCGGGGTAAAAGGTTTTTCGTTGGCCGGTGTTGCCTGAAACCATCCTTTCATGGGATCCCGTGCTG
>JAKLEQ010000070.1 GCA_022711635.1 Methanoregula sp. | reverse complement strand
ATCCATGAAAACGCGATCAGGAATTTAAAAAAGGCCAGTCAGGGGACGGTGCTCGTCCCGACAATAATCCGGGGAAGAAACGATCACGAAGTCGGGGATATCATCCGGTTTGCGGCCAGGAATATTTCTGTCATCCGGGGTGTGAATTTCCAGCCGGTTGCATTTACCGGTGCTGCTCGTGAAGAGGACATCAACAAATCACGGGTAACCATTCCTGATCTTCTTGCAGGAATTGAGAAGCAGATGGATGGTATGGTAAAAAAGGATGATTTCTACCCGGTTCCGAGTGTGATCCCATTCTCGGATCTTGTCGAGGCATATACCGAACGACCCCAGGTCAGGTTTACTGCGCACCAGCATTGCGGTGCGGCGACCTACATTTTTGTCCAAAATGATGGAGCAGTCGTCCCGGTGAACCGGATGGTAGATGTGGATCATCTCTTTGAATCAGTTGACCAGATGGCGAAGACACTCAAAAAAGGTGGCGCCATTAACAAGTACATGGCACTTCTCGATGGGATAAGAAATATGCACGACTCCGTCAGGAAGGGAGAGCAGGGCAATACAACCGATTTCTGGAGGATGATGGTAAAAATTCTGACCCAGCAGAACTTCGAAGCACTCACGGAGTTTCACCGGCATGCACTGTTCATCGGGACTATGCACTTCATGGACCGGTTCAACTATGATCTCGGGCGTGTCCAGAGGTGTTGCATTCACTACGCGACTCCTGATGGACGCCTGATTCCCTTCTGCACCTATAACAGCGGCCCGGTATACCGGGAGCAGGTGTGGAAAAAATACGCAAAGAAAGATCCGTAAGGAAGATCGGGCGCGGGAAAAGCAGACCGCGCTGAAAATTCTGCCGTTGTTGCCGGATACCGTCGATCATTCGAAGGGATGTCAGGAATCCGGTGCGGAAACACCCCGGGACCCTTCATTGGCCCGGAAGACCCGGTCTTCGCGGTTCCAGAGCATGGCAAGACCGTTCTCAATAATCTTATCGGCGGACATGCTAATTGTACCAGATTCGATCAGAGCAAGAATGCCGCCCGTGATCTGATACATCATCATGACAGGGAACTCGGTCGTCAGGTGAACGGTGCTCTGGATTTTTCAGCAGGACGATCCGGCCAGCCCTTTTACACGTTTCTTACGGCTGAATCCAAGACCTCACGCCCATTACCGGTCCCGGACCGAGAGGGCGAAGAACCCGCAGACGACTGCGGCAATCAGGAAGCTTGCCAGGAACCCGGCACTGTAACCACTGCCGGCAATAATGATCCCGGTGACGAGAGGTCCAGCGGAGTGCCCGATATCCATTACCGATGAGAGCGCCCCCATCGATGCTCCCATCTGTTCTTTTTTTGCAATGTCTGCGGTATAGGCGCTGGTGGCAACGGTGGAAAGCGACATGCCGACAGCAAGGAGAGCACTTACGAGAAGGAATGCGGCAAACGATGACGCAAATGGTATCGCCGCAACAGAACAGCCGAGAACAAGGAGCCCGATAATAATCTGGATCCTTTTATCGACCTGGTCAGCAATCCTGCCAAAGAACGGTTTTGTCAATGTGATGATGAGCGTCTGGGCCGCGAACAGGATCCCGGCCTGGTACGCACCCATCCCCCCGGAGAGCAGGACAAGTGGCAGGAACGTCTCGAACGCCCCGAAGGCAAAATAAGTTGCCATATCGACAAATGCCGTTGCCCGGAGTTTCCGGTTCGAGAAGAACGCGACAAAACTTGTACGGAACGCGGAGAATGGAAGGACTTTGAGCGGCCCTGCATTTTCCCCACGATAAAGAAGAATCAGGAGGAGTACCGGCACGGCAACAACTGCTGCGGCAAGATACACTATCTGGTAAGGAATAAGACTTGGGTAAAAGACGAAGAACGAGATGATGGCCCCTCCCACGAGCGGAGCAAGGGACCTTCCGATCAGGGTGGCGGAGGAGTACTGCCCGAGCATCTCACCGGTATTCTCCGGAAACCGTTCGGCAATCATCGCAGCGATCACCGGCCCGAGGATGGCAGTAGCCATCCCGTGGAAGAACCGGACCGGGATCAACCAGAGGGGATTAAAAATCAGGAGATAGAAGAGAGGGGCCGAAAGGAATATCACTCCGGATGCGATGAGTAGTCTCCTCCTGCCAAGGTGGTCGGAAAGTACTCCTACTGGGAACGAGAACAGGATTCCTGCGAGTGGGGAAACTGCTGCAACGAGGCCGATGACCACGTCACTGGCACCCAAGGCCTGCGAGAACAGGGGAAGCACCGGGTTCTTCGAGAGGGTGGTCGAAAAGATTGCAAAAAAACCGATTAATGAGAGGATATACATCGCCCGTCGGTCTGGTACAACGGAACGGATTTCGGTCATGATTCTCACCTGTATAAGATATTTTTCCCCAAACGTGCGCCCCAGACTTTTACCAGCTCGTATATTCCCATGCAAATCACAGCAGTCATGATGACGAGCCCAAGCCAGCCGCTGCCGATACCCGCGAGGCCGAGCCGGTCGCCAAACGCCGGGACCGCCAAAGCAAGCGCGAGGAAGAGTGTCGCACCCGCTCCCCAGAGGAGCATCACGCGGTTGGAGAAAAACCCGACACGGTGGAGCGGGTCGGTGGATGATCGCGAGACAAACGCCAGAAGGACATGCCCAATCAGCCATGCCGAGAAGGCTGCCGTCTGAGCAATGGCAACGGGTTCGCCCCGGGACAGGATGTACCAGTACGGCACGAAGACGGCCACGAGCAGGGCGAGTCCCCCGGCGCCGATCCAGCTCACCATCGTCCTGTCGAGGAAGGGGGTACGGGGGTCACGGGGCGGCCTCCGGTCGATGGAAGGTTCGGGCGGTTCCGCCACGAACGAGGCCGAGGCCCCGAGGTCCATGAAGAGTTCGAGCAGGATGATCTGGATCGGCGAGAACGGAAATGGCAGGCCGAGGACGAGCGCCGCGGCGAAGACTGCGACCAGCGCCACCTTCACGGAAAGGTAGTACCGGACCCCCTTGGAGAGGTTGTCGAAGATTCGCCTCCCTTCGAAGATCCCCCTGCCGACCGTCACGAAGTTGTCGTCGGCCAGCACGATGTCGGCGGCTTCCTTCGCGGCATCAGTCCCCTTCAGCCCCATCGCGATCCCGATGTCAGCACCTTTGAGCGCAAGGGTATCGTTCACACCGTCGCCGGTGACCGCAACCACCTCGCCCTGTTCCTGGAGGGACACGGTGAGGCGGTGCTTGTGCTGCGGGGTGGTACGGGCAAAGACGCTAACATCCTGCACGGTCTTCCGGAGCTGCGTGTCGGAAAGGGCATCGAGATCCCGACCTTCAAGCACGGTTCCGGCCGGAATGCTGACCTCTCCGGCAATCGCAGCGGCCGTTTGCGGGTGATCCCCGGTCACCATGATCGTCCGCACCCCTGCACGGGCCATCCGTTCTATCGTCTCCCGTACCCCAGGGCGCGGCGGGTCCTC
This sequence comes from Methanoregula sp., assembly GCA_022711635.1. Taxonomy (GTDB): domain Archaea; phylum Halobacteriota; class Methanomicrobia; order Methanomicrobiales; family Methanospirillaceae; genus MVRE01. Next base: position 4,567 of record JAKLEQ010000070.1, on the reverse strand, counting down.
AATGACAATCAGGCCATCAAGCGTGAGACCCCGCCCGAGCTGCTCCGCGGGCAACCCGGACTCTTCGGGGAAGAGGGTCCGGTGGGCTGCTGCGATCACACGTCGCCCCCTGGCGGTCTCCGCCCTGAGCGCTTGCTGCAAGTCTGGGCCAGTCTGACCAGCGCTGGCAATAATCTCCTCCGGCGAGCCGATCACGTAGAGGACCGGACTGCCCGGCCGGTCGCGGACAACCATGCGGGTATTCCGCCCGCTGCCAAAGCTCTCCTCCCGGAGGATTGGGGAGGTCTCTGCAGGGATACCGGATTCCCCGATCTTCTCGAATATGGCCTGGTCTGTGGCAGAGAGGGAGAGTCCGGTCATGGCCGAACGCGCTGCGGTGAGGACCAACGCCTCGTCACTCACTGAATGGACGGCAACGACCCGCATCCGGCTCTCGGTGATAGTGCCGGTCTTGTCGGTCAGGATTACGGTCGCATTGCCGAGGGTCTCAGCCGCCCGGAGCCGTTTGATCAGGAAGTTCTCTTTCGAGAGCACGTACGCGCTGAGGCCAAGGGTCATCGTGATGATGATCGGGAGTTCTTCGGGAATGGTGGCGAAGGCAAGGGCGAGCCCGGTCAGGATGCTCTCTTCCAGCGACTGGCCCCGGAGGAACCCGGCCAGCGGGATAATGACCGAGAAGAAGATGGCAACGAAAGCGAGAGTTTTGGAAAGCGACTTCATGGCGAGCTGCAGCGCAGTCTTTGGCGGTCTGATCATCTGTGCTTGCGCCGCAATTTCCCCGATCCGCGTCTTCCCGCCAGTCGTAACGGCCTCAAGCAGTCCTTCTCCAGCGAGGACGAGCGTGCCGGAGAAAACCTCCCCACCCTCCTCTTTCTCCACGGGAAACGACTCGCCCGTGAGGGAGGACTCATCGACCCGGAGGCTGACCGACGATACAAGACAGCCATCGGCCGCGATCCGGGTCCCGGGCACCAGCACGAGCAGGTCGCCGGGAACCACGCCAGCGGTCGGGATACCTGTGATGTGTCCATTCCGGACGACCTTCGTCTCTGGGGCGGCGATGGTTGCGAGCGAAGCGATCGCCTTCTTCGCCCGGTACTCGGTCCCGATCTCCACCAGGACAAGGGTGATGATGATCGCGTAAAGGGTCAGGGCGTCCTGGAACTCACCGACAATAGTGTACGCGACCCCAACTGCAAGGAGGAGAAGGATCATCGGCTCGGTCAGTTCCTCCTTCGCGATGGAGAGGAACGTCACTTCGTAGGCCTTCGCAACGCGGTTCGGACCGGACTGCTGGAGCCGCTGAGCGGCCGCCTCATCAGAGAGACCTTTTGTCGCTATCAATCGGGACTGGCCATCTATGCCCATACATATCCGCTCCATTCGTCACAATCAGGTTTCATCGAACAGATTTGATACATGATTTGATGCATCCGCAGATAAAGGTGGTAATTTCCTGTAACAGTTATCATGGATACATCTCCCCGCATATCGTTTGCAGATATCCCGGACTATGATGAAAAGCGGACATCTATATCCATCCGGCTGATTTTTTCATAGATCTTCCTCAGTTTGACAATCGGCCAGAGCTGATAAAGGTGAACCGTTACCGGTTCCCACATGGCCACCCAGCCAGCGATCTCGAGGGCTGTTGCAATGAGCTGGGCGGGCCGGGAGTCGCTGAAGGAGTCCGCCACCACCTGGCTTGCAATCATCGCGACCGCAAGGAACGACAGTCCGACAAGGATGGTGAATTTCCCGTACACCCACATCTCCCGGAATTTCCGTTCCTGCATCAGCACCAGGTACATGAAATGATTCCTGATGGACTCGGGAATTTTCTGAGCTTCTTCACAGCAGGAATTCCCCCCCGGCAGGTAAACGACAATCCTGAACTCAGTTTTTTTAGGAAAATCCCGGACAATATCGACAATATACTGCTCTGCCTCGCGGTCCAGTTCCTTCTCATAGAATGGTGCGGGATCAAATGAGTTGTAGAGCTGGATTATTGATGATAATTTGATCTCGATCAGGACCTTGTCGTCCTCTCTCCTGTAGAGCGATTCAATGTTCTTCATGGTTGATCACTGCCGGTTCCATGGTTGTCTTTTCTTCACTGACACCCGGTCAACTGTTTTATTGCTCCAGTTCCACGGATTCTGTGATACTCCGGCCTCATATCCCATATCCCGGAACTATCATCCCGTCTCACGGACTCCGGTTACCCAGTAGACAAACCGCAGACGCTTCGGGATCTGTTTTTCTTCCGTTCCTTCCCTGCCGTTGAACCTGAACACGCCGGGGATCTTCACAATGGTTTTCAGGGATTCGGTAACGTGCCGGGTGAAAACGACGAACGGAGCGGAGATTCCACCCGCAACAAGGGCTTTCAACAGGTCCATTCCGCTGATGCCTGGCAAACCGTTATCCGACACAATCACATCCGCTTGGTATGTGAATGCCCATGCCAGTGCTTCTTCACCGGATACCGAAGAATGGATGACGATGTCACCGGTCTTCTCAAAAATCCGGGGGACGAGCGAGCACATTATTGGATCTTCATCAACATACAGGATGGTTATCATGGATTCGTTACACGATTGACAGTTTCAACTTTGCCAGCCCGGCCACAATTGTCGGGTTTCGTTTCATCAGTTCCTGTATGAGGGTGAGGGTACTGAAATTCTCAAGGTTTATGGTCGCAGCTGACTCGGCTAGTGTATTCAGCTGCTTGTCAGGAAGTGAAATGAAGTACTCCTTGAACCGCAGGTTCCGGGTAAGATCCTTTCCGAGCTTGGCGTCCCGCCATCCCCTATCATACTCCATGAGTACTTGTTTTGAAACATTACCCATTGAGATCGCTTTTACTGTTGTCAGAGCTGCGAGTCTGCCGGTGAACATGGCATTGTATATGCCTCCACCGGTAAGCGGGTCCACGACCCGGGCTGCATCACCGATGATCATGAGACCGTCGCTCACACTGCAGGGAAGAGGTTTGCAGACCGGAACACCCCCGACAACAAGTTCGATAATTTTTCCCCCCGGGAGATGGGAGTTTACAAACCGATCGAGATAATCAATCGCCCGATGGCCGTTCCCGCTCTTCTTCCCTGAGATGCCGACACCGACGTTGGCGGTTCCGTCTCCTTTTGGGAAGATCCAGACATAACCTTCCGGTGCAATCTTGTTACCAAAATAAAAAACCGTTGTGTGTCCATCAATGTCGAGACCGGTCATGAGATACTGGGCACAGGACATCATTTCCTTGGCTGGCACACTCGTGTCAATCCCGCACCACCGGGAAAACTTTGACTCTATACCATCAGCAGCGATAACAACATCTGCCTCAACCGGAGTCCTCTTCCCATACTGTTCCAGGATTGCACCATGCACTGCACCATCTTTGATGAGCGGGGCGACAGCCCGGGTCTTGACCATGACATCTGATCCAGCATCAGCTGCCTGTGCCACCAGATACCGGTCAAAGACTTTGCGGTCCAATACATACCCGACCTTGCTCCCCGCAATATTAGACTCAAGTATCAGGGAGGTTCCATTCGGTGCGACCAGTTCCGCCCGGCCCATCTCGGCAGATATCCAGCAGGGTTCCGGTTCCACAAACTCTGCAAGTGCTTCCTTTCCAATCCCCTCAGCACACCGCACAGGTGCCCCTATGGCCGGTCGTTTCTCTACCAGACAGACGGAGAGACCCTTCTCTGCTGCGGTCCGTGCGGCGATAGCTCCACCCGGCCCCCCGCCAACAACCAGAAGATCATACGCCGATTTCATCCACAACCTCCAATGCACCCAAAGGGCATACCTTTGCGCAGATGCCACAACGGGAACACCCGGGCCCGACATCGAGATACGCATCGATCAGTTCTAGTGTACCTTCAGGACACACCGATACACAACACCCGCAGTACCCGCATACAGAGCGGTGAACTGTCAGTCGTTTTCCTGATTCAACAGAAGGCATGTAAATTATCACCAATCAATTTTTTCGGAGCCGAATACGGCGAATGCCACTGCAATACAGAATGATCATTCTCCCAAAATCATCGAAAATTTCTTTGATCATTGGTTTTCCCTACGCGACAGGAATTTCATGGTCCCGGGTAAAGTTTAATGCTCAGTAAGTTTATTTATCTTTTGATAAGTTAGATTAATGAGTGTTACAGAATGGAAGGAACGCCTTTGAATACACCCCATGGTTTAACAAGGATATGAAAATGCCCCGGATTAATACGGAATACCACAGGGAAGCGAAGGAAAAAATCATCGCCGCCGCACTTGAGATCGCAGCCGAACATGGCTGGGATGAGGTGACACTTGATGCGATAGCCCAGAATGTCGGTACCTCTAAACCCGCCCTTTACAATTATTTCAAGAACCGCAATGTGCTGTTACGCGATGTGCTTTTCGAAGTTTTCCAGAATTTCCAGACCGATCTTAAAACGACGCTTTCCCATGATGAGGATATTCACACGAACGTCAGGAACCTTGCAAGAGTACTTTTCGAGAAGGAGAAAACCCACACGAATCTTTTCTTCCAGATTCCCCTCCG
>JAKLEQ010000007.1 GCA_022711635.1 Methanoregula sp. | reverse complement strand
TCACCTGCCATACCAGATAAATCGCGCTGTATTATAAGATATTTTTCGTTGATTGGCAAAATGGAGCCCATAACGGGATTTCGGGCAGGATAGCGCCGGGTTTAGGGATTTACAGCAAAAAACCGGGATTTGAAGCCCGAAAACGGCGGTATTTATTGGGATGGGATGTTCGAGGATTACCTGCCCCCCGCACCGCCGCCTCCAAAACCGCCACCGCCGCCGAATCCCCCGCCGCCACCGCCGTGGCCGGAACCCCCGCGGCTCGGGGGCGTAAAATGCATCAGGGGGACAAAGGCGGAATTCATTCCGACAACGCCGAGCGGGACGCCGGTCTCCGGGATGCTGATATTGAGGTCCTTCATCGCCTGCTCGACCTTATCGCCCACGCCGAGCGCCGTGCCGTACACGAGCCATTCGCCCCACATGGAGATATCCGCTGGCGAGTACCTCCGGATCATGGCCATGTCCGAGAGGAAGTGCGTAAAGGAGTCCCACTCCAGTTTCTCCTTGTAGTGGTCGCCTTTCCAGTGCCCGAAAAGGGTGGTGGGCATCGCGAACGCGACGACCGACTGGGCGAGCGCAATTCCGGCAAGGATGACCGCGGGCCACAACAACGCCCCGAGGTCGGTGAGCACGATTGCCGAAATGAACGTTACCGCAAAGAGGGCGATTGCCGAAAGGAGGTACGGGATGATGTGCTCGCGCCCGTCAACGATGTACTGTTCAGGAAGTCCCCCGTCCGCCCGGGTCGTGACATCGGAGAGGAGCTTCTGGTACCGGAGGACCGTCTCCTCAGCGGACCGGTTGGACCGAGCATCCTTTGCAAGCTTCCCGATCCGGGCTGTATCGAGGACGTCGTTCTCGGAAATCGCTGAGATGAAGTTGAGCACGCGCTGTTCGTAGGGGTCGGGCGACGTGTTCGTCAGAATGCGGATCTCAACCCTGTTCCCCCCCGGCTTTTCGGTGATACGGACCAGGTTCCGGCGGTGGAGGTCGAGCAGCGTCGCGTAGTACCCGTTCTCGTCAAAGTCCGGCGCGTCGCCCTTAAAGAGGAGGTTTACCTGCCAGGGTTTCATCGCGGCATCCGGTGTCGTGCTCAGGTAGGCCGGCACGCCGAACTCCTTCTCCCGCCCGTACCGGTTATAGGTCCAGTACAGGAGCAGAGGGATGAGGATGACGGCAAGTTTTGCGATCGCGTTGAGGGTAAGAGCACCGTACCAGGGAAGGTTGTACCAGAAGGCCGCGGAGGCCGCCCTGCCTTTCACGTCATCGACCGCCGAACGGACCGCAGGGATGCCGGAGAAGGCATCGCTCCCACCGACCATCTCGACGGCAAGGACCTGGTTCTCCGCGAGGCTTCCCGTGATAACGTACCAGCCATCTCCTTCCGTTACCGAGAGCGAGGCGGGGTAGGCATAGACCGCATCGATATTCTGCGATGGCACGGAGACGCGGACATTCCGGTAGGCGATATGGTTCGTCCCGGCGAGCTTGAGGTTGAGATGGGTGTGGAAATCATCGTATTCGACCGGCGGGTGGAGAAGGTAGACGTACTGCACCGTGTATTCACCCGCGCCAAAGTACGAGGCCTTGTAGACGCCGACCTCGTTTTCGTACGCGAGCCGGTCGATCGCAGAAGCGGCACCGTTCTGGCTGCCATCGCTCGTCGTCACGTCTCCGTTCTCGTCCTTCACGTACCCGACCGCGTCCTCCGGGACCTGCATGGAGATGTAGCGTATGGACGTGCCTGCAGTATCCGTGAGCGTGACCGGTTCCTCCCAGGTGCGGTAGAGCATCCGGTACTCCCCTGAGCTCTTCACGTCGTAAACGTAGGTCTCGAAGAGCGTACCGTTACCTTCGAGGACGGCAGTGTACTGGTCGACCACGAGGTCCCCTTCGAAAAGAGGGGGAAGGAAGGTTACGGCGACAATCCCGATGATGCCGAGGAGAAGGCAACCGGCAACAAGGCTGTACAGCTGCCGTTCTTCGCTCATGGATGTCTTCCCTGCATCAGAACTCGATCTTCGGCGGGGTCTTGATCGCTTCCTCGAACTGGAGATATTCGAGCTTGATGAGCCCCATGAACCGGCCGATGAAGTTGGACGGGATGGTGTCCATCATCGTATTGAACTCCTGGGAGATGTTGTTGTAGGTGTAGCGCTGCCGGGCGATCTCATCCTCGATATCTTTCACCGAACTCATGAGGTTCATAACCGTGGTGTTGGTCTTGAGGTCGGGGTAGTTCTCGGCGACGGCCAGCAGCCGGCCGAAGATGGAGCGGGACTCGGCCTCGACCTTGTTGAGGTCGCCCGGTCCCGCTGTCGCGACGCTTGCCCGCATGGCGGTGACCTTCTCCAGCGTCTCCTTCTCGAATTTAGCATAGCTCTTGACGGCCCCGAGCAGCTGGTCGATCATGTCCAGCCTCTTCTTCATGGCGACCCGGATCTGCCCGAGAGTTGCCTCGGACGAATTCTTCAGGGTGTAGAACCTGTTGTAGATCCCGATCGCCCAGAGGACGAGCGCGACGATTACAATGAGGACAATGACGATAATCCCGATGGTAATCAAGAATGTCCAGTCCATGGTTATCACGAGAAGAATGGGGGTATTGAGCTCTTTAATATATTGTAAAAGGACCGCTGCCGCCGTCGTCGGGCGGCGGGGGGCGGTGCGTCCCTTACGGGAGCTTCATCGACCCGGCCACGCGCAGCTTCCCGCCTTCAAGGTAGTGGAGCACCGCAGTCGCACCCGGGGGGAAGACGAGCTCCTTGTCGAGCCCAAGGGTAAGGGTCGGCATCCGCCAGTCGTTCTCCGCCACGACCTTCTCCACCCTGCAGGGGAGGAACTGCATCCAGTGGCCGAGGTAGAGGACCATCCCTTCCTTCAGCGGGGCAGGCCAGTACTTCACGAGTGCCGCCTTTGCCGTCACGGACGACGCGGTTTTGAGCGTCGGATCGTTCGTGAGCACGAATCCCCGGTCGAGGTCCTCCTCCTCGATATTCTTGAGCGCGAGCCCGACCCGGTCACCGGCAATCGCGCTCTCGGCGTCATCGTCGTGTTTCTGGATGGACCGGACCTGTGCAATCTTTCCGTTCGGGACTACCTTGAGGTTGTCGTGCTTCCGGATCGTTCCTTCCGCAACGCAGCCGAGGACGACGATGCCGACACCCTTGACGTTGAAGTGGTGGTCGACAGGGACGGATCCCCCCGACGCCCCGCTCCTGATGTTCCCGCTGCTGCCCTTCTTCGCCGCTTCCGCAAGAAAGCTATCCCGCAGTGTGATGAACTCCTCGGCGACGACGGTGTAGTGCTGGAGGACAGTGCCCTGGATGAGGGGAGCGATCTGGTCCTGCGAGATGTAATTCTTGAGGATCAGCTTCCCCTTCTTCATGCCGATGGACTGGAGTTCCAGAACGCACTCGCCGAACTGGGCGTTAATCTCGGAAACGACGAGCAGCACGCTGTCCGCCATCGAGAGCGCGAAGAAGAGGGAGGAAAGCTTCTCGGGATAGCGGGTCGGTTCGACGAAGGTGACCGTATCGTTCCCTTTCTTCAGGTTGTAGAACGTGAGGTCGCTTACCGTCCCCTTCTTCCCGAGGTCCTTTGCATAGTCGTTGGGGGCGACGACTGCAACGGTCAGGTTTGGCATGGTAGAGAAACTGAGCTGTACCGGGTAATAGATGTTGCACCGGTAATGGTCCGGGGGTTCACCCCGAAAGAGGGATTTCTGCGAGCGGGGAATTGAGGGCGGTAAGAAGGGCTTTCTGGCTCGTCACGAGGGTCGCGGACTGCTCCAGCATCAGGTTGACATGCTCGTGGACCCCGACTTTCCGGAAGTCAGTCCGGAGCGCGAAGACCGGTGTTCCCCGCGCTGAAGCGTACCCCATCTCCCATGCGGTCCCGGAATCCGCATCCGCACCATCGATGATGGCAACCACGGCATCTGCAGTATCCAGTGCCTCCCGGTGGGCGGAGAACATCCGGGAATGCTCCGTAAGATCCCTTCCGGAAGAGTCGTCGCCAGCGTCCTGCGGGACGTAGACATCGAAGAGATTCTCCTCAAGAAGCCGGGCCAGCGCCGCATTATATGCCCGCTCCGCTTCCGAGAAGAGCGGGGCGGCGAGATAGATACGGTACCGGGCGAATTTGATGACATCGATGGCAGGGATGTCCGGGAACCGTGCGAGGAAGACGCCCCGCCCTTCCCGTTTCGGGGGTTTTCCGCCTTCCTCTCCGTAATACGTGCTCGTGACCCCGCAGGTCGGTGATGAGTTGACCCCGACGATGCAGAGCGGGGGTCCGCGCTCCGCGATCTCTATCCTGACCTGCGATTCCAGCTCTTCAATCAGCCGCAGGAATGCCGGGGTATTGAGTCGTTCGAGATAGGTGCCGGGGGACCGTCCTGCGCCGAGATAGATCGTCTCCGGGCAGGGAAGCGGGACCATTTCGATGCCGAACCGTCGGCACCGCTCCTTTGCCCGGTTGAAGGCTGCGATATCGGACGGGCGGGTGATCCCTTCTGCCCTAAGCGACGGGTTGAGGACGCAGGGGGAGACCAGCACGTACATTGATAGCTCTTACGTTCCCACAGATGATCAATGATCCCCCTCTTCGCCTACCGGGACAACAGCTGCGACCCGAGGAAGTGCACGGTGAAGAAGCTGGAGCGGGCGGGCCTCATCCGGATCGTGACAAAACTTAACGCGATCCCGCGGAACACGCTCCTCCTCGACCCGACGGCGGAACAGGCACTCTCCCCCGCGGACCGGACCGTGAAGTCGGTCACTGCCCTCGACTGTTCATGGGAGGTGCTCGACTGCGGCGCTATAAGCTCGTGGCGGATCCGCCGGGCGCTCCCGTTCCTCATGGCAGCAAACCCGGTTAACTTCGGGAAACCCTGCATGCTCTCCTCGGTCGAGGCACTTGCCGGAGCCTTGTTCATTATGGGGGAGAAGGAGCAGGCACAGGAGATCCTCGGGAAGGTAAGCTGGGGGATCCGGTTCCTCGAGGTGAACGCGGAACCGCTCGCACGCTACGCAGGGGCGAAGGATAGCACGGAGGTAATCGCCATCCAGCAGGAGTACATATGACGGGATATGGGACAGGGTATGGCATAGGAGGGGATTCGGGGTGGGATTCTGTCACGGAAGATATGCTTAATACTCTCCCATGGGGATCAGAATGAACGAAATCCTGTGCGGGGAGCATCCTTCCTGGTGCGGGATCGGGGTGCATGCATGGCCATGACAACGACAATTCCGATTTACTCCGTAAAAGCCGGGGCAACAGAGCAGGTGAGCCCCGTGGTAAAGAGCGATGCAGAGTGGAAGGCAATCCTGTCCCCGGAGCAGTTCGATGTCGCCCGGAAGAAGGGAACAGAGCTCGCTTTCACCGGGAAGTACCATGACTGGAAGAAGAAGGGAATATATGTCTGCGTTTGTTGTAAGACCGATCTCTTCCTCTCGGAGACCAAATTCGACTCGGGCACCGGCTGGCCGAGCTTCTTTTCCCCGGTCTCCCCGCTGAATGTAAAGGAACATGCAGACCGTTCGTTCGGGATGGTGCGGACAGAGGTGCTCTGCACAAGGTGCGGCGCCCACCTCGGCCATGTCTTCGACGACGGTCCCCCGCCGACCGGCAAACGGTACTGCATGAACTCCGCCTCCCTCGAATTCCGCGAGCCGTATACCTGACTATGAAGAGAGACGATGCGGGTTCTTCCAAAAAAGGCATCCCGAAGGCGGGATCCGGCGAGCCCGACCGGATCGTTCCGGGCATCTCCGCCCGGCTCGCGGCACTCCGGCAAGACCTCTTCTCGGTGACGGATTTCCCTGACGGAAAACTTGCGGAGATTATCCGGGACGTGGGGTTCGCATGTGACCGGTGCACGAAGTGCTGCACGAAGGAGTTCAACGACCACGTCTTCCTCCTTGACAGGGATACTGCCGTCATACGGGCGAAGGATCCTGCCGCCCTCATCCCAGCCCCCTACTTCGAGCTCTGCGACCAGCACGGGAGGTTCTACGACTCCGGCTACGCGCTCCGGACAATGACGGACGGGACCTGCTTCTTTCTCGAGGAGGACCGGTGCCGGATCTACAATGACCGGCTCTCCATCTGCCGGATCTACCCATACATGCTCCACCGGGAGCCGGATGAGCGCGGGATCGTGGACTGGCGGCAGATCAGCGGGCTGAACAGGCACGGGACGTACCACAACGAAATCCAAATCGAAGAGAGCGTTGCCATCGCACGTGAAGTAAAATCATACGAGATCGCGTTCCTCGAACAGACGATCCGGTTCTACGAGTTTATCTGCGACCACTTCACGGAACACGGGCTCCGGCACATCCGGAAGGTCTACGACGACCGGATGCGTGCGTTCCGAAAGGGAGAAGCCGTCGAGGTCTTCGTCCTCTATGATGGGGAGCTGGAACCGTGGCGGATGCGGGGGGACGCGGTGGAACCGGTTGTTCCCGTCACGGATCGTTCATCCGACAGACGCGACCGGTCGAAAAATTCCGGATTGCCGATTACCCCCTAAGCAAGCTGTCTTATCAGAGAACTGTCTCTTTCCGGACCCGGTCCAGTGCAATCCCACAGTACCCGGTATCGAGGTCGATCCCGATCCCCCGCCGGTTGCACCGGCTGGCAGCGACCAGCGTGCTCCCGCTCCCGAGGAACGGATCGAGTACGATGTCGTCGACGTAGCTGAAGAGTTTCATGCACCGGAGCGGGAGCTCGACCGGGAACGGCGCCGGGTGGTTCACTTTCTTCTTACTCTCCCCGTTGAATGTCCAGAGCCCGTTCGTCCAGTCCATGAACTCCTGCCGGGTGATATCGGTCTCCTTTCCTTTCGAGGGGCGTTTCCAGTCTCTCTTGTACAGGACGACAATCAGTTCCACCGGGGCGATCACGAACGGGGCCGAGGGACTCATCCACGACCCCCACGCGGTCCGGCGCGAGATGTTCCCCTCGTTCCAGATGATCGTGGAATGGTAGGAGAACCCGGACTCCTTCGCTATCGCTGTCAGGTCGGCGCCGACGCTCTGCTGCCCTCCCTTGTTCTTATCGAGCGGGATGTTTAAGCAGAACCGGCCGGTCTCCCGGAGCCACCGGAAACACCGGGACATCCATTTTTTGGAAAAGAGGAGGTAATCGTCGTAGGTGCCTCCGTCATCATGGTTCCCGTACCGGATATCGACATTGTAAGGCGGCGAGGTGACGATGAGATCGACGCTCGAATTCTTCAGCTGCCTTGTCGAAAGGACATCGTCGTTGATGATCCTGAACCGGTCGTTTTCGAAGAATACAGGAGAGGGCACGGGGATCCTTGGTATGATCTGCATCTTTGAAGGACAAGTAACCAGCGGAATCCCTTCGTTCCCCCAATCCTTGTCGCCAGCTGTTCCCAAGGTTCAATCGTGGCTGAAACGATGAGGACCGCCCTGATTGCTCCCTGCGGCATGAACTGCGGGATCTGTATGGCATACCTGCGGGAGAAGAACCACTGCCCCGGCTGCGGGTCAAAGGGATGGCTGCACCCGGAATGCCTGATCCGCACCTGTGCGGACATGAACGGGACGTTCTGCTTCTCCTGTTCCGGGTTCCCGTGCAGGCGCCTGAAGCACCTGGACGGGCGGTACCGCACGAAATACTGCATGAGCATGATCGGGACCCTCGATTCGATCCGGGCGCACGGGATCCGGAAGTTTGTAGCAGGCGGGATAACGCGTTGGACCTCCACTCACTGCGGCGGGATGATCAACATTCACCGGCACTGCTACTCTTCCTGCGACCGTCCCGCATAATCCGGCTCTGCCGGCCTTTCTGTCTTCCAATTTCGGACGGGGGTCGCGCCCTGTTCCAATATTCCTGCACCAGAACTTCGTTTCGGATACCTTTTTCATCACCGGAACAATGTAAGATTGTATGATCAGGGTTGCGGTTAACGGGTACGGAACAATTGGCAAGCGCGTGGCCGATGCGGTTGCCGCGCAGAAGGATATGAAGATCGTCGGGGTCTCAAAGACCCGGCCGAATGCCGAAGCATTCGTCGCAAAGCAGCGGGGGTTCCCGCTCTACATAGCCGACATCTCGAAGAAGGCGGCATTCGAGAAAGCCGGCCTTTCCGTCGCAGGATCGGTCGAGGACATGCTGAAGAACTGCGATGTTGTCGTTGACGCCACCCCCGGCGATGTCGGAAAAACCAACAAACCGCTCTACGAGAAGCTGAAGGTCAAGGCCCTCTGGCAGGGCGGCGAAGACCACGAGGTAGCGGGTTTCTCCTTCAACTCCGACTGCAACTACAAGGACGCGATCGGGAAGCAGTTCGTGCGGGTGGTTTCCTGCAACACGACCGGGCTCTGCCGAATCATCAACACCGTCGACAGGGAGTTCGGCGTCGCCCATGTCCATGCCATTATGGTCCGGCGCGGCTCCGACCCTGGCGAGATCAAGAAAGGGCCCATCGATGCAACCGTTCTCGACCCGGTGACAGTGCCGAGCCACCACGGCCCGGACGTACTCTCGGTCCTGCCCCACATCTCCATCACGACGATGGCGATGATCGTCCCGACCACGATGATGCACATGCATGCCATCCGGATCACGACAAAAAAGCCGGTCTCCCGCGACCGCGTGATCGAGCTCATCAACAAACACCCCCGGCTCGGGCTCATCAAGAAGACCGCCGGGATCAAGAGCACCGCGGAACTCAAGGAGTTTGCGATGGACTTAAACCGGCAGCGCTCCGACCTGTACGAGAACTGCATCTTCGAGGACTCGATCTATGCGCAGGGCAACGAGCTCTGCTTCTTCCAGGCAATCCACCAGGAGGCAGACGTCGTCGTTGAAAACGTGGATGCAATCCGTGCCATGACCGGGATCGAGAAGGACGGGAAAAAGTCCGTTGCCGCAACCAATGCGGCGCTGAAGTTCACCCCCATCCAGAATTACCACTGACGATCTCTTTTTTTACCGGATCTTTCCGCTGGATATTGGTCGGGTTCGTCTCCACTCCACGATGCAGGCACCCCGGAACAACCATTAACACATAAAAAAACCCATTCCTTGTGATGGATGCATACGAACGGGTCACCCGCAACACGGTCGAGATTGTCACCGAAGATGATCTGAGGGCGCTGCTCGCAAAACCGGCCAGAAAAGTCTATGCCGGGTACGAGCCTTCCGGTGAGATCCACCTCGGGCATCTCGTCACCGTCAACAAGCTCGTCGATATGCAGGCTGCCGGGTTCGAGGTCACGGTGCTCCTCGCGGACCTCCACGCCTTCCTGAACCGGAAAGGGACGATGGAGCGGGTGAAGGAACTCGCCGAGTACAACAAGAAATGTTTCGAGGGGCTGGGCTTAAAGAATGTCCGGTACGTGCTGGGATCCGACCTCCAGCTGAGCCGGGACTACGAGCTCCTCGTCCTGCAGCTCTCCCAGCAGGTCACCCTGAACCGGGCTCAGCGGAGCATGGACGAGGTCGGGCGGCAGATGGAGCACCCGACGGTCTCCCAGATGATCTACCCCCTCATGCAGGCCGCCGATATCGCGATGCTCGGCGTCGATGCAGCAGTCGGCGGCATCGACCAGCGCAAGATCCACATGCTCGCCCGCGAGCACCTCATCAATTTCGCGTACCCGGCCCCGGTCTGTATCCACACCCCGATCCTGAACGGGCTCGACGGCAAGAAAATGTCCTCGTCCCAGGGAAATTATATCTCGGTGGCTGACTCCGAGGACGATATCCGGAAGAAATGCCAGAAGGCGTTCTGCCCGCCGGAAACTGCCGAGAACCCGGTCCTGCAGATCTTCCAGTACCACATCTTCCCCCGCCTCGACGAAGTGACGATCAGACGTCCCGAGAAGTTCGGGGGCGACCGCACCTTTCCATCTTTCGCAGAGCTCGAAGAGGCATACCGGGGGAAGGCAATACACCCGGCTGATTTAAAGAAAGCCTGCGGCGAAGCCCTGGTCACGGTACTCGCCCCGGTCCGGAAGTACATACGGTAATATGGCAATCCACATTGGACGCATTGAAATCGCCTCCCGGGGACCTGCCCTGTGAGCCAGGAGAAGAAAGAGGAGCGGTTCGACCGGGCTCTGGAAGAGATGGGGGTCCGGATCAAGGATGCCAACCAGTTCAAGGTCCGGGAGGATGTCTTCGATGAGGTCACCTATCTCGCCCTGTACAAGCTCGTTCATAAGAAATGGATATCGGTCATCGGCGGTTCAATTAGCACGGGGAAGGAGGCAAACGTCTTTTATGCCGAGAGGGATGGTGCCCCGATCGCCATCAAGATTTACCGCATCCGGACCGCGAACTTCAACACCATGGGCGATTACATCCGTGGCGACCGCCGGTTCGCAAACGTCAAGAAAAACCGTAAAGACCTGATCTTCGCGTGGACCAAGAAGGAGTACTCCAACCTCGCGCGGGCAAAGGAGGCGGGGGTGCCCGTCCCGGACCCCCTTGTCTGGGACCGGAACATCCTTGTAATGTCCTTCATCGGCGAAGATGAACGCCCGTACCCCCAACTCCGCAATGCGGAGATAGAGGATCCTGCAGCTGTATACCAAGAGCTGACTGGTTACATAGAAACATTATACACAAAAGCTGAGCTCATCCATGCTGACCTGAGCGAGTTCAATATATTGTACGGCGACAAACCCTATCTCATCGACATGGGCCAGTCCGTGACCCGGGATCACCCCCGTGCCTTCGCATTCCTGATGCGGGATATTAAAAATATCAACCGGTTCTTTAAGAACCGCTGCACGGTACAGGGAGACGAGGAGCTCTTCAATGCCATCACCGGGCTTTCCACGGCAGAGCCATGACCGCCATATGACCACCAGATACAGGAGTTCCGGTCCGTCATCCATGACCGGCGACCAGAACAGGAACATACAAAGAGTGTTTGTGCCATGATACAGGAGACAAAAATAGCAGCCAACCGGATCGGGGCACTCATCGGCAAGGGTGGCGCGACCAAGAAAGACCTCGAGAGCAAGACCTGCACGACGATCACGATCGATAGCAAGGAAGGAATGGTCAGGGTCGAGGGAGCAGACGACAACGCCGTCCCCCTCCTCCGGGCGATCGAGGTAATCAACGCCGTCAACCGCGGGTTCTCGCCAGGGAGGGCATTCGAGCTTCTGGAGGATGAGGACCTTCTCCTCGAAGTGATCGACCTCTCGGGACTTGCCGATAACCCCCGGCAGCTCGATCGGCTCCGGGGGCGGATCATCGGGAAAGACGGGCGTGCCCGGGAGCAGATCGAGAACATGACCGACACCGAGATCTCGGTCTTCGGGAAGACCGTGGCTATCATCGGCTACCCCGAACAGCTCAAGGTCGCCCGTTCGGCAGTCGATATGCTGATCGAGGGTGTGCCACACGAGAATGTCTTTGCATTCCTCGATAAGAAGAAGAAAGAGGCAAAACAGGACCTCATCAGCTACTACTACTGAACAGACAGCCACAAACCCTGCCCCTTTTCCCGGTTCTCCGGCCGTATCATGGGGCAGGTGACTGCAGTGTCAGGGTCGATTGTTCTTGAGAGATCCACGATAACCCGGGAATGTACATGCTGATTGCGGAACTCGCCGTGCCGGAAGCATTAAAAGAGCGGTACCAGCGATCCGGCATCACCGAGCTTTACCCGCCGCAGGCTGAATGTATCCGGAAGGGATTATTATCCAGCGCCAACCAGCTCGTGGCAATCCCGACAGCGAGCGGCAAGACTCTCGTCGCCGAGCTCGCCATGCACCGCCACATCGCACAGGGCGGCAAGTGCCTGTATATCGTGCCGTTGAAAGCACTTGCGAGCGAGAAGTACGCGGAGTTCTCGAACAAAGGGGTCCGTGTCGGGATCTCGACAGGAGATTTCGACCGGAAGGATGACCGGCTCGGAAGGAATGACATCATCGTTGCGACTTCCGAGAAAGTGGACTCCCTCCTCCGCAACCGCACGGGGTGGATTGCCGAAATAACCCTCCTGGTTGTGGACGAGGTCCATCTCGTCGATTCACCGGGGCGTGGACCGACGCTGGAGATGGTGATCGCGAAGCTGCGGTACCGCAATCCCTCCATGCAGGTCGTCGCCCTCTCCGCGACCATCGGGAATCCCCGGATGCTCGCCGGCTGGCTGGACGCAGAGCTTATCACGAGCTCGTGGCGCCCGGTCGACCTCCGGCAGGGGGTGTATTACGACGGGACGATCTATTTCCACGATGGGAAGCGTACGGTTCCGGTCGTCTCAAAAAACTTCGACGACCTCAACCTCTGCCTCGACACGATCGCGGAAGGGGGACAATGCCTCGTCTTCGTCTCTTCCCGGAAGAACGCGGAGGCGTTTGCGAAGAGGGCTGCATCCGCCGTCAAGCGGGAAGATTCGGACCTTGCCACCCTTGCAGAGAAGATCTCTGCCATCGCCGAGACGGAGCTCGACCGGACCCTTGCAGCATGTGTCGCGAAGGGGGCGGCGTTCCACCACGCAGGCCTGCGCCGCGAAGCCCGCACGATTGTCGAAGAAGGGTTCAGGAAAGGCCTGATCGGCTGTATCTCCTCTACCCCCACGCTAGCGGCCGGCCTGAACCTTCCCGCACGCAGGGTAATCATTCGTGACTATCTCCGGTTCTCCGCGGGAGAAGGGATGCAACCGATACCGGTCGCCGAATACCACCAGATGGCAGGGAGGGCAGGGAGACCGCACCTCGACCCGTACGGCGAGGCGGTCCTGATCGCGAAGGACCGGGACCAGGTAGAGGAGCTCTTCGCCCAATACATCGACGCACCCGCGGAAGATGCCCACTCCAAGGCAGCGGAGCCGTCCGCTCTCTATACCCATGTCCTCTCCCTGATCGCGTCGGGATTTGCCGCAACGCGGGGAGACCTGTCGGCGTTCATGGACAGGACCTATTACGTTCACGAGCACCCGCAGGGGAGACTGATCCTCCGTGCCGTAGACTCGGCGCTCGCATTCCTCGTCCGGTCGGAGATGGTCGCCGAGGTCGGGGAGCACCTCATGGCGACCGAGTCCGGGTCCATTGTCTCGCGGCTCTATATCGATCCCCGGAGCGCGGAGATGATCCTGACAGAGCTCCGCGCGAAAGAGTGCTATTCCGACCTCGGTCTCCTCCAGCTTCTCTGCTGTACCCCGGATATGCCCACGCTCTATGTCAGGAACGCCGACATTGCGCTCCTTGACAGGATCCTGCAGGACCGGGTCGACGACCTCTGGATCGACCTGCCGGAAGACGAGGACGACGCCGAGGATTATTACCGGTCCCTCAAGACCGCCCTCCTCCTTTCAGACTGGACGGATGAGCTGACAGACGCGAAGATCTGCGAGCGGTACAATGTCGGTCCCGGGGATATCTACGGCATGGTGGAGAGCGTGAACTGGCTCCTCCATGCCGGAAGCGAACTTGCCCGGCTCTTCCGACCGGTGTTCCACCAGCAGATCCGGGAGTATGAGATTTGCATGAAGAACGGGATCCGGCGGGAACTCCTCCCGCTCGTCCGGCTCCGGGGCATCGGCCGCGTGCGGGCACGCCGG
The DNA here is from genome assembly GCA_022711635.1 of Methanoregula sp. Taxonomy (GTDB): domain Archaea; phylum Halobacteriota; class Methanomicrobia; order Methanomicrobiales; family Methanospirillaceae; genus MVRE01. The sequence continues at coordinate 24,169 of JAKLEQ010000007.1, read as the reverse complement.
CTCTTCAACCACGGGATCACGTCACCGGATGCAATTCTTGCGGCCGGGATTGCCGAGATCACGAAGATCCTCGGCAGAGGGGTTGCCGAACAGGTCTTTTTGGAGCTTGGCAGGAAAAGCCGGCACGGGGATGACCTTCCATCGCAGGACAGTGAGAGGAACAACGGGCAGTCGACCCTGCAGAGGTTCGGATGAGTGATATGAGGCAATCAGGCAGGCAGTACGAGATCCGGACCGCCTGCGTCACCGTCACCGATCTCGGGGCATTCCTCGGAAAACTGCGCTCCGTCATGTCAGGCAGCGATACCACGATCATCTGCTTCAATGCAGGAAACATGGCAGGGATGCGGCATGCCAGGGCAGCACTCGATCATGCCCTCCGCTCGTTCTCGGGAGGATCGCCGATTGCAAAGACACTGGAGATGGAGGCGCTCCTGTATGCTGCAGGGACCCGGCAATGTGCAGAGGCGTCAGTAATCGCGGGGATCCATGAGGGGGAAAACCAAGTATACGTCTGCTGCTCTCCGCCGCGTACGGAGATCTGGGCTATGCTTGAACCGCTGGTGCAATTCACCGATGATGACTGGGAGGACATGAGCCTGGAAAAAATGATGCAGCTCTGCCGTCTCTTCTCGATCTCTGATGCGGAGATCGCTGCAGCCGGGGGAATGGAGCGGCTTTGCGACCTCGTCATCGAGCGGGTCGCACTCCTCGATGCGTGTCGCTGAGAAGCTTTTCATCCCCGGCGATTCAGGGTCTGGGGGCGCCCCGGACTGGTGGCGGAAGAAGGGAATTTTCACTGCAGCAGGCGATAAAAACTGTTATTTTGTCGCATGAGAGAGGATGTGCACAATTTCCGGTGCGATCAGTTTTTCCGTTGCAAGGATTACTGCAGGAGTCGACCCGGGAATACAGAAGACGATACATTGCCGGTACGTGCCTGCGACAGCCCGGGAGAGGAGCGCCGATGTCCCGATCTCCTGGAAGCTCAGCATCCGGAAAAGTTCCCCGAATCCATCGATGGTCTTCTCGATCAGGGGGGCGACCGCTTCGATCGTGCAGTCGTCATGCGTAAGGCCGGTCCCGCCATTGATGATGATACAGTTTGCATGGGCTTTCGCCTGCTCCAGTCCTGCGCGGATTGCATCGATCCGGTCCGGCACAATCCGGTAATGGGTGACCGAAAAGCCGGATTTTTTCATGATCTCGCTGATCGTAAGGCCACTGGTATCCGTCTCTGATGTCCTGCTGCTCGAGACGGTGATGATACCAACGGTGACGATGACCGGTTGGAGATGCTCCTGCTTCATAGTTATAAATTCCGTGGTTATTGCTTGGTAATAAAACCGGTGAAGATATCCTCCGTTTTCAAAAATTCGTTTGAAATTGAACGAACCCCTTTGTTTCCACTGGAACATGGGTTAAGTACTCCCGAAAAAAGACGTATTACTAGTCCGGGAGTGAGAGAAGGTGAAGTTCTAGTGGAGAGTTTTCCTTTCGAGCGGGCGAAGCTCTGTTTCCTGTCGAACTAGGGTATGGTCAGGGTGCCTGTCACCAGGAATCCGGGACATTTTCTCATCTCCACGCCCCACCCCGTGGTTTCCACTGGAAACTTCATCATTCAATGGGTGCTCGTGACGCTCTCACGATCCTTATGATATTTCCAGTTTCCAATCTCTACTTCCACTGGAACCGTGCGTTTTGACGTGCCCGTTAACATTTTTCATTCGGACTATATACCGCTTTGTCATTCGTGTTCTGTTCGCCCGGAACCAGAAAAAGTGGGTGTGGAGGTGTCCCTCAATCTGAGCGGTGTCCTTAACGAGTTCGGGGGTACGCTGACATAGCATTGTACCGGGTGAGGAGGGTGCACGATCTTGCAGAGCAGGCAGATGTGGAGCTTGTTCATTAAGGGAAGCCCTTTGCTTTCCGAATCATTTCGATTCATTTTTATGATCGGAAGAGAAACTTACCAAATGCCTGTTGACAATGAAAAAATCATCATAAGAATGATGTTTTGACTTTCCACTGGAAATAAAGGGGTCCCCCTCTGGAAAAAATCCGGTTTCATCTTTTGACAACCAGCAGAGGCTTTATAAATAGATGCACAACATCCATTACAACCTTTAATCTTCGATTCTGCGCTCATTTTTAAATCGGATGAATAATTTCAATCTTTCCAGAGGAAATAAAGGGGTTTATATGGAGATTAAACGATCACCTTTTTTTAATCAGACCACGAAGGATCAGCTCCACAGGGTAAACCATGCCAGAACCGGAAGATCCTCAGACTGGACTTTTTAAAAAATATTTAACCAGCAATAAAATTTTTAAGGACCGCGAAGTGCTCCGGCACTCCTACCGCCCCCAGATCCTGCCCCACCGCAAGCCGCAGATTGACGAGATTGCCTCCATCCTTGCCCCCTCCCTGCGCAATGAGACCCCCTCCAATATCCTGATCTATGGCAAAACCGGGACCGGAAAGACTGCCTGCGTGCGATATGTCGGGACAGAACTGGAAAAGGTTTCCAGCAACATGGGGACGCTCTGCCGGATCGTCCACCTGAACTGCGAGGTGATCGATACCCAGTACAGGGTCCTGGCGCAGATTGCAAAGGAGCTCTCCGGGATCGATGAGGTCGGGAGCGACAAGACAAAGACCCATATCCCCATGACCGGCTGGCCGACCGATCAGGTGTATGCGGAGATGAAGAACCAGCTGGACTCCTCCCGGGCAGTCCTTGTCATTGTCCTTGACGAGATCGACAAGCTCGTGAAGAAGAGCGGCGACGATACGCTCTACAACCTCACAAGGATAAATTCCGACCTGAAGAACTCCAAGGTCAGCATCATCGGGATCTCCAATGACCTCAGTTTCAAGGATTTCCTCGACCCCCGGGTTCTCTCATCCCTCTCTGAGGAAGAGCTGGTCTTCCCGCCGTACAACGCCCCTCAGCTCGTGGATATCCTCGCGCAGCGTGCGGAAGGGGCTTTTATTCCCGGAGCGATATCGGAAGGGGTGATTCCGCTCTGCGCGGCCCTCGCGGCACAGGAGCATGGCGATGCGCGGCGTGCGCTTGACCTTCTCAGGATATCCGGGGAGCTCGCAGACAGGGACGAATCAGGAAAAGTGACCGAGGACCATGTGAAACAGGCGCAGGCAAAGATCGAGACCGACAGCATGATCGAGTGCATCGCGACTCTTCCGACGCAAAGCAAGCTGATCCTGTATTCGATGCTTGTGCTCGAGCAATGGGGCCAGAACATCTTCACGAGCGGGGACGTGTCCCGGCTCTACCAGGACATCGCGCCGCAGATCCAGCTCGATATCCTGACCCACCGGCGCATAACCGACCTCATCTCAGAACTGAACATGCTGGGGGTTATCAACACCCGTGTCGTGAGCAAGGGGCGGTATGGCAGGACCAAGGAGATGTGGTTCGATTCCAACACCGGGAAGATTCGTGAGGTTGTCCAGAAGGACCCGCGGCTGAACGGGCTCAAGGATCTGGACATGAAGCAGATGGAAGCAAAATGGACAAAGACCTGGTTCAGGTGACCTGAATGGACGAACATGACTTTCAGATCCTCCGTATCATCGAGGAGAACAGCCGGCTCTCTGCCGAAGAAATCGCGACGATGACTACCCTTGCAACCGCAGAAGTCCGGGCACGGATCCGCGCACTCGAGGAGGCGCGCATCATCCAGCGGTACGCGGCAGCAATCGACTGGGAGAAGGCCGGCAATGGCGAGGTCGCCGCCATCATCGAGCTGAAAGTGAGTCCCGAGCGGGACTACGGGTACGACCGGATTGCCGAACGGCTCTCGAGGTTCAGCCAGGTCAGGACGCTTCGCCTTATAACCGGGACGTACGATCTCCAGCTGGTCGTCACCGGGAAAAATATGCAGGAAGTGTCCCGGTTCGTCTCGGAACATGTCGCGCCGATGGACCGGATCCGGGAGACAGCAACGCACATTATCATGAAGACATACAAGGAGAACGGCAACGCATTCTTCGAACAGCCGGAGACAGAGCGCCTGCCGTTCTCCTTCTAAGGTGACGCATGAGAGATCCAGTATCTGCACGGGCAAAGGTCATCCCCCCGTCAGGGATCCGGCGGTTCTTCGACCTTGCCATGACGATGGAAGGGGTCATATCCCTCGGTGTCGGGGAACCGGACTTCTCAACTCCGTGGAACATCTGCGAGTCCTCGATCTATTCCATCGAACAGGGGGCAACGTCTTATACCTCCAACCGGGGCCTGCAGGGGCTCCGGGATGCACTCTCCCGGGACCTGTCGCGCCGTTACCGGCTGACGTATAACCCGGACACCGAGATGATCGTAACGACCGGGGTTTCCGAGGCGCTCGACATCGCCATCCGGGCGGTCACCGATCCCGGAGACGAGGTGATCGTTGCACAGCCGAGCTACGTCTCCTATGCACCGTGTGTTACGCTTGCCGGAGGCGTGCCGGTTCCTGTCGAATGCCGGGAAGGGGACCGTTTCAAGCTCAATCCGGATGCCCTTGCTGAGAAGATCACGAAGAAGACCAAGGCGCTGGTCATTAACTTCCCGAACAACCCGACCGGCGCGGTGATGCGCAGGGAAGATTTGGAACCGATCGCCGACCTCGTCACCGATAACGACCTCACCCTGATCAGCGACGAGGTGTATTCCGAGCTGACGTACGAGGGGCAGCATACGGCGACAGCAACGGTCGGGGATCTCTGGGAGCGGACGATAACCTTAAACGGGTTCTCGAAGGCGTATGCGATGACCGGCTGGCGGATCGGGTATCTCTGCGCCCCAAAGAACATCTGCGACGCTGCCCTTAAGATCCACCAGTACGTGATGCTCTGCGCCCCGGCAATGGGACAGGTTGCGGCGCTCGAAGCGCTTCGGTCCGCGGAAGACGATAAAAACCGGATGGTTGACGAGTACCGTCTCAGGCGAAATATGTTCGTTTCCGGCCTCTGCCGGATCGGCCTGAGCTGTCACGTCCCGGAGGGTGCATTCTATGCCTTCCCCTCGGTAAAGAATACCGGCCTGTCTGATACGGAATTCGCCGAGCGGCTTCTTAGGGAACAGAAGGTTGCGGTCGTGCCGGGCAGTGTCCTTGGCGAGGGCGGACAGGATCACCTCCGGTGCGCATATGCGGTTTCCCGGAAAGCGCTCTCCGAGGCGCTCGACCGGATGGAAATCTTCCTCTCTGTGCTGAAATAGACGGGTGGGGGAACCATCCTTACGCTCCCCATTTGCCTGTCGTATCCTGCCGGCACGACGCCTGGGTATGACAAGGTCTTTTTCGCCTTTCTTACCCGTCCCCTCACGCGCGGGAAAAAGGCATATGCTGATCGTTGGGGAGTGTTTATTTCCCGCTTCAACAAACACTACTTGAATCTCAATGAGCTGCTCTATTATCGTTGGTGGTTTTTTTGGTGATGAGGGGAAAGGAAAGATCGTTGCCCACATCGCCCATGCCGATAAACCCGTGATCATCTCGCGCGGGGGTGTTGGTCCGAACGCCGGCCACACGGTCCAGGTCGGGACAAAGGAATACGGTGTCCGGATGGTGCCGTCCGGGTTTGTCTACAAGGACGCAAAACTCTGCATAGGCAGCGGCGTCCTCGTCGACCCGAGGGTTCTGAAGCATGAAGTAGAGATGCTCGGCGTTAAAGGGAGGGTCTTTGTCGACCGGCGCTGCGGCATTATCACCGAGGAGCACATCGCCCGGGACAAGGGCAGCGCTCATCTCGCGAAGAAGATCGGGAGCACCGGGTCCGGATGCGGCCCGGCGAATTCCGACAGGGTGATGCGGCTCTCCCCGCAGGCAAAGGACCTCCCGGAGCTTGCGGAATACCTCATGGACGTGCCGAAGGCGATTGATGACGCCCTGAAGGAGGACAAGGTCGTGCTGCTCGAAGGCACCCAGGGTTTTGGGATCTCACTCTATTACGGCACCTACCCGTTTGTCACCAGCAAGGATACGTCCGCCTCCCAGATCGCTGCTGACAACGGTGTCGGCCCGACAAGGATCGACGACGTCATCGTCGTCTTCAAGGCATACCCGACCCGTGTCGGGGAAGGCCCCTTCAGCACAGAGATGGCCGCTGACAAGTCCGATGCCATGGGGATCCAGGAGTTCGGGACCGTTACCCACCGGAAGCGGCGGATTGGCGGCTGGGATGGATCGATGGCACGGTACTCGGCAATGATCAACGGCTGCACGCAGGCAGCAATAACAGGGATCGACCGGGTGGACAAGGCCTGTTTCGGGATCACCGAGTACGGAAAACTGACAAAGAAGGCAAAAGACTTCTTAAAGCAGGCAGAGGAGGATATCGGCTACCCGATCACGCTCATCTCCACAGGACCGGAGCTGACCCAGATCATTGATATCCGGGATGAACACCGATGAAGCGAAAGATCCTCGATATCCTGTGCTGCCCCGTCTGCAAAGGCGACCTGACCCTGTCGGTCGCCGAGGAGAACGAGCGGGAAATAATCGAAGGAGTACTGACCTGCGCACACTGCGGGGTCGATTACCCGATCCACGAAGGAATCCCGAACCTCCTTCCCCAGAACTCCAGCCGATAGACGGTGGAATATCCATGTTCCCGCTCTCCGTCGCCGCGGTTCTCCCGGATCAGGACGCCGGAGGGGAGACGTTCGAGATTTTCCTCAACCGGAGCGGGATCAACTCCATCGAGGCGCCGCGGGCACCGGTCCGGGTGCGGGCGGGAGGGCAGCTCCGCCTGCGTTTCCTGAACCGCGGTGCTCCGGTCCACATCACCGTTTCATCCTCGAATATCGGGACCTACTCCCCGTTCTTCCACGAAAACCTCTACGTCGTTGACGACTCCATACTCACCATCCCGATCCGCAGCGACTCCCATCCCGGGTTCTTCGATATCGATGTCATCAGCGGGTATGGGGTCGTAAAAAATTCCTTCAAGGTCGAGGTCTTCACGGCGGAGTCATCTTTGAAGGCCAGGGCCGCAAGGGAAGTACCCCTCCAGCCTGTTGCACACGGCATGCCGCATCCCCTGATGGCTGCCATGGGAATCGCCCTTATCCTCTATTCTGCATGGCTGTATTCGAAGATCGAGCTCCTTAACATCGCATCGTTTCTCGTCCTGATCATCGGGGCAGTCTATACATGGTATCGTCAGGGATCGAACTAGCCACGGTCTTCGTTCTCGCCGCGGCCCTTCTCATTGACCGGCTGATCGGTGACCCCCATACCCCGTTCCACCCGGTTGCGCTCATAGGCAGGTTCATCGGTTTCTGGGGCCGGGCCGCACTCTATCCTCCGGTGGTCCAGCGTTTTGTCGGGGTTTTCTTCTGGTGCGGAACAATCCTCCTTTTCGCCTTCCCGTTCCTCCTCTTCAGCCATTTCGCGCCAGAGCTCCTGTATCTGGCTTTCGCCCCCTTCCTGCTGAAATGCTGCTTTGCCTGGCGCGCTCTTGAAGAGCACGCTGCCTCCGTTGTGGTTGCTGTCGGGGATGGCGTTGAATCGGGGCGGGAGAGCGTGCGGCAGATGGTCTCCCGGGATACGGCCGGACTGGACCGGGAGCACATCCTCTCTGCCGCGTACGAGTCCCTGACGGAGAACATTACGGACAGCATCGTCGCTCCCCTTCTCTTCTACGGGTTCCTCGGGCTCACCGGGGCAGCTGTCTACCGTGCTGCCAACACGATGGACGCGATGCTCGGGTACCGGGACGAGCGGGAGCGGATTGGCTGGTTTTCCGCACGGATGGACGACGTGCTCACGTTTATCCCTGCACGGGTTACGGCGACACTCCTCCTGGTGTATTTTGCAGCGAAGGGGCGGTTCTCCCCTGCATACACCATTATGCGCCGCGACGGAAGGAGGCGGCCGGGATTCAACGGCGGGATCATCATGGCAGCGATGGCCGGGGGCGCTGGTGTACGGTTCGAAAAACCTGGAGTGTATACGATCGGCGACCCCATCCGGTCACTGGATGATGGGGGACCAGAGATCTTCCGCGCCGTCCGCTCCGTCACCCTGATGGCTGCCGGGTTGACGGCAATGGTTGCATTTGGTACGCTCTTTTTATTGGGAACGTGGATCAATAATATAGGCATATGAGAAACGTGCGGCAGGGGAAGCGCGTGGGCACAAAGAAGGGGATTCCTGAGGGGAGGCTCCTGAAGATGGAAGAGCTCCGTTTCGGGACCGAACTCATAAAACGGGGTTTTGCATCCATGCAGAAGGGGGGCGTCATCATGGATGTCGTTAATGCCGAACAGGCCAAAATAGCCGAGGAAGCCGGCGCGGTTGCCGTTATGTCGCTGGAACGGGTACCATCGGATATCCGGAAAGCGGGAGGCGTCGCCCGGATGGCTGACCCGGAAAAGGTCCTCGAGATCATCGATGCGGTCTCGATTCCGGTCATGGGCAAGGTCCGGATCGGTCATTTTGTTGAGGCTCAGGTGCTTGAATCGCTCGGCGTCGACATGATCGATGAGAGCGAAGTCCTCACCCCCGCTGATGAACAATACCATATCGATAAGAAAAAGTTTACCATCCCCTTCGTCTGCGGTGCCCGTGACCTCGGGGAAGCCCTCCGCAGGATTCACGAGGGGGCAGCCATGATCCGGACCAAGGGAGAGGCAGGGACGGGAAATGTCGTCGAGGCAGTGCGGCACATGCGGGCGATCATGGGATCGATCCGTGCGCTCTCGGGGATGGATCGTCAGGAGATGACTGACTACGCCCGGGACATCGAAGCACCTGCCGAGCTGGTCATCGAGTGTGCCGAACGCGGAAGGCTGCCTGTTGTGAACTTCTCCGCAGGAGGCATTGCGACACCTTCCGACGCCGCTCTCATGATGCAGCTGGGCGCGGACGGGGTTTTTGTCGGGTCCGGTATCTTCAAATCCTCGAACCCGGAGAGGATGGCAAAGGCGATCGTGGAGGCGGTCAACCATTTCAACGATCCTGCCGTGATCGCAAAAGCGAGCAAGGGACTCGGCGATGCGATGCCGGGGCTCGATGTTCACAAGCTCTCCCCGGACGAGGTGCTCCAGCACCGTGGACGGTAAGATCGGCGTCCTTGCCCTGCAGGGCAATGTCAGCGAGCATATCGGGGCATTCGAGCGGGCACTCTCGGCTATGGGGCATGGCACCGCCTCTTCTGTTTTTCCCGTCAGAAAGCCTGCGGATCTCGATGGATGTTCAGCCCTCGCGATCCCCGGGGGGGAGTCCACGACAATCTCACGTCTGATCGAAAAGAACAGGCTGTACGAACCGATCCGCACCTTTCATGGGGGGATCTTTGCGACCTGCGCCGGTATGGTGCTCGTGGCGACCCGGGTCATGGACTCCCGTGTGCGCCCCCTCGGGCTCATTGACATCGCAGTCGACCGGAACGCATTCGGAAGACAGAAGGACTCATTCGAGACCGATCTTGTTCTCAAAGGTGTTACCGGCGGATCCTTCCACGCGGTCTTCATCCGTGCCCCGGTTGTACAAACCGCCGGCGCCGGGGTGACCGTACTCTCGCGCATTCCCCGGGGGATCGTAGCCGTTGAGCAGGGGCGGCATATGGCGCTTTCGTTCCACCCGGAGCTCGGGGGGGATACCCGGCTGCACGAGCGGTTCCTGAGAAACCTCGGCCTCTGACGTCATCACCGCGCCGCAAAATGCCATGGACAATTCTTATCTCCACGGTACTCCCATCAATCCCCTATGGCAGGAAAGAAGAAGGGCGGGGAATCCGGGGTTTTATCCGTTCAAGGGGCTGCCGCGGGGATGCTGGCGGAAGCTCTTTTGAGTGGCCATGATTTCATCATCACGATCGCCACAGGGGACGACGGGGAACGGTACGCACATCTCATGACCGGGCCTCTCGTCACCCCCTGCATGCTGGGGACGCTCTCGAACCGGTGCGACATGCCCGAACCGGGAGGCTGCCGGCACCTCGTTATCCGGTGCAAAGAGAAGGGTTCCAAGAAGAAACAAGGTATTTAATGCCATTCCTTGCACCCATGGTATTTCAGACCCTCCATTCAATCCGATACCAGACTTTCTTACGTGAATGAGGTTTGCCTTTGGCCGGGCGGACCCATACCGGATCGGACCAATTCGCACGATCGTATTTAAAAAAACTCCCGGCTCGCGCTTCCCACGCGGACAATCAACTGCGGGGGAGGGGTCCTTCAAAAAGAAGAGAATATCAGATAAAGAGCGGCGCGAGCACGAGTGTTAATGTGGCAAGGAGTTTGATAAGCACGTGCAGCGACGGACCGGCGGTGTCTTTGAAGGGATCTCCAATCGTGTCGCCGACAACTGCAGCCTTATGGGCGTCGCTTCCTTTACCGCCATGTGCCCCGCTCTCGATGTATTTCTTGGCGTTGTCCCATGCGCCGCCACCGTTGTTCAGGATGAGGGCGAGCAGGATGCCGGTGATCGTAGCCACCATCAGGAAGCCGGCGAGCACCTGGGCCTTGAGCGTGTACCCGATGATGATGGGGAACCCGACAACAAGGATACCCGGGAGAACCATGCTCTTCAGGGCACCCGAGGTGGTTATATCGATTACAGCCGCGTAGTCCGGTTTCTTGGTTCCTGCCATGATGGCCGGGTCCCTGAACTGGATGCGGACTGCCTCGATAACCGACTGGGCGGTCTTGGAGACAGCGCGGATGGCGAGGCTTGCAAAGAGGAAGACGAGCATGGCGCCAAGGAGCGCTCCGACGAAAACCATCGGATCTGCAAGGTTGACAACGTCGAATGCCTTGCCGGTGAGCTTGGCGATGTCTTCCATGTAGGCGTTGAAGAGCAGGAACACGGCGAGGGATGCACTGCCAATCGCATATCCCTTGGTGAGTGCCTTGGTGGTGTTGCCGGCTGCATCGAGCTTGTCCATGCGGTGCCGGACTGCGTCCGGAGCGCCGCTCATCTCGACGATACCGCCGGCATTGTCGGCGATCGGGCCGAACGTGTCCATGGTAAGGACATAGGCGCAGACCATCAGCATACCAATGGTTGCAACGGCAGTACCGTAGAGGCCGCCGCCGGGGACGCCGGTCAATTCACCGCACTTATAGGAGATCAGGAGGGAGATGCCGATGAGGATAGCCGGGACTGCGGTTGTCTCAAATCCGACCGAGAGACCGGAGATGATATTCGTGGCAGCGCCTGTTTCTGACGCGTTGGCAATCTCCTGCACCGGGCGGTAGTGATGGTCGGTGTAATACAGGGTGACCCGGAGGAAGGCGACCGAGAGGGCAATACCCACGAGGCCCGCAACGAAGAAGTAGATCCAGTTCGGGGTTGCGCCAAGAAGCCACTGGACGCCGAAGAACAGGAAGATGGCTGACACCACCGCGGTGATGTAGTACCCCATGTTCATGGCATCCATCGGGTCTGCGCCGTCTTTGCCGCGGACGCAGAGGATACCGATCATGCTGGCCAGGAGACCCAGTGCACACATGACAAGGGGGAAGAGGATACCGTTGACACCGAAGATCGGGAAGAGCGCGACACCGAGGATCATCGCACCGATATTCTCGGCTGCGGTAGACTCGAAGAGGTCGGCGCCACGGCCGGCGCAGTCGCCCACGTTGTCACCGACAAGATCGGCGACGACCGCGGGATTGCGGACATCGTCCTCGGGGATGCCGGCTTCAACCTTACCGACAAGGTCTGCGCCGACATCGGCAGCCTTCGTGTAGATCCCGCCGCCAAGCTGGGCAAAGAGTGCCACGAAGGAAGCACCGAAGCCGAACCCGACGATGACGAAGGGGGTGTGCTGGGCGTCCAAACCCAGCACAGTGCTTACTGCGAGGTAGGTGAGAGAGACCCCGAGGAGCGACATGGAGGTGATGATCAGGCCGGAGATGGCCCCGCCCCGGAAGGAGAAGTCAAGTGCCTTCCCGTCGCTGGTCTGGGCTGCGGCTGCGGTCCGGATGTTGGTCCGCACCGCGATCCACATGGCTACGACGCCGGCAACGGCGCTGCAGGCCGCTCCGACAATGAACGCAGCTGCCGTGGCAAGGGCAAGGGACTGCTGGTTGGTGATATAGTACACCACAAAAATGACCACGGACAACACGACGGCCAGCACGGCGATAGTCGAGTACTGGCGTTTGATGAACGCCTCGGCCCCGATGCGGATCGCATCGGCAACCTCTTTCATCTGCGGAGTTCCTTCGTCCTGTGACAGGAGGTTTTTCGTAAGGATTCCTGCAAGGATCAGTGCAAGGATACTGATGGCAACAACGATAAAGATGAGTTCTATCATGTGGTAACCCTCCTGGTGCAGGGCAGGTTGTTGCGGCCATCTCCGGGAGGGGAAAGCCCCCGATTCCGGATTGTCGCACGGCAGGCCCCTGCCGCATCAGGTACATTGAAATGCCCCCGGACCACGCACATTCGTCCGGACAGTCAGGGGTAATACGGAAACGGCAGGACCGGCCCGTATACCCGGTTAGCATCCCAAGAGCTTAATAGTGAATTCTGATACCATTAAAGTTTTACCCGTTTTTTGGAGCGCACCACATTTTCAGGACCCGGTGTCCTTATATATACAGTTTTTAGGAAAAACCGGAACGGGGAAAACCGACAAAATTGCCACAATGACAATTAAAAATGATTAATTATGACAAAACACCAAAAATCCTGAGGATGGATGCATGAATGAGCTGCTGTTCCTGATTGCCTTTCCCCTGTTAATCGCCGTTCTATTGCTTCTCGTGCCAAGAGACAGCATCAGAGATGTCCTTGTCACCGGTTCGGCGGCAGTTCTCGGGATCGTTTCTCTCTATGTCCTGTACGGATACTTCAACCGGAATACCGTGATGTTCGACATTCCCACCGAACCCTGGGGGAATGTCATGACCATCATCGAGCTGCTCCTCGCTGTCTACATCCTGTATCTCGGCGTGAAGCACCGGAAGTCCTTCACCATTGCCCTGATCGTGCTCCAGGCGGGACTCCTGCTCTGGTATGAATTCTTCCTAAAGCCCGGCATGCATCCGGAGAACAACCTGTTTATCGACCAGTTCTCCATCATCATGGCCCTCATCATCGGAATCATAGGAAGCCTCATCTGCGTGTTTGCGCTCGGGTACATGAAAACATTCCATCACCACCACCCTGAGGTCAGGGACCGGCGGAACCTCTTCTTCTTCATCCTGTTCGTCTTCCTCTCCGCGATGTTCGGGCTTGTCTTTGCCAACAACCTTGCATGGATCCTTTTCTTCTGGGAGATCACAACAATCTGTTCGTTTATCCTCATCGGGTACTCCGAGACGGAAGAGGCAACCAACAACGCGTTCCTCGCGCTCTCCATGAACCTGCTCGGCGGGGTCGCCTTTGTCGGGGCGCTCATCTTCCTTGCCATAACGGATCCCTCGGGCAAATCCCTGATGCTGGACTACCTCCTGAGCTCCGGCCAGGCAATCGCCCTCGTCCCGGCGGTCCTCATCTCGTTTGCCGGGATCACGAAGTCCGCCCTCATGCCATTCTCATCGTGGCTTGTCGGGGCAATGGTAGCCCCGACCCCGGTCTCCGCCCTCCTGCACTCGAGTACAATGGTCAAAGCCGGGGTCTACATCATTGTCCGGTTCGCACCGGTTCTCTCCGGAACCATCGAAGGGCTCATCATCGCGCTTGTCGGCGGGGTAACGTTCCTCCTCGCATCATTCATCGCGATATCCCAGACCAATGCCAAGAAAGTCCTCGCGTATTCGACGATTGCCAACCTCGGCCTGATCGTTGCCTGCGCCGGTGTCGGGACATTCAACCTCGTCTGGGTTGCGATCCTCCTCATCGTCTTCCATGCGGTCGCAAAGTCCCTCCTCTTCCTGTGCGTAGGCACGGTCGAACACCGGATCGGGAGCAGGAATATCGAGGACATGAGCGGGCTTATCGGCCGTATGCCGAAGATCGCGGTGATGATGTTCGTCGGCATGGCGGGTATGTTCCTTGCCCCGTTCGGTATGGTCATCTCCAAGTGGGCGGCGATCGAGGCCTTCATCCAGTCCCCGTTCGGCCTGATCTTTATCGCAATCCTTGCTTTTGGCGGTTCGGCGACCGTCTTCTACTGGAGCAAGTGGATGGGGAAGATCATCTCGGTGACGCGGCAGCCGGAGGTTGTCGAGAACTCAGTCACCAAGGAGAAATGGGCAGTCCTGTACATCCTGACGGCGCTCGTGATCATCTGCGCCCTGATCTTCCCGCTCATCTCGGCGGTCCTGATCGAACCGTTCGTCATGAACATCTACGGGCAGACAACGCTCCTGCCCCTTGCGAACCTGACGATTATGATCCTGATGATGGGCCTTCTTCTGTTCATGCCGTTCACCATGCTCCTTTACCGGACCGCACCAAAACACACCGGCCCGTACATGGCAGGGCGGCCAACCGACGGGCACGCATTCGCCGGATCTATCGGGATATCGCGCGAGGTCGTCCTTTCCAACTACTACATGGACCGGTATTTCGGCGAAGATAAGATCTTCATGATCGGGGCGGCTACCGGCTGGGGGCTTCTCCTCTTTGCAGGGACGCTCCTCGTGGGGGTGATCCTGTGATACCAGACCTCACCGTCCGGGTTGGTGCAGCTCTGCTCTACATCATTCTCGCACCGCTCGTCGGCGGGCTTGTTGTCGGGATTGACCGGAAGGTGACTGCCCGGATGCAGGGAAGGGTCGGACCGCCAGTCCTGCAGCCCTTCTATGACGTCCTGAAACTCTTCGAGAAAGAGAACCTGGTCGTCGCTACTGCACAGAACTACTATGTTCTGAGTTACCTTGTCTTCATGGCAGTTGCAGGGGCACTCTTCTTCTCGGGAGGGGATATGCTGCTCGTCATCTTCGCGTTCACCCTCTCGCACATCTTCCTTGTCCTGGGCGCCTACAACTCGTTCTCGCCCTACAGCCACATCGGGGCGGAGCGGGAACTGATCCAGATCATCGCATATGAACCGATGATCATCCTGACGGCTGTTGGCATGTACATGGTGACGAAGACCTTCTATGTCGGGGAGATCGCGACGAGCACAATCCCGATCATCATGTACCTGCCGGGGATCTTCATCGGGTACCTCATCGTGCTGACCATCAAACTCCGGAAGTCGCCCTTCGACCTCTCGACGTCCCACCATGCGCACCAGGAGATTGTCAAAGGAGTGACGACCGATTTCACCGGGCCGAACCTCGCGATCATCGAGATCTCGCACTGGTACGAGTACGTCTTCCTTTTGGGCGTCGTTTACCTGTTCTTTGCGTTCAACCCGTTCATCGCCATCGCAGCGATCATCGTTGCCTATTTCGTCGAGATCCTGATCGACAACACGACATCCCGCGTCAAGTGGCAGCTGACGCTGCGTACCGCATGGATCATCGCCGGTACCCTCTGCCTCGTGAATCTCGGAGTGTTGTACTACCTCCAGGGAGTGCTGACCCTATGACCTACCTTACAAAATCCCCGTGGATCGTCCACTACGACTGTTCGTCCTGCAACGGGTGCGACATCGAGGTGCTGGCCGCGTTGACCCCGGTCTACGACGTCGAGCGGTTCGGCATCATCAACACCGGTAACCCCAAGCACGCGGATATCTTCCTCGTCACCGGCAGCGTGAACGAGCAGAACAAGCCCGTACTGAAGAATATCTACGAGCAGATCCCGGAACCCAAAGTTGTCGTTGCAATCGGGATCTGTGCGACATCCGGAGGGATATTCCGGGAATGCTACAATGTCCAGGGCGGGATCGACAAAGTGATCCCGGTTGACGTCTACGTTCCGGGGTGTGCTGCCCGGCCGGAGTCGATTATCGATGGGGTTGTGACCGCTCTTGGCATCCTTGCAAAGAAGCGGCAGGCAATGCAGGAAGGCGGGAGTACCACACCCGCAAAGGCAGGTGAGGGACGATGACCATCGGGCTCCAGACCATAAAACCCATCGAGGTCAGCAGGCTGATCGGCGAGGTCGAAACCCTGAAGAATGCCGGGTACCGGCTCGCTGCAATCAGCTGCGTCAAGGTCGGCGAGGTCTTCGAGATCAACTACTCGTTCGACAAGGAGTACGAGCTGGAGAACCTCCGGATCACCGTCACCGGGGATACCGAGGTACCGAGCATCACCGGCATGTACTGGGGTGCGTTCGTGTACGAGAACGAGATGCACGATCTCTTCGGGATCCAGGTCCGGGGGATGAATATCGACTTCAAAGGGACATTCATCAGGACTGCGATCAAGTATCCCTTTAGTGTTACAACCGCAAAGGGGGAGAAACCATGACAAAACAGATCGTCGTTCCCTTCGGGCCGCAGCACCCGGTGCTCCCGGAACCTATCCATCTCGATCTGGTACTCGAGGACGAGCGGGTCGTCGATGTTATCCCCTCCATCGGGTACATCCACCGCGGGTTCGAAAAACTTGTGGAGAAGCGGGAGTTCACCGAATACACCTATGTCGCGGAGCGCACCTGCGGCATCTGCAGTTTCATCCACGGGATGACCTACTGTGTCGGGATCGAGCAGATCATGAAGATTGACGTGCCCGAACGCGCCCAGTATCTGCGGACGATCTGGTCCGAGTACTCGAGGCTCCATTCCCACCTCCTCTGGCTCGGGCTCTTTGCGGACTCATTCGGATTCGAGAACCTGTTCATGAATGCATGGCGGATCCGCGAACGTGTCCTCGACGTCTTCGAACAGACGACCGGCGGCCGGGTGATCCAGGGGTCCTGCAAGATCGGCGGGGTGCGGCGGGACATTACCAACGAGAAACTGGACGAGATGGCAAAAGGCCTCGACGTCCTCGACCGGGAGATGCAGGAACTGACGAATGTCTTCCTGCACGACGCAACGGTGAAACACCGGCTCCGGAATGTCGGGATCATCTCCAGGAACGATGCCTACATGACGGGGGCAGTCGGGCCAACCGCACGGGGGAGCGGGGTTGCCATCGATATGCGGAAACTGGGGTATGGCGCATACGGGAAGCTCAACTTCCAGATGGTGACCGACAGCTGCGGGGACTGCTACTCCCGCTGCCTTGTCCGATCAAAGGAGCTTTTCGCGTCGACCGACCTCATCCGGCAGGCAATCAAAAAGATCCCGGATGGCCCGGTTGACGTGAAGGTGACCGGGGCACCGGACGGAGAATATTTCACCCGGGCTGAACAGCCGCGGGGAGAGCTCGTCCATTACATCAAGGGGAACGGGACGAAATTCCTCGTCAGGTCAAGGATCAGGACGCCAACGCTCACCAACATCCCCCCGCTGATCAAGATGCTGCAGGGCTGCGAACTTGCCGATGTCCCGGTGATCGTCCTCTCGATAGATCCCTGTATCAGTTGCACGGAGCGGTGAGCGCAATGACATTCTTCGAGATGACAAAAACGGCACTGAGGACAATTCTCTCTCGTCCTGCGACAATCCTTTACCCTGCACAGGCAGCAAAGAAGACCGGGCTTTCACGGGGTCACGTGACCATCGATCCGGCGCGGTGCATCTCCTGCGGGACCTGCCAGAGGAAGTGCCCGGCACAGGCGATCCTCATCTCCAAGGAGGCAAAGACCTGGCAGATCGACCGGTTCCGTTGCGTGGTGTGCAATTCCTGCGTCGATACCTGCCCGGTGAAATGCCTGTTCATGGACACCCAGTATTCTGCACCGGCAACTGCAAAGGGCGTCGAGGTCGTGGCGATAACGTACGTGAAACCGGTAAAGCCTCCTGCCGGTAAAACGGAGTCAACAGGATAGCCGGATCCTTTTTTTTTATCAACCAGGGTCCGGCAGGTCCTGCCGGATCCCGGATCAAAACGTTCAGAATTGGACCGGCCTCACGTTCCCAAAGGTTTAAGTTCTCTTTTGTGGTATTGGCATTTGTTTCAGAGCAGGCCGGTTTCTACCCGTGAATGGGAGTGAATCGAAGTGCCGGAATACACAATCCTTGTCATCGCAGCCCTTTGCTGTGCCACAGTTGCAGCAGCGCTTCTGGCTGTCGTACATACAAACCTCATCCGGTCCATCGCGGCCTTTGCCGTATCAAGCATCTGTCTTGCAGGCACCTTCTTCCTCCTCTCCTCCCCGTACGCAGGAGCGCTTGAGCTCACCGTCGGAGCGGGTCTCGTTGCGGTGCTCTTCCTTGTCGCTCTGATCCTCTCCGGCGGGGAAGAGACCGAGGTGCCTTCATGAATTCCCGGGAAGCATACGCCCCCACATTCGTCATCGCCTTTGCGATCCTCTTCTGCGTGCTCCTCCTCAGGCTGCCCTCCGTTCCGGCAGTTGCGATAGTTGCAGAACCGGTAGGGGCGGTCCTCTGGAAGGATCGCACGTTCGAGGTCGTTCTCCAGGGATTCATCATCCTTGCCGGGGTCATGTCGATCCTCCTCCTCGTTTCCGTGCGGGGGAAGGAGGACTCCTCATGAATAACGGGGACCTCCTGCTCCCGATCATCCTTCTCGCGTCCGCCTCTCTTTTCGCAGTAGGTCTTGCCTGCATGATCGCACGGGGGCATCTCATCAAGATGATCATGGGGCTCGAGTTCTGCGGGAAAGGTGCATGTCTGCTCTTCATCGCCGGCGGATATGCTGCCGGGCATACCGGGGTTTCCCAGGCAGTCGTGATAACAGTCATCGCCATTGAAGCAGTCGTTGCGGGGGTTGCCCTTGCTCTTGCGATCCTGCTGAAAAAGACGTATGGGACACTGGACTCTGCTGCTATCTTCCGGCAGGCCGGCGGGGATGGATCGTGATGGATTCCCCCGCGTGGATCCTCCCCGTAATACTCCTCGTCCCGTTTGCGGCAAGTTGTGCTATTATCCTCCTGAACCGGCACCCGGACACACGGGAAGGGGTATCCCTCCTTGCAGCCGTCCTGACATTCTGCCTCTGCCTTTTTGTCCTCCCGTCCGCATTCACAGCACATCCGCTCTCCACCCCACCACTTGCGGTGCTCCCCGGGCTTTCTCTCCACCTGTATGCCGATGCACTGGGACTGCTCTTTGCCTGTCTCTCATCAGGTCTCTGGATCATTACCACGGTCTACAGCATCGGGTACATGCGGGGCCGGCATGAACACGCCCAGACACGGTACTACGCCTGTTTTGCCATAACGATCGGTGCCGTGATGGGAGTTGCACTCTCCACCAACGTCTTCTCCCTCTTCGTCTTTTACGAGATCCTCGCCATTGCCGCCTACCCGCTGGTTGTCCACACGGAGACAAAAGAAGCACTGGCGGCGGGACAAAAGTATCTCATCTATACCCAGGGAGGGGGTATCGCAATTCTGGCGGGCATGATGACGCTCTTGGGGATGGGCAGCTCCCTGGACTTCATCGCGGGCGGAAATCCCGGCGTGGGCATCCTTGCACCGGAATTCGCCCGCCTTGCCTTCCTCCTCCTCTTTATCGGCTTCGGGGTCAAGGCGGCTATCGTGCCCCTGCACGGCTGGCTCCCGAGCGCCATGGTCGCCCCGACCCCGGTCAGCGGGCTCCTGCACGCTGTCGCCGTGGTCAACACCGGGGTCTTCGGCCTGATGCGGCTCATCCTCTACCTGTACGGGCCTGACCTGATGATCGGCCTTGGCCTGCGGGAATGGGTAATTATTGCCGCCGTCGTCACCATTGTCACGGGTTCCCTGCTCGCGCTGATGCAGGATGATTTCAAGCTCCGGCTCGCCTACTCCACGGTCAGCCAGCTCAGTTACATGGTCCTTGGCATTGCCGTGCTCCTGCCGGCCGGGATCACCGGCGTCTCTGACAGCTGGAGGATGGCTGCGGTCATCGGCGCAACGTACGCGTTTGCTGCCCATGCACTGGGGAAACTCTGCATGTTCTTCGTGGCTGGAGCCGTCGCTGTCGAAACGGGTAAAACCAGGATCTCGGAACTGGACGGTCTCGGGAGGAAAATGCCGTACGAATTTATTGCGTTCACGCTCGCAGCGCTCTCGATGGCAGGGCTGCCACCCATGGCAGGGTTCATCGCCAAGTGGTACCTCTCGGTCGGGATCGGGGCGGGCTATTCCGGCGAATGGTGGATGCTGCTTATCCTTGTCGGGGCGAGCGTCCTGAACCTCGCCTATTTTCTGCCGGTCATCATGCGGGCCTTCTTCCCGGAGTGCGTAACCGATATTCCCCGCGTGCGCTGGACGCTCCGCGGCCCGGTAATCCTGACTGCGGCCGGGGCAGTCGTTCTTGGTTTCTGGACGAGCTCCCCGTTCAGCCCGTTCGCCCTCTGCACACAGGTCGCTTCCGTCGTGACGGGGGCCGCCGCCACAATCCCCGGGGGGATCCTGTATGGGACTGCAGTCCCACCGTTTATCATCTTCTTTGTCGGGGCACCGCTCGTGCTCGCGCTTTCCGGCAGGGCACGGCAGGCAGGGCTCGTCCTGCTGGGTGTCGTCGGGCTCCTCGATGTTCTGGTGCTGCCCGGCGGGTACATCACCGGTCCGGTTTCCGAAGGCGTCATGCAATGGAGCGTCCCGTTCATGGGGTACACTCTGACGATTCTCCGTGTAGACTCCCTCTCGTACCTGACCGGGGTTATCTTTGCCATAATCACCCTCCTCGCCATTCTCTATGCGGCTGCAGTCGCTCCCCCGCGCCTCCACCTCTTTGCGCTTCTCTACGCCGGCTCGGCGCTCGGCGTCGCGTTCGCGGGGGACTGGATCACGCTCCTTGTCTTCTGGGAGCTGATGGCGGTCACTTCCACGTTCCTGATCTGGCAGGAGGGAGGGGAAGCGGTTGCCGCGGGCTTCCGGTATCTCCTGTATCACGGTCTTGGCGGTACACTGCTTGCTGCCGGCATCGCGCTTCTCCTGCTCGGCGGGGGATCCCTGGTTGTCGGTCCGCTGGGAAATATCGCCGGATCCGCGTACTTGTTCTGGGCTACCATCCTTATCGTCCTTGGGATCGGGGTGAACATTGCATTCATCCCCCTGCATACATGGCTTCCCGACGCGTATCCCCGGGCGAACTTCGTTGCGAGTGTATTCCTCTCTGTCTATACCACCAAAGCAGCGGTCTATCTCCTCGCCCGGGCACAGCCGGGAACGGAGTACATCGCCTTCATGGGGGCATTCATGGCAGTCTACGGTGTGGCCTTCGCGGTCTTCCAGAACGACATGCGCCGGCTGCTCTCGTACCACATCGTCTCGCAGGTCGGGTACATGGTCGCCGGGGTGGGAATCCTCTGCTGGCTGGGCCCCGGAGACACCGTCGCCCAGCTGGGGCTCGACGGAGGTATGGCACACGTCTTCAACCACATCCTCTACAAAGCGCTCCTCTTCATGGCGGTCGGGGTGATCGTCTGGAAGACCGGCGAGAACCTGCTCAGCAGGGTTGGAGGTCTCCAGAAGAGGATGCCGGTTACGGCTCTTACATTCTGGATCGCCGCGTTCTCGATCGCGGGAGTGCCCCTCTTCAACGGGTTCGTCTCGAAGGGCATGGTCCTCGCCGCCGCGGAGCACACCAGTATCTGGATCTGGGTGCTCCTGGAGATCGCGTCGTTCGGGACATTCCTCTCGTTCCTGAAACTCGGATACTTTGCGTTTCTCCGGGAAGGGAGGAACCCGGCCCCGGAATCCGCGACCGATCCCCCGCTTCTCATGCAGGCAGGCATGCTGGGAGCGGCTGCATTATGCGTCCTGATCGGGATCTTCCCGCAGGCGCTCTATGCTCTCCTCCCCGTCCCCGTTGACTATGCAGCATATGATCCTGCTCACCTCGTGAGTGCGATTCTCGTGCTCGGTGCCGCTGCTGTATTTTTCTTTACGGTGGGCAAGGGGATCCTCGAGCCCCATGACTCCCGGCTCGTGGACATGGATGTCGTGTATGCAGCAGGTGCCCGTGGTGTTGTCGCAGGTGCAGGGGTACTCCAGGCAGCTTTTGCAGGGATTTTCCGCTCTGTCGCAGCCGCAATCCAACTCCTCTTCGCCGCAGGCAGGATCGCAATGCGGTGGGAGGACAGGGATGCGGGCGGAAATATCGCGCTCTTTACCGGGGGCATCCTTGCCCTCATGGCCGTTATCCTGCTGGGGGTGCCCCCATGATCCCCGAGGGGCCTGCAGCGACCATGCCGGTCTTTCTTGCCCTCGGGGGGATCGTCCTGTACGCCGTCATCCGTCTTTTCCCCTCAGCATACCGGGGGAGGGCCGGGACGCTCTCGGCGATATGGCTCGCGCTCGCCTTCCTCCAGATGCTGGTCGCGGTATTGCAGACTCCCCTTCCGCCCCAGACCTCCTATCTTGGTCTGACGACGGGCCTCCTGATCACGGGGATCGGGGCGATCGCGGCATTCGCCTCGCAGGGGCTGCTGGATCCAGAGAGCCCCGTCCATCTCTACCACCCGCTCATCCTCTTCGCACTCGCCGGGGCGGTTGCCGTTGGTTTCGCCACCGATCTCTTCACCATCTTTGTTGCCGTCGAACTCTCGGCAGTGCCCGTTTATGCCCTTGTCGCGTACCGGCACCGGGAGGACCCGGTGGCGACACCTGCCGCGATGCGGTATCTCCTCCAGGGGGTGGCCGGGACAATTACGGCGCTGCTTGGGATCGCGCTCCTGTATTTTGCGGGGCAGACGCTCGAATTGGCCGCGCTCCCCGATGCGCTCGCCGGCACGGACCGGGGAATGCTCCTTACGGCAGCCATCCTTCTCGTCTTCGGGTACGGGGTGAAACTTGCTGTTGTACCGCTCCATGCGTGGCTCCCCGATGCCTATGCCCATGCACCGGCAGGGGTTACCGCAATCCTCGTCGGCGCAACCAAGATCGGGGTGCTTGTTGCCCTTTTCCTCTCTCTCTCAGCCCTCCCCTTCGGCTCGGGCGTCTTCTCTTACCTCGGGATGCTGGTCATCTTCCTTGCAATCCTCACGATGACAGCCGGCAACCTCCTCGCACTGAACCAGCGGGACATCCGTTACATTCTCGCGTACTCGAGCGTAGCCCAGATGGGATACATCCTGCTTGGGTTTGGCATGGGAATGGTCTACGACCTCGAACTCGGGTTCACCGCAGGCCTCTATTACGCCATTGCCTATGGGGTCATGAAGGCAGGATCATTCCTCGTCGCAGACCTCTTCGGGCGGGCAAGCGGATCGTTCGATGTCGGACAGATGCGCGGAGTCGGGACACGACACCCTGGACTGGGGATCGCCTTTGCAATCTTCGTCCTGGGCCTGAGCGGGGTTCCGTTCACCTGCGGATTTTTAGGAAAACTGCTCCTTGAGCAGGCTGGCATGGTGACGTCGATGATGAGCGGTGTCGTGCTCGCCCTCATCCTTGCCCTCAACAGTTTTGTATCCCTGGGATACTATGTCCCGGTACTTTCGACGCTGCTCTTCAGGGGACCGCCAAAAGACAGTGCGGCCGATTGCATCTCCCCTTCATTTCCCGCGGGGGCAACAGGGTGTGTTGTTCTGCTTGCCGTCGTGACCGTCTACCTGGGGCTCTTCCCGGAGTCGTTCGACTGGATAACGCATGCAGCGGAGCAGCTCTTCCCGTGGGGGATGGTCTGAATGGCGGCGATGGATCTCCTCTTTTCCCCCTTCATCATCGCACTCCTTGCGCTCGTGGCAGGTTACCTTATGTACGCATGGTCAAAAGGGATTGCCCCGCCGTTCGAACCGTCCCGGAACAAGGTGATGCCGTATGTCGGGGGAGAGGCAGCCGAAGCACAGGTCTTCCAGCCGGGGTATGCATTCTTCTACGTCGCCCTCTTCTTCACCGTTGTCCATGTCGCAGCCCTTGTACTCGCCCTTGCCCCGCCGGACGCCCCGCTCTGGGGGACAATGGGGTACCTCGCGCTCGTTGCGGTCGCGGTATTTATCCTGAGGTGGGAGAAGTGAACCGTTCAGTTGCAGGGATCCGGAGCTTGATGAGCCGGCACGGGGTGATGCACTAGTATGGCAGGAGAGGCCGGGTCCCTGAGCGGGAGGCTCGTCAGCTGGGCGCGGATGAAGTCGCCGTGGATTACCGTGTTCAACAGCGGCGCCTGCAACGCCTGTGATATCGAGATCATCGCGTGCCTTATGCCGCGCTTCGACATCGAGAGGTTCGGGATCCTAGCGAAAGGATCGCCGCGACACGCGGACATCCTCATTGTTACGGGGAGGGTCACCCGGAAGCAGGCATCGCGCCTCCGCCGTGTCTGGGAGCAGATGCCGGAACCGAAGTATGTCATCGCGGC